>NZ_CP045118.1:2404282-2704817 GCF_009189165.1 Pseudomonas sp. SCB32
TTCACGTTGTTCATCGCATCCCTGATGCTTTCCGCGTTTTCCCAGGCCGCGGGCCTGTCCTACACCAAGGACATCCAGCCGATCTTCACCGAGAAGTGCGTGGCCTGCCACGCCTGCTACGACTCGCCGTGCCAGCTCAACCTGACCGCCGCCGAAGGCGCTCAGCGCGGGGCCAACAAGCTGCCGGTGTACGACGGCTCGCGGACCAAGGCGGCGGACACCACCCGCTTGTTCCTCGATGCCCATGGCGCGGATGCCTGGCGACGCAAGGATTTCTGGCCGGTACTCGACGGCCGGGGCAGCCAGGCCGCGCTGATGGCGCGGATGATCGACCTGGGCCATGCACACCCGCTGGTGCCCAACGAGAAGATTCCGGATGGACTCGACCTGTCGATCAACCGCACCAACCAGTGCCCGACGCCCGACAGCATCGACGACTTCGTGCAGAAGAACCCGCGCAGCGGCATGCCCTTCGCCGTCACCGGCCTGACCGATAAGCAACTCTCGACCATCAAGACCTGGCTGGCCCAGGGCGCGCCAGTGGACGAGCAGGCCTGGCAGCCGAGCGCGGGCGAGGCGGGCCAGATCGCCGATTGGGAGGGCTTCCTGAACCAGCCCGGCGCGCGAGAGAGCCTGGTTTCGCGCTGGCTCTACGAGCACCTGTTCCTGGCGCACCTGTACTTCACCGAGAATGGCCAGACGGGGCACTTCTTCCAACTGGTGCGCTCGCGCACGCCCAGTGGCCAGCCGATCGACCCGATTGCCACCCGCCGTCCGAACGATGACCCGGGCAACAATTTCTACTATCGCCTCTGGCCGATCCAGGGCGTGATCGTGCACAAGACGCACATTACCTACCCGCTCAACGCGGCCAAGCTGGCGCGCACCCAGGAACTGTTCTACGGCACTGACTGGAGCACCGACATGGTGCCCGGCTATGGGCTGCTGCACCGCGCCAATCCGTTCGAAACCTTCGCCGCGATCCCGGCCCAGGCGCGCTACCAGTTCATGCTGGACAACGCCGAGTACTTCGTCCGTACCTTCATCCGCGGGCCGGTGTGCCGTGGGCAGATCGCCACCGACGTGATCCGCGACAACTTCTGGACGGTGTTCCAGGACCCGCAACACGACCTCTACGTCACCGATCCGGATTTCCGCGCCCAGGCCTCGCCGCTGCTGGCGCTGCCGGGGCAGATCGATGGCATGGGCGCGATGCTGTCGCAGTGGCGCGCCTACCGCGACAAACGCAATGCCTACGAGGAGCTGCGCCAGGATTTCTACGATGAGGCCCCGGCGCCGACCTGGGCCGACCTCTGGGCCGGCAACGACAACGCCGTGCTGAGCATCTTCCGGCAGTACGACAGCGCCTCGGTACGCAAGGGGCTGATCGGTGGCATCCCGCAGACCATCTGGTGGCTCGACTACCCGCTGTTCGAGCGCACCTACTATGGCCTGGTGGTGAACTTCGACGTTTACGGCAACGTGGCTCACCAGGCGCAGACCCGGCTGTACTTCGACCTGATCCGCAACGGCGCCGAGCAGAACTTCCTGCGCCTGATGCCGGTGGCCGCACGCAAGCCGCTGCTGGATGACTGGTACCAGAACAGCGGCAAATTCAAGATGTGGGCCGACTACTACACCAGCGACAGCACCCGGCCGACCGGACTGTTCCTGCCGGAGAAGGGCGCCAAGAACGCCTTTGCCCAGCAACTGCTCAAGCGCTACGTGGCGCTCAACGCACGGCCCGATCCGATCAATATGTGTGAGAGCGGCGCCTGCTACCGCAACAACGTCGCCGCGCCGCTGCAGGATGCCGAGCAGTTCTTCAGTCGCCTGGTCAGTCGCCCGGCGGCGGGGCTCTCGGTGATCGACTACTTCCCCGAAGCGACCATGCTGCGAGTAGAGCTGCCTGACGGCCAGCGCGAGATCTATACCGTGCTGCGCAACCGCGCCCACAGCAACGTCGCCTTCATCGCGGGCGAGTCGCTGCGCTACCAGCCGGGGCTGGATACCCTGACCATCTACCCCGGCGTGCTCTCCAGCTACCCGAACTTCATGTTCAATCTGAAGGCAAACGAGGTGGGCGACTTCGTCCGTGCGCTGGAGCAGGTCAAGGATCAGGTCGCATTCGACGAGGTTGTGGATCGCTGGGGTATCCGCCGCAGCCATCCGCAGTTCTGGTTCTACTTCCATGACCTCGACGCCTATATCCGCGAGACCGAGCCGGTGGAGGCGGGGATTCTCGACATGAACCGCTACGAGAACCTCTGACTGCAGTCATGCAGGAGCGAGCTTGCTCGCGAACAGCCCCGCTGCGGGGGTTGGTTTGCGAGCAAGCTCGCTCCTACGAAATGCTGATCCACCCAGCTGCGAATTATTCCTACTAAAACGGTAGGGCTTTCTACCTCGCCCCCGAATGGCGTAAACTGGCGCCACGTTTGCGAGGAGTTGCCATGAGCGCCATCACCATCACCGAAGCCGCACAGGATTACCTGGCCGAACTGCTGTCCAAGCAGGACACCCCCGGCATCGGCATTCGCATCTTCATCACCCAGCCGGGAACCACCTACGCCGAAACCTGCATTGCCTACTGCAAGCCGGGCGAGCAGAAGCCGGAAGACACCCCGGTAGGCCTGAAGGATTTCACCGCCTACATCGACGCCATCAGCGAGCCCTTCCTGGAAGACGCCGTCGTTGATTACGCCACTGACCGCATGGGCGGTCAGCTGACCATCAAGGCGCCGAACGCCAAGGTGCCGATGGTCAACGAGGACAGCCCGCTGACCGAGCGCATCAACTACTACCTGCAGACCGAGATCAACCCCGGTCTGGCCAGCCACGGCGGCCAGGTGAGCCTGGTGGATGTGGTTGAGGACAACATTGCCGTGCTGCGTTTCGGCGGCGGTTGCCAGGGCTGCGGCGCGGTCGAGATGACGCTGAAGGATGGCGTCGAGAAGACCCTGATCGAGCGCATCCCGGAGCTGAAGGGCGTGCGTGACGTCACCGACCACAGCAACCGCGAGAACGCCTACTACTGAGTTGGCGTGCGAGCAGCGAAAAGGCGACCTTCGGGTCGCCTTTTTCGTTTGGATATTTCGGTTGTGGGGCAGCTGGCCTGGCGGCCGGATCGCGGGCCATGCCCGCGAAAGGCGCCCGTAAGGGCGCGTTTACAGGTTGACCGCCAACTCTTTGCGCCCCGACCAGATCATCACCACCGCCACCAGCAACACCGGCCACACCAGCAGGTTAACCGCGTTCCAGCCGATGCTGGTGATCAGCGCACCGGAGCTGAAGGACATCAGCGTCGCCAGGCTGCCATTGCCCAGCTCCATCAGCCCCTGCGCGTGGCCGCGTTCCTCTGGCTGGTGGCCAAAGGCGAGCAGGGTGGTGCCGGCCACCAGCATCAGGTTCCAGCCCATGCCCAGCAGCAACGAGCTGATCAGGAATTGCGTCACCGACTGCCCGCTCAGGGCCACCGAGGCACTGGTCGCCAGCAGTGCCAATCCCAGCCACGCGACGCGGCGGCCGCCAAGGCGATCCACCAGCGAGCCAGCGACGAAGGCGGGGAGGAACATCCCCAGCACGTGCCACTGAATCACGCTCACCGAACGTTCCAGCGGCAGCCCGCAGAAGCTCATCGCCAGCGGTGTGGCATTCATGATCAGGATCATCAGCCCGTGGCCGGCAGCGGTGCAGGCCATGGCCGCGCGGATCGCCGGACGGGACAGTAGCTCGCGCATGACCTTCCAGCCACCGGTGGACGGCGCGGGTGCGGCCCCCTCCGGCAGGCGGCTGATCACGGCCAGGGCCAACAGCGCGAGGGCGGCAATGGCCAGGTACGAGCCCACGAAGGGCGCCGGCAGCGCATTGCGTGACCACAGCGCCAGGCTTGGCGCGAGCAGTGCCGCCAGCACGCCACCACCAATCACATAGGCCGTGGCGCGGCCCTTGTGCGTCTCGTCCACAGCCTCCAGCGCGGCGAAGCGGTAGTACATCGCCGAAGCCTGATAGGCGCCGATCGGCAGCGCTCCGAGGCAGAACAGCAGGAAGTCGGCCAGCCACACGCCCAGCGCGCAGAGCAGCCCACCGAGCACGCCGCAGGCAGCCCCCAGCAGCAAGCCGCGTCGGCGGCCGTGGCGCTGCATGAACAGCGACAGCGGTTGCACCGCCAGCAGGTTGCCCAGCATCAGGATGGCCAGTGGCAAGGTGGCGAGACTGTTCAGCGGCGTGAGCTGGGCGCCGACCAGCGAAGTCAGGGTGATACCGATCAGCGAGCAGGACCAGTACAGCGCCTGGCTGGTGAACAGCAGGCGGATCGCCGGGGTGCGCAGCAACATGTGCGTGCCCTCAACCCTGGCAGCCGGCGGGCTTGAGTACGCGCTGGGTGGATGGCGGATTGGCCGCCAGTTTCTCCGCCGGACGACGCGGGCGCGGCACCAGTTCACCGCCGCAGTTCGGGCAGTTGCCGTGCAGCACCTGGTCGGCACAGTCCTGGCAGAACGTGCATTCGAAACTGCAGATGCGGGCTTCCGGGCTGTCGCCGGGCAGGTCGCGGTCGCAGCATTCGCAGTTGGGGCGTAGTTCGAGCATGGCAAAGTCCTTTTTTGTGGTGGTCGTCAGTGCAGTTGGCCGAAGCGTTCGGCGTATTCCTGGGGGCTGATCGCCAGGTGCTTGTGGAAGGTGCGACGCAGGTTCTCCGGGTGACCGAAGCCGCACAGTCGCGACACCGTGCTGATCGATGCCTGGGCGTCCTGCAACAGTGCGCGGGCGGCCTCCAGACGCACCCGTTCGACATAGCGGCCGGGGCCCATGCCCATTTCGTTGATGAACACCCGCGACAAGGTGCGCGGGCTCATGCAGGCCTGCCCCGCCAGGGCTTCCAGCGACAGGTCCGCCCCGAGATTCGCCGGAATCCACTCCAGCAGCGCTGCCAGGCGTGGCGTGCGACTGGGCTCCGGCGTCAGCCAGTGGCTGAACTGCGCCTGCCCGCCGGGGCGCTTGAGGAACATCACCAGGCGCCGCGCCACCGATAACGCCAGCGCGCGGCCCAGGTCGGCTTCCACCAGCGCCAGGGCCAGGTCGATCCCGGCCGTCACGCCAGCGGAGGTGAAGACATGATCGTCACCGTCGCGGCGCTGCGGATCGTAGGTGTGCAGACGGTCGCCCTGCACCCGTACCTCGGGGAAGCCTGCGCACAGCGTATCGACGTCGGCCCAGTGGGTGGTGGCCGGGCGGCCATCGAGCACACCGGCCGCGGCCAGGATCAGCGCCCCGGAGCACACCGAACCGAGCCTGCGTACCTTGGGTTCGGCGTCTGTCAGCCAGCGCAGCAGATCGGTGTTCCGGCACTGGGCTTCGACGCCAAGGCCGCCGGGCACCAGCAAGGTATCCAGTGTTGTCGGATCGACGTCACGCCACGCAACTTCGGCGCAGATGCACAGGCCCGCCGAGGTCGCCACCGGCCCGACCTCTTCGCCGAGCACCTGCAGCCGGTAGATCGGCGCGAGTCCCTGGCGCTGGCGCTCGACGTTGGCGGTGGCGAATACCTGCAGCGGCCCGGTGACGTCCAGGCTCATGACCTCGGGGTAGAGCAGGCAGGCGATCTGGCGCGGCGAATCCATGGTGGGCCTCGTTCAAGGTATGGAACGAGTGTGGCGGCGACTGATGCTGGCGGCAATGTCAGTCATCGCACGAATATTGCCATCCTGCCGTTGGCGGCGCTGTGCAACTGCTGGTTGCGGAAATGAAAAAGCCCGGCGTGTGGCCGGGCTTTTTCGGGCCACTCCTGGGATCAGGCAGGCATGTGCCACTCTTGCAGGCGATAGCCTTCGCGGTTCAGCTCATCACGGGCCTGGACCAGCAGGCCTTCGAGTTGTTCCGGGTCGGAATAGGCGGAGCTGGGGATGCGGGTGAGCCCCAGCAGGCGGGTGCCGGTCCGGTCGATGACGGACAGGTCGAGGCTGCCGTCGCCCCCTTGAGAAACCCAGGTGACGCACTGGAAGGGTTGGAAGGCTCGTCCGGTGATCAGCAGAGCCTCGTTGAAACGAAGGGTCGCATTCATGGTGTGATCTCTCTGCGCGGTAATCCATTGCGAAGATGGCGACGGCGGTCCATCCACCGTCGTGTTCGTTCACGCAATTGATGTTTTCAGAAGCGAAGAAAGTCACAGCCCATGTCGCGTTTCTACACGGAGTAGTCGCAAATTAATCCGAAAGGATCGCTGCAGGCCCCGCCAGCCGTGGCCTGCAGCAACTCCAGGGGTGCGCCATCGCGCCGCACGCACCGCTCGTCAGCAACGACCAACGGTCAGGCCTGTATGGCCCAGCCGTCGACGTTCATCGCCGCCTGACGCAGCGCTTCGGAGCGGGTCGGGTGCGGGTGGCAGGTGTGCGCGATGTCCTCGGCGGCGCCGCGGAATTCCATGGCCACGCAGTACTCCGCGATCATGTCGCCGACGTTCGGGCCGATCATGTGCACGCCGAGGATCTCGTCGCTGCGCTCGTCCGCCAGTACTTTCACGAAGCCCTCGGTCTCGTGGTTGATCTTCGCCCGGCTGTTGGCGGTGAAGGGGAACTTGCCAACCTTGTAGGCGCGGCCCTCGGCCTTGAGCTGCTCCTCGGTCTTGCCCACGGTGGCCACTTCCGGGTGGGTGTAGATCACGCTGGGGATCACGTCGTAGTTCACTTCCCCGGCCTCGCCGGCGATCAGCTCGACGCAGGCGATGGCCTCGTCCTCGGCCTTGTGCGCCAGCATCGGCCCGGAGGTGACGTCGCCGATCACCCAGATGCCTGGCACACTGCTGCGGTGTTCATGGTTCTCCAGCATGCCGCGCTTGTCGGTGGTGAGGCCCACGCTCTCCAGTCCCAGTCCTTGCGTATAGGGCCGGCGGCCGATGGCGAGCAGTACGTAATCGGCCTGGATCGTCTCTGCTGCGCCGCCGGCGGCCGGTTCCACGCTCAGGCTCACCTGCTTGCCGCTGACCTTGGCCTGGGTGACCTTGGCGCCGAGCTTGAAGCTCATGCCCTGCTTGGTCAGCGCGCGCTGGAAGGTCTTGGCGGTTTCCAGGTCCATGCCGGGGCAGATGCGGTCGAGGTACTCGATCACCGTCACTTCGGCGCCCAGGCGGCGCCACACCGAGCCCAGCTCCAGGCCGATGACGCCTGCGCCGATCACCACCAGGTGCTTGGGTACTTCGGGGATGGACAGCGCGCCGGTAGAATCGAGGATGCGCTTGTTATCGACCTCCACGCCTGGTAGCGGGGAGGGCTCGGAACCGGTGGCGATGATGATCTCCTTGGCCGTCAGCGTGCTTTTGCTGCCGTCGGCGGCGGTCACTTCGACCTTGCCCGGCCCGACGATGCGGCCCCAGCCCTTCACCCAGTCCACCTTGTTCTTGCGGAACAGGAACTCCACGCCCTTGGTCAGCGCGGCCACGCTCTCGGCCTTCTGCTTCATCATCTGCGCCAGATCGAGCTTGGGTTTGACCTGGATGCCGAGGTTGGCGAACTCGCCACCGGCCGCTGCTTCGTACAGTTCCGACGCGTGCAGCAGGGCCTTGGACGGCATGCAGCCGACGTTCAGACAAGTGCCGCCGAGGGTTTCGCGGCCCTCCACGCAGGCGACCTTCATACCCAGCTGGCCGGCGCGGATGGCGGCGTTGTAGCCGCCGGGGCCGCCGCCGATGACGATCACATCGTAAGTGCTCATGCAGTGCTCTCCGGGATGGAAAAAGAGGTGAATCGAGGTTAGCCCCTGCCGACCGGATCACCAGCGCAGGGCCCTGGAATAGCGTTACGCAATTTATATTTCGACCATAATATCTTGATTCGCGCAAGTCACCCCCACATGACAGGCGCGGCGGGGAGGGCGAGAATGCAGGGCTTTGGCGCCTCCGGTTCGCGCGCCTACGGAGAATTCATGAAAATCGACTGCGATTTCGACAGCGGCAACATCCAGGTCATCGACGACAGCGACCCGCGCCACGTGCGCCTGGCGCTGCGCCCGGATACCCGGAGCCCGCACTTCCAGTGGTTCCATTTCAAGGCCGAGGGTTTGCAGCCCGGCCAGCAGTACCAGTTCAGCCTGACCAACGCCTCCGGCTCCAGCTACACCGGCGGCTGGCCGGGCTACAACGCCGTGGCGTCCTATGACCAGCGCGACTGGTTCCGCGTGCCCAGCACCTTTGATGCCGATGGCCTGCACTTCACCCTCGACGCCGAGCAGCCCCAGGCCTGGTTCGCCTACTTCGAGCCCTACAGCCGCGAGCGCCACGCCGAACTGGTGAAGCGCGCCATCGCCAACGGCGCCGAACTGCTCGCCACCGGGCACAGCCTGGAGGGCCGCGAGCTGCCGCTGCTGCGTATCGGCAAGGGCGCAGCGGGCGCACGCAAGATCTGGCTGATCGCCCAGCAGCACCCCGGCGAGCACATGGCCGAGTGGTTCATGGAAGGCCTGATCGAGCGCCTGCAGTCCGGCGACGCCGACATCCAGCGCCTGCTGGAGCGCGCCGACTTCTACCTGGTGCCGAACATGAACCCGGACGGTGCCTTCCACGGCCACCTGCGCACCAATGCCGCCGGCAAGGACCTCAATCGCGCCTGGGCCGCACCCAGCGCCGAGGAAAGCCCGGAAGTGCTGTTCGTGCAGCAGCAGATGGCCAAATACGGCGTGGACCAGTTCCTCGACGTGCACGGCGACGAGGAAATCCCCTTCGTGTTCGCTGCCGGTTGCGAGGGCAACCCGGAATTCACCCCACGCCTGGACCGCCTGGAAAGCCTGTTCCGCGAGCGCCTGGAAGCCAACGGCGAGTTCCAGAGCGTGCACGGCTACCCGAAGGACGCACCGGGCCAGGCCAACCTGACCCTGGCCTGCAATCACGTCGGTCGTACCTACGACTGCCTGTCGCTGACCCTGGAAATGCCGTTCAAGGACCACAACCTGTCGCCCAACGCCCGCACCGGCTGGGACGGCGCGCGTTCCAAGGCGCTGGCCGGCGCGGTGTTGACCACCGTCGCCAGCCTGCTCGACGAGCTGCGCTGATCAAGGGCGCCCATTGGGCGCCAATGCGGGCCTACGCAACGGCCTGTGGCAGCCCGTAGGATGGCGTGGAGCGAAGCGATACCCATCGGTTTGCATGCGAATAACGCTGATGGGTATCGCAAGCTCCACCCATCCTACGGGCTACGCCCTACAGCGATAAGCCCTGTTGCGGTTCTTCGTAGGATCGAGGGGACGACCAGCCCTTGCTCGCGAACGGACTTGTGCCATCTCAGGCCGGATTGCGAACCAGTTCGCTCCTACAGGTACCTGAACTGACCGTTCGATCAGTCCGCCCGCCATATTCGTTGAATCTTCCTCCCCAGCTGCTAGTCCAATGAATGAGGCATTCGCACGAAGGAGGTGCGTATGAATCGACATCGGAAGCTGTTAACCCCTCAGGAGATCGAAGACCTGCAGGAACGCTTGGATGCCATGGAAGAACTGGACTTCAGAGAGCGCCGTGAAGTGCGCAAGAACCGCTCGGGCGAACACAGGCCTCGCACCTACGCTGGCGCGCTAGCCTGATCAACAGGGCCCCAGGGCCCATCCTCACTGGTAAAACAGTTCGGGAAACACGGCAGGGCCGATCCGGCGCCACTCGCCGGACCGGCCTCCGTGATGGCGGTAGCTGCGTTCATTTCGTCGGACAATTTCCACCGTCCCACAGCCGCGGCTGACGGCTCCTTTCGGCAATGGGCATTCCAGAGCGGTTCGTATCTGTATCTTCCCGCTTACCCAGTAGCCGTGATCTTACAAAAGACCACCTGAAAACTTGAACGGCATCACATAGAATCGGGTTTCCGCTGAATCCAATCCGCTTTACCCCGGTAGTCAGACGTCGTTTTATGGATACCCACAACACTCCCATTGGGCCGGTACCGGCGCATCTTGTCCGTGAAGCCGTGCCCAAGAAGACCGGCCTCGGCTGGGTGGTCGAATTCAATGTCGCCACCTGGCTCAACCTCGCCGTGCGCGATGAAACGCCGATCATCCTCAAGGTCACCTACCAGGATGGCGAGCGGACGCGTGAAGTGCGGCTCGACAAAAGCAAAGTCATCGGCGGCCAGCGCATCCTCCTGTGCGGCATCGCCAGCCTGGGGATCAATCAGAAGCTCGAGTCCATGAGCCTGTCACTGGAAACCCATTCGCCCATCCAGTCCCTGCTGGTCGAGGAACTCTTCGTCCAGGCCGTCGAGCGCCAGACCGCGAAGCACGGCACCCGCAAATCCCGCTGAGCACCTACGCGCCGCGAGGGGACGCCGTTGCAATCGTCCGGCATTCCCGCGGCCTATGCAGCGCCGCAGGGCTTGCGATCCGCCTGCAGCAGCGGGGAACATTGCCTGGCCCCGCCCGTAGCGCCAGGAACCGCCCATGCCTCTCGACGTCGAACAGCTCAAGCTCTACACCGCCCATCGCGGCCTCGCCATCCCCATGCTCGACCACCTGCAGTTCCGCCACGCACCGGCGGCGGACGGCAAGGGACCGGGCTGCATCGTCCTGCGCATCGAGCCGTACCACCTCAACGGCTGGGCCAACGCCCACGGCGGGCTGATCATGACGTTGCTCGACGTGGCCATGGCGCTCAACGCCAGCGCAACGGACGAAGCCAATCGCGGCGTGGTGACCATCGAAATGAAGACCAACTTCCTGCGCCCCGGCGGCGAAGTGGGCGAGGTGCTCGAAGCCCACGGCTCGGTGAAGCACCACACGCGCTCCATTGCCTTCTGCGAGGCCGAGCTGCGCAACAGCGCGGGCGTGGCGGTGGCTTCCGCGTCCGGCACCTTCAAGTACGTCAACGCCCCGCGCCCGTTGGCCGATGCCTGATCGATCCCGGCTGGCGCCAGCTGTCAGTGCCGTAATCCGTCATTAAGCGGCGTATGACGCTTCCTGCGGACTGCTCAACCTTCAGCTGTCAGACCTGGGAAGGCTCTAAGTCGGGCGCTGAAGGAGATTTCCTTGCCTTGTTGTCATTAATTCGTCATATAACGTAACTACATTTTTCTGTCATGAAAATGTCACCCACGGACGAATAAGCCAGTGACGGCACAAGGCAACACTCATGCTCCTCGATGACAAAACGCTGCCCCGGCGCATCGGGCGCGACCTGCTCGACGACCGGGACGAAGAGCTGGAACTCGAACTGTTCGACGAGCTCTACGACTTTGAAGGCCTGTACCAGGGCAACCTGCAATCCCACGAAGAGCGCCTGGCGCGCCAGCGCTACTTCCACACCCTGTTCCGCCTGCAGGCCGAGCTGGTCAAACTGCAGAACTGGGTGGTGAAAACCGGCCACAAGGTCGTCATCCTCTTCGAAGGCCGCGATGCGGCGGGCAAGGGCGGCGTCATCAAACGCATCACCCAGCGCCTCAATCCCCGTGTGTGCCGCGTTGCCGCGCTGCCCGCGCCGAACGATCGCGAACGCACCCAGTGGTATTTCCAGCGCTACGTCTCGCACCTGCCGGCGGCGGGGGAGATCGTCCTGTTCGACCGCAGCTGGTACAACCGCGCCGGTGTCGAGCGGGTGATGGGCTTCTGCTCCGATGACCAGTACGAGGAATTCTTCCGCAGCGTGCCGGAGTTCGAGCGCATGCTGGCGCGCTCCGGCATCCAGTTGATCAAGTACTGGTTCTCCATCTCCGATGAAGTACAGCACTTTCGTTTTCTCGGCCGCATCCACGACCCGCTCAAGCAGTGGAAGCTCAGCCCCATGGACCTGGAGTCGAGAAGGCGCTGGGAGGCCTACACCAAGGCCAAGGAAATCATGATCGAGCGCACCCACATCGCCGAAGCGCCCTGGTGGGTGGTGCACGCCGACGACAAGAAGAAGGCCCGGCTCAACTGCATCCACCACCTGTTGAGCCAGATCCCTTACGAAGAAGTCAGCCAGCCCAGCGTCGAACTCCCCGAACGCCAGCGCCACACCGACTACCGCCGCAACCCCACGCCGGAAGAACTGCTGGTGCCGGAATTCTACTGACCCGGCTCCGAATCGCTTTTGTAGGATGGCGTGGAGCGAAGCGATACCCATCGATCCCGCACACCGACCGCATGGGTATCGCTGCGCTCCACCCATCCTACGGTGCGCCGGAGCCGACCGTAGGGCGTACAACCGTTCGCGGTTGTACGCCGATACACCTCAACCCATCGCGGCTCCGGGGTCCGTCCGGAGTGCCTTGGGGATCCGGCTAAACGGCGCATAACGTCGAACGTTATGCGCCCCTACGTCCGCAGCCGCTTTGCCCAACTGCGCCAGCCCGTACGTCCGGCGATGGGCGAGCGGCCGCCGAGCACGCGGGGCAGGTCGCCGACGCTCATCCAGTAATTGTCCTGCCACTCCAGCACGTCCAGGCACTGCTTCTCGAACTGCAACTGCACATGGCGGGGGCCATTGGCGGCGAACTGGCTGCGCACCTGTGGCACTACGGTGCCGCTGATCCAGCGCCGCAGCGAGCCGTAGTCCGGCACGTTGAACAGCACCAGCGCCTGGTACACGCCGGATTCGCTCACCAGCACGTAGTCGAGTTCGAGGTCGTCTTCGGTCAGCAGCCGTTCCTGGCGAATCTGGTCATCGGCCATGCGCATGGCCATGCGTTCTTCGTGCGGGTAGCCCGTCACGCGGCAGAAGTCGGAGAGGATGAACCAGACCTGATCGTCGATCAGGAGGGCGCGCAGTTGGCGGCGATTGCGGATGAAGGGGAGTGGGGTAAGGAGGGATGAATCGTCCATTTCAGTCACATCTCTATCACGAGCAGACCACCAGCGGACGATGTTGGATCAGCAGCCACACGAACCAACACGCCGCGTTCCGGTGGACGGCCCAAATGGTTGGGCCGCCGATACAGATCGGCGATTGTCTCTGAGTGTTCGGGCTGCTAATCCCGGCCCCGTCGGTTTCACGGGGCCAGATGAGGCTAAGGAAAGAGGGGGATACGGTCAAGTCGGGATATTGTCTAAATCAGGTAGTTCAAATTCGAGTGAGTCAGATTCGAATTCTTCAATAATTTTCTGGTTATAGTCGTCAAGGTATTGCTGCAGGGCTGCTCTATCTATTAGGCGAACTAATGCTGAGTTGGCAAGCTCTTTTGCGGAATTTGTAAAGTATGAATTGGTTACAACCATGGCCTCGTCGCAGCCATAAAATGCCTTGGCGGATATCGCTTGCTGGACTGCAGAGTTGCCAACTGATCCCGAGTAATTTTTTGCTTGAATAACTATTTTCTTGCCAAATCTGCTTACAAAGAGATCGGCTCCTTGATCGGCGGTTCTTTTGGTTTCCTCAACGTCGTAGCCGATGGTCTGGAAAATTTTTACCAAGAAGTCTTCGAATTGAAATCCATCCATGGCGTCAACAAGGTACATTGTGACGAACTTGTTCGGGTTGAAGTTTTCTAGCTGAGCGCCAAGTCTATTTACCAGTATGTCGAAGTGAATTTTTTCGCAGTGCATCAAGAGACTTTTTAGATTGCTCCATGCCAAAAGGGCGGTTCCTGGGGTGCTGACCGCTTGATGGTTGTAGTTCATCTCGGAAAATTGAATGTTGTTCTCCCATAAGAAGTAGAAAAATAATGAGAGATCGCTTCTAAATGTGGTTCCTGATTCTTGGATCCAAGATGTAAGTGTTTGGCGAAGTGATGGCTTAATATGTCGGCTAAGCTCGCGGGAGAATCCACTATATATGGAGTTGAATGCTGTGGTAAGGAGTAGCTTGTCGAGTAGCTTTGGGAGGCCTTCGAGTTCGTTGAATCCCTTTCTAATTAGAACTTCTCTGAATAGCTCTCGATCAGAATAGGTGCCATCTATTCGCGCGCCAACGGTGCTGGCGTCGTTTGGCGTGGAGGTAAAATCGCGCGTAGTATGAATAAAGTTTGTAAAATATGGCTTTTTTAGCTCTGAATATTTTCTTAGTACATTGCTTAATAGTTCGTTAAGCTGAGCTTGTTCTTTCTTTTTTCCGATAAAATCTTGGATTATCCCCTTGGATTTGTACTGGAAGTCTGGGTAAAAGGACGGGTCTAAAGGTGTTAGGTCCCTTGCGGTGATGCTTCCCGATGTTTGAGAGGAAGAGGGGGTGCACCACGGGCAGTTTGTTTCGAATGTGGTCTTTTTGCAGGTGTTGCATTGATATATCATGTTTGGCCTCCTGCTGGTTAGCCTTTGGCGGAAAGGCTATTTGGCGATAAATTACAGTCGTGCGCTCTTAGCCAAAATGCTTCTCTCGGTGGCAGTTCGGGCACAAAGCAATCGCATTTCTTACTGTGTCTTCACCGCCATTTGCGAGCGGTAGACAGTGGTGTACTTCGAGGTAAGGAGAATTATCAGATTTGCGATTGAAGGGCGCAGGCTGCTTGCAGTCCTCACATTTCCCCTTCGCACGTAGCAATACCTCGGCGACCACATCGGGATTACGGTTAAACACCACCGTGCGGACAGTTTTCTTGCTCGGCTTCTTCGGTGCATTTGCCAGACGGTCTCTGCGCTGTTCGGCTGAGTCTTGAAGTGCTTCTTTTACGGATTGCAGGAAGTCGTCTTGCATGGTTGCTGCTTCGTTCTGCGAGCCTTGCCGATACTCCGCGTACATCACCAGGGCGCGGCGATACATGTCTTTCCCGTGCGTATTGAGTTGTAGGATTTCCTTGGTTGGGTCGAACTTCTGGCAAATGACGGCGAAGGCTGCACTGGTCTTGATATCGCCGAGTGAGAAGTCGCCTTGGTCAAAGTGCATTGCCAAATCTTTAAGGCGGCCGTCGATAGGGCCCGTGTAGTTCTGGATGGTTTTTGGGCTTTTGCCTTGGGCGATCAACCAGTCTTTGAATGTCATCTACCGCAAACTCTCTTGCCGCTGAATCTCAGTTGCTGCTTCTCTGCGTATCGGGCGAGGCTCATTCCCCGTCCACTCCGTTGCGCTGATGCCGATAAACACTCACCGCCTCATAAACCGCTTTCCGCAAACGGTTGATGCCACCAATGGGCTGGTGCTCGGGCAGTGCATGCCAGGGGTTGTAGGAAATGTTGTCGCACGCGAAGTTCTGCTCGCGGCTGTCGAAGTCCTGGGCGGGGATGCTGACGGTGGCGACGGTCTGGAAGGGGGCGTCCTTTTCGCTCCATTCGACGCTGGTGTCTTCGATGGGCATGTATTGGCTCGGGTCCTGTTTCTGCACTTGCAGGGCGAAGCAGGCGGGTACGCGGTCGACCGAGAGTTGCTGGTACATGGCGGTGCGCAGGAAGTTGGGCTGCTTTTCGTTGAGCTTGGGGAGCTGGTAGGCCGGGCAGCCATCGGTCATGGGGATGACGCGGTATTTGATGTTGTTCGCCTCGCCCAGTTTGTAGGGCGCGATGCCGTTGTAGCCGGCCTGGAGCGGGCTGTCGGGGGCGGGGGCGAGGGTTTGCAGGGCGATGATCAGGTGGCGGAGTTCCCAGGTATTGGGCTTCCAACTGGGGAAGAAGGCGCCGATCTGCTGGCCGCTGGCCTGGGCGGCGAAGTTCTGCCGGTATTCGGCGACGTCGCGGACGAAGAACACCGAATGGTTGAACATGACGAAGTCCTGCTCGGTGTCGTGGCCTTTGCCGGGCATCAGCTTGGCTCCGGGGACATCGAGCAGTTTGATGGCCATACCGCGGGCGTCGCGGGCGCTGTCGAACTGCGGGTAGGGGTTGCCGTTGGAGAAGCGGACCATGGCCTGCCACTTTTTGCCGGGCTCGGCGAATACGCCCTGGCGCAGGCCGGGGGCGAGGTCGCTGCTGACGGTGACTTCGGCCTTCACGCAGCCGTGGGCCTTGGCGTGGGCGTCACGCAGTACGCGGGTGTTGTCGCGGTGCTGTTCGACGATGCGCAGGGCGTCTTCGATGATGGCCTGGGTGAGCTGGGCTTCGCCCGGCGGGATTTCTTCCTGGGCGGAGACGGGGCCGGAGAATTTCCAGGCGTAGTAGAGGCTGCCGATGCCCCAGCCGAGCAGGCCTATGCCGGCGAGGGCGAGCAGCAGGCGGCCGAGCCACTTGCCGAGGAAGAGCCAGATTCGGGTGAGCAGGGATTGCATGGCACGGGGTCCTTTCGTGTTCTTTTTTATGGAGGGGACTCCGGGAGCTTCCCTCTCCTTGACCCTCTCTTCTGGGGAGAGGGGACTGCTTTTGTTCGTGTAGGAGCAACTGTCTTTTGGGCTATTCGCTGCGCTCACCCTTCGGGCCACACTGAAGTGCGTTCAGCGCAAGCGCTGTCCCGAAGGGGTATCACCCAGAAAACAACGTAGGAGCGGAGCTTCTCCGCGATCACCGCGATAGCGGTGCAAGGGGTGATTCCGGCCTGCCGGCCGGATCGCGGATAAGATCCGCTCCTACGAAAGCGGCAATGTGCCTCGCTCCCACCAAGCGCCAACGGCTCGCGCCGTCATTCGCACTTCGGCTCGGGCGTCCACGGTTGGGTGGCGACGTTCGGGTCGAGTTTGGCTTCGTACTCGGGGTTGCCGAGCACCTTCAGGTATTCCACCAGCGCCCAGCGTTCTTCCGGGCTGAGGGCTCGGCCGATGGCGCCGTCCTTGCGGCAACCGTCGCGGAATTCGTGGCCGCCGTTGCCGTTGCCGGTGACGCTGGTCTTGTAGAGGAAGCCGCCGGGGAAGCGTTCGGTGCGGTAGCCGGCGTACTTGGGGTCGTATTCGAAGCTGCCGACCCAGAACTGGCTCTCGCGCTCGGCCACCGGGGAGAGCAGCTGGAACAGGTTGGGCACCGAGCCGTTGTGCAGGAAGGGCGGGGTGGCCCAGATGCCGTTCAGCGGGCGGGCCTTGTAGGCGCGTAGTTCCTGTACGCCGATGGGCAGGCCGTAGCCGTTCATTTCCTGCTGCTGTTCCGCGCCGATGTGGGCGTCGCGGTAGGCGCGCTGCTCGACGAAGGCGGTGACGTAGGCCAGGCCCTTGGCGGCGGAGATCTTCGACAGGTCCAGCGGTTGCTCGCTCTGCGGGTAGAGGTGGACGTTCATGCCCTGCAGTTCTTCGGCCTTGAGCTTCAGCGGGCGGATATCGAAGGTGTGGTCGGCGATGTTGTCGACGGTGGTCGGGTCGGTGCCGATTTCCTTGGTGGGGACCATCTTCATGCGCCACTCGGGCACGCGCGCTGGGGCGATGTAGTCCTTGGCGCCGGGCTCCTTCACATGCGGGCCGTGGCAGTAGACGCAGTTGGCCTGGAACAGGGCGCGGCCCTGGGAGGCCTTGGCCAGGTCGATCTCGCCGAAGACGTCCTTCGGCCAGGTCGGCGGTTTGAGGTGCTTGAGGGTTTCCTCGAGGGTGTAGAGGTCGCGCAGGCGCACGCTGGAGGCGTAGCGCTCGTCGCCCTGTACCGGTTTGCCGTCGGCTTCGAACATGCGCAGGGTGGCGCCGACGCCAAGGGCTTCGCCGATGTTGCGGGCCATGGGCTGCATGGCCGAGCCGTTCCACTGCACCCAGTCGAATTTCCAGATGTCCCAGACCTGCGGGTAGTTCACCGGGGCGTTGGCGACGCGGTAGTTGGAGGCGTCGATGCCGTCGCCGAACACGCTGTTGGCGATGCGCCCGAAGGCATCGGCGCGGCCGGGGCCTTCCTGGGTCGGGTAGAGGCCGCGGTGGGTGTCGTTCCAGGCGGTGGAGACCAGGGTGCCGAGCACGTTGCGCACGTCGCGCTTGAGCGCGGCCTTGCCCTTGGGATAGCGGTCGCCGAGCACGCCCTTGGCGAAGCGGTCGAACTTCCACGGCACGTAGTAGGTGGCCGCGAGGCTTGCGCCCAGCGCCTGGCCGAAGGCGCCGCCGCGCAGGGTGGGCACGGTGGAGGCGATGGAGTGCATGGCCGCGCCGCCGTCGATGCGAATGGCGGTGCCTTTGTAGCGCAGCTCGCCGGTGTGGCAGGCGGAGCAGGTGATGTCCAGGTACCAGGCGCCGCTCTCGCCGTCCTGGTGGCGGGCGAAGCCGACCGGCAGGTTGCCGGGGTTGGCCGGGTTGGCGGCCTTGGTGTCCTCGGCGTCGCGGCCGATCTGCTCGGGCTCGATGAGGAAGCCGAAGCGCGCGAGGTTTTCCGGGCTGGCGAACTTGTCCCGGGAGAAGGGTTGCTCCAGGTGGGTGAACCAGTCGTAGCGCAGGCCTTTAACCTGGGTGCCCTGAGGCGTGTAGTAGTAGGTCTCGCGGTCGGCCTGGGTCCACTGGTCGAGGTGGATCATGTTTTCCGGCGGGGTGTACTGCGGCAGGTTGGGGTGCGCGGTATACCAGGCGATGAGGCCGCCGATCAGAAGTAGCAGAAACAGGACTGCAAGTAGGACGCGGCCAATAATGCGCATCGAAACTTCCTTGTTTTATGTGCGAAATATATTCGGACGTTTATGCCAACTGTGTAGCGGATTGGCAAGGTGATGGCATGCGGGATTTGGGGTTTTATCCGTTGGGAGCGGGGTCGACGGGGCTGCGGCGTTTGCCTCGTAGGATGGGTAGAGCAGCGCGAAACCCATCGGGCTTGAGTGTCGGGACAGCATGGGTATCGCTGCGCTCTACCCATCCTACGGCGCTGCATCCGCCCCCTTGTAGGATGGGTGGAGCGCAGCGATACCCATCGTGCTAATGGCCGGGGCGCAGGTCGAGCAGCAGGCTGAGGCTGAGCAGCACGCCGATCAGCACACCGACCACGCAGGCGATGATCAGCGGCCCGTGCAGGCTGCGACTGTCGTCTTCATCGTCGGGCAGGCGGGCTTGGATGGCGGGCCAGAGGTCGTCCGGCGGGGGTAGTTCCGGCCAGGGTTCGTCGCTTTCGGCAGGCGGTGGGAGCTCGGCAAGCTGGTAGAGCAGGGCGATCATCCAGTCCAGCGCGGTACTGCGCGTGGGGTGGTAGCGGTCGGCGTCGGTCCAGATGTGCAGGAAGGTGTCGATCAACAGGGCGTCGGCTTCTGACTGGTCGACCTTCAGGCGCAGCGCCAGTGGGTACAGGCGTGGTGCCACGCAGCGGTAGAGGGTGGCGAAGGCGCGCGCATCACCGTCGCCGCTTTCGGCGAGCAGGTGGCTGAGGAAGTTTTCTTGGTCCTGATCGATGCTGCCCTCCGGCGGTGACGCGGCGAGCGGGGGTGCGTATGGAGGGTAAGGATAGATGGTGGGGATTTTCGCGGTGGTGCATACAGATTGAGCCCCGGCGCGAGGGGCTCTTTTAGGAGCGGAGCTTCTCCGCGAAATCCCGGCGCAGCCGGGACCAGCGTCGATTGCACCGGCCTGCCGGCCGGATCGCGGAGAAGCTCCGCTCCTACGAGATCAAGAGCCTCAGATCACATCCTCGAACGGCAACCCCACATAGTTCTCCGCAATGGTCGTGCGCCCGGCCTCGGAGCCGACGAAGTAGTCCAGCTCGGTCTCCAGCATGCGGCGGGTGAAGGCGTCGTTTTCGGGGAAGTGGTGCAGCATCGAGGTCATCCACCAGGAGAAGCGCTCGGCCTTCCAGATGCGCCGCAGGGCGATGGGCGAGTACTGCTCCAGCAGCTCCGTCCGGCCTTCGCCGTAGACCTTCACCAGGATGCGGTACAGCGTGTTCACGTCGCTGGCCGCGAGGTTCAGGCCCTTGGCGCCGGTGGGCGGGACGATGTGGCCGGCGTCGCCGACCAGGAACAGGCGCCCGTATTGCAGCGGCTCCACCACGAAGCTGCGCAGCGGGGCGATGCTCTTCTCCAGCGAGGGGCCGGTGATCAGTTGGCGCGCGGCGTCTTCGGGGATGCGGCGCTTGAGCTCGTCCCAGAAGCGCTCGTCGGACCAGTCTTCCACCTTCTCCTCCAGCCCCACCTGCAGGTAGTAGCGGCTGCGGGTGGCGGAGCGCTGGCTGCACAGGCTGAAGCCGCGCTCGCTGCTGGCGTAGATCAGTTCGTGGTTGACCGGCGGGGTGTCGCTGAGCAGGCCGAGCCAGCCGAACGGGTAGACGCGCTCGAAGATGCTCAGGCGCTCGGCCGGAATGCTGCGCCGTGCCACGCCGTGGAAGCCGTCGCAGCCGGCGATGTAGTCGCAGTCCAGGCGCACCTGCTCGCCCTGGTGGGTGAAGGTGACGTAGGGCTTTTCACTGGTGACGTCGTGCAGTTCCACGTCTGCCGCTTCGTACACGCTCATGGCGCCGCTGGCGGCGCGGACCTGCATCAGGTCACGGGTGACTTCGGTCTGGCCGTAGACCATCACCTGCTTGCCGCCGGTGAGGCCCTTGAGGTCGATGCGCTCGCGGCGGCCGTTGAGCACCAGCTCGAAACCGTCATGAACCAGCCCTTCGGTATCCATCCGTTCGCCCGCGCCGGCCTCGCGCAGCAGGTCGGCGGTGGTCTGTTCGAGCACCCCGGCGCGGATGCGGCCGAGTACGTAGTCGGGGGTCTGGCGTTCGAGGATGACGGTGTCGATGCCGGCCTTGTGCAGCAGCTGGCCGAGCAGGAGGCCGGACGGGCCGGCGCCGATGATGGCGACCTGGGTTTTCATGATGTAGGTCCTTTTGAGTGGCCTGTTGTTTTTGTTACCTGCATTTTTTGTGGATTGGATTGGGCTTTGAAGGTAATTTCCAACAGTCTTCTTGGACTTTTCATGGATGTGTTCGGTGATCGAACAAGCACGCGGCAATCCGGTTCCGGTGTTCCGTCTGTATGGCGAGACCTCCGTGTGGCCGACGCCGGACCTGATCCATTGCGAATCCATCGCCTCGCGCAGCCGCCTGCACGATTGGGAAATCCGCCCACACCGCCACGCTGATCTGGTGCAGCTGCTGTATGTGCAGTCCGGCGAGGCGGAGCTGGAGGTGGAGGGGCAAGTGATGTCGGTTCGCGAGGCGTCGCTGCAGGTCACGCCGGCGCTGGCGGTGCATGGCTTCCGCTTCGCCGAGGACGTGCAAGGCTGGGTGCTGAGCATGGGCTTGCCGCTGGCCGAGCAGCTCGGCCGCCTGCTGGAGAGCACGGTGCTGGAGCAGCCGGCGTGCTTCGTCGTGGGCGAGGGCAAGCGCCACCTGGATGCGTTGTTCGAGTCCATCGACCGCGAGTACGCCGGGCACGCGCCGGGCCGCGACCTGATGCTGCAATCGCTGCTCAACATGCTGCTGGTCTGGCTCAGCCGCCGGGCGCTGGAGCAGACCCATGCCGAGGCCAGCCAGCAGGATCGCGGCATCGAACATGTGCAGGCCTTCGCCCGCCTGCTGGAACAGGACTTCCGCGAACACCGGCCCATCGAGCATTACTCGGCGAAGCTGGGCATCAGCGCCGCGCACCTCAATGCGCTGTGTCGGCGCCTGGCTGGGCAGTCGGCGTTGCAGATGATCCACCAGCGCCTGCTGCTGGAAGCCAAGCGGCACCTGGTGTACACGACCCTGACCGTGCAGCAGGTGTCGGACAGCCTGGGCTTCTCCGAGCCCGCGTACTTCTCCCGATTCTTCAAGCGCTACGCCGGGGTTTCGCCCCGCGCGTTCCGCCAACCGCGTTGAGCCGCCATGAATATCGATTCGCGTATCAAGTTCCGTCACCTGGTGTGTTTCCTCGAAGTGGCCCGGCAGGGCAGCCTGGCCCGCGCAGCTGATGTTTTGGCGGTGAGCCAGCCGGCGATCTCGAAGACGCTCAAGGAGCTGGAGGATCTGCTGGAAGCCAGCCTGTTCGAACGCGGCAAGAGCGGCGCCAGCCTGACCGAAGCGGGCGTGGCCTTCCTGCGCTACGCCGGCCCCTGCGTGCAGGCGCTGCGCGACGGGGTGAACAGCCTGCGCGGTGGCGAGTACGCCTCCAGCACGGTGCGGCTGGGTGTTCTTTCCACCGTGGAGAGCCTGCTGATGCCGGAAGTGGTGCGGCGCCTGCACGAGCGCCATCCGGCGCTGGTGGTCAGCGTAGTCACCGGGCCGAGCGCGCACCTGCTGTCGCAACTGCGGGTCGGCGAACTGGACCTGGTGGTCGGGCGCATGACCGAAAGCCCGCAGATCCAGGGCCTGGCTTTCGAGCACCTGTATAGCGAGTCCATGACCCTGGTGGCTCGCGCCGGCCATCCGCTGGTGGGCCGTCCGCTGCCACCTTCGGCGCTGGATGACTGGCCATTGGTGCTGCCGTTGGCCGGTACCACCATCCGCAAATCCGCTGACAGCCTGCTGGTGCAGAGCGGCCTCGGCCAGCCGCGCCGGCGGCTGGAAACCCTCTCCACCGTGCTCAGCCGCCGTTATGTGTTGAGCAGCGACGCGTTGTGGATCGCTCCGCTGGATTCAGTGCGCCTGGACCTGCGCTCCGGCGAGATGGTCGAACTGCCGCTGGATGTGCAGGAGCCGGGCGGTTCGGTGGGCCTGTGCAGCAACTCGACGCTGCCGCTGTCCCTTGGCGCGCACTGGTGCCTGGAGGTACTGCGCGAGGTGGGCGAGGCGTACCGCGAGGGGATTTATCCATAACCATTTGGTTATGGATTGCGGGCATCTTTTCAGTTTTCGGCGCCGGGCTTGCGGGGGACACTCCGCCGCACTGCCTGATGTAACAGGCTCCTATAAATCCAACAAGAGGAGACCGACATGTCCGACGCGGAAAACAGCCGCTTCGTCATTCGTGACCGAAACTGGCACCCCAAGGCCTTCACCCCCGACTACAAGACCTCCATCGCCCGCTCGCCGCGCCAGGCGCTGGTGAGCATTCCGCAGTCGGTCTCCGAGACCAGCGGCCCGGACTTCTCGCACCTGAAGATGGGCGAGCACGACAACGACCTGCTGCTGAACTTCAACAACGGTGGCCTGCCGATCGGCGAGCGCATCCTGATTTCCGGCCGGGTCATGGACCAGTACGGCAAGCCCGTCCCGCACACCCTGGTGGAGATGTGGCAGGCCAACGCCGGCGGCCGCTATCGCCACAAGAACGACCGCTACCTGGCACCGCTGGACCCGAATTTCGGTGGTGTCGGCCGTGCGCTGACTGACAGCGAAGGGCGTTACATCTTCCGCACCATCAAGCCCGGTCCGTATCCCTGGGGTAACGGACCCAACGACTGGCGCCCGGCGCATGTCCACTTCTCCATCAGCGGCCCGTCGATCTCCGCCCGCTTGGTCACCCAGCTGTACTTCGAGGGTGACCCGCTGATCCCGATGTGCCCGATCGTCAAATCCATCGCCAACCCGGACGCGGTGCAAACGCTGATCGCCAAGCTCGACATGAGCAACGCCAACCCCATGGACTGCCTGGCCTACCGCTTCGACATCGTGCTGCGCGGCCAGCGCAAGACTCACTTCGAGAACCGCTGAGAAACCGTGTCGGGCCGGCTGCGCGTCGGCGGTGCGGCGTTGAAAGCGACCTCAGAATGCTCATTCAGGGCAACTGAACTCCGCTTCTTCGGTCGCTTTCGCCTTGCCCCGCGCTAGCTCGCTCAGCCCGAAACGGTTTCGGAGAAAAATAAGATGCCTATCGAACTGCTGCCGGAAACCCCCTCGCAGACCGCCGGCCCCTACGTGCACATCGGCCTTGCCCTGGCCGCCGCCGGCAACCCGGCCCGTGACCAGGAAATCTGGAGCGAAATGGCCAAGCCCGGCGCGCCCGGCGAGCACATCCTGCTGGTCGGTAACGTCTACGACGGCAACGGCCACCTGATCCGCGACTCCTTCCTGGAACTGTGGCAGGCCAATCATGAAGGCGTGTACGACAGTGCCTACGACCTGGAGAAACCCTTCAACGGCTTCGGCCGTACCGCGACGACCTTCGATGCTGGCGAATGGCAGGTGCGTACCATCAAGCCCGGCGTGGTGAAGAACGCCGCTGGCGTGCCCATGGCGCCGCACATCAACGTTTCGCTGTTCGCCCGCGGGATCAACATCCACCTGCAGACCCGCATCTACTTCGAGGATGAAGCGCAGGCCAACGCCGTGGACCCGGTGCTGAACCGGATCGAGCAGCCCGAACGTCGGCAGACGCTGATCGCCAAGCGCTGTGAGGTGGACGGGAAGCTCGCTTACCGCTTTGATATCCGCGTCCAGGGTGATGCGGAAACGGTGTTCTTTGACTTCTGATACACGCCTTCACGAAATATCCGCCGAAGCGGTCGCCGACCGTGTTCGGCGGCACTTCGCCGCCGCGCTCGACGAGCGCGGCTACCGTGCGGACGATGCCCAGCTGGCGGCGGTTGAACAGCTCGCCAACTGGCTCGACGACTTCCTCGCCGGCCGCCACGGCTTTTTACGCAAGCCAGTGGCCGGCGTTTACCTGTGGGGTGGCGTAGGGCGGGGCAAGAGCTTCGTCATGGACCACTTCTTTGCCGCCGCACCGATCCAGGCCAAGCGCCGCGTGCACTTCCACGCCTTCCTGCAGGAATTGCAGGGGCGCATGCTGGCGATTACCGGGCAGTCCGATCCGCTGGTGCGTGTGGCCCGCGCCATCGCCGAGGAAACCCGGCTGCTGTGCTTCGATGAGTTCCACGTCCACGACATCGGCGACGCCATGCTGCTGGGGCGCATGCTCAAGGTGCTGGTGGATGCGGGCGTCGGGCTGGTCTGTACCTCCAACTACCAGCCGGAAAACCTCTGCCCGAACCCGCTGTACCGGGAACGCTTCCGTCCGGCCATCGACCTGATCGAAAAGCGCTTCGACGTGGTTTCGCTGGATGGCGGCCATGACTACCGCGAGCAGAGCAGTGCGCTGGAAGAGTGGGGCAGCTACCTGTGGCCGGCGGAGCGCGATGACCTGCCGCTGATTGGCTCGCGCCTGGGGTTGGCGGTGGATGCGTGCTTCGACGAGGTGCTGAGCGTCAACCACCACCCATTGAAGGTCCATGCCCACGATGACCGCTGCGCCTGGATGGACTTCAGCGAAATGTTCGAACGGCCGCGCTCGGCCAGCGACTACCTGTGGCTGATCGAGCACTACCCGCGCATGGCCGTGAGCGGCCTCGGCCCACTGGCGGACTACCCGCCGGACGTGAGCATGCGCTTCCTCAACTTCATCGACATTGCCTACGACCGCCAGTTGCGGTTGCAGCTGTTCGCCTCGGTCTCGCTGGAAGAGCTGGCGGCCGGTGGGGCGGCGGTGGATTTCGCGCGGACCTTGAGTCGGTTGCGGCAGTTGAAGCTGGAGCCGCTGTAGGTGCGGTGAACACCGACAACCTCGGCACTGCGGTGGGATTTCGCGGACAAGGTCCGCTCCTACGGTAGCACTCGGTTCTTCCCGTAGGAGCCACTGTCTTCCAGGCTATTCGCTGCGCTCACCCTTCGGGCCGCACTGAAGTGCGCTCAGCGCAAGCGCTGTCCCGCGTTCGCGAGAGTGACGGTGTGATTCGTCGCCTTCCCGCAAACCTCATCCCCGTGAACGCGGGACGCGGCTCCACCGCGAACAGCGCTTGCGCTGGCCCGCTCCTGCGAGTCCATTACGGAGCGCGCAGTGATCAGGATTTATGCGCGATCCCTTTGCCTGGCAGATGCTCCCGTCCATGTGGCGCGCTGAAGTCCTGCAGCGGCCCCAGTGGAACGACACCGGTCGGGTTGATGGTGCGGTGGCTGGCGTAGTAGTGATTCTTGATGTGCTGGAAGTCCACGGTGCCAGCGACGCCTTCCAGTTGATACAGCTCGCGCAGCCAGCCGGACAGGTTGGGGTAGTCCGCCAGGCGCCGCAGGTTGCACTTGAAGTGGCCGTGGTAGACCGCGTCGAAGCGGATCAGCGTGGTGAACAGGCGCACGTCGGCTTCGGTCAGGTACTCGCCTGCCAGGTAGCGCTGTTTGCCCAGGCGCTCGTCCAGCCAGTCCAGCTCATTGAACAGGGTCTTGAAGGCCTCTTCGTAGGCACCCTGGGTGGTGGCGAAGCCGGCGCGGTACACGCCGTTGTTCACCGCCGGGTAGATGCGCTCGTTCAGCTCGTCGATCTGCGCCCGCAGCGGCTCCGGATAGAGGTCCAGGCGGTTGCCGGTGAGGTCATCGAAGGCCGAGTTGAACATGCGGATGATCTCCGCCGACTCGTTGCTGACGATGCGCTGCTCATGCTTGTCCCACAGCACGGGCACGGTGACGCGGCCGGTGTAGTGCGGGTCGTCCTTCGTGTAGCGCTGGTGGAGGAGGTCCAGGCCGTCGAGCTTGTCGCCGGAAGAGCCCAGCGCCTTGTCGAAGGTCCAGCCGTTTTCCAGCATCAGCCAGCTGACCACTGAGACGTCGATCAGTGACTCCAGGCCTTTCAACTGGCGGTAGATCAGCGTGCGGTGGGCCCAGGGGCAGGCCAAGGATACATAAAGGTGATAGCGGCCGGGCTCGGCACGGAAGCCGCCTTCGCCGCTGGGGCCGGGGCGGCCGTCGGCGGTGATCCAGTTGCGGCGCTGCGCGTTCTCGCGCTGGAAGCGGCCGTCCTTGCTGGTGTCATACCACTGGTCATGCCAGCGGCCATCGATCAACTGTCCCATCTGCGTGCTCCAGAAAGCGGGTAGATGGAACCAGTCTATCGACTAATACTCGATTGATTAGCGCAAAAACAGGATTTCAGGTATCGATTAAGTCGATCTGTCGCGCGCACCCCAGCGTTTGTCGGCTTCCGCGAAGGCGTCGTCTCGCGGCATTCCCATTGCGCGCAGGGCAAGCGCCATCGTCGCGCGTACCGCCAGTTCGCCATAGACATCCTCGACATCACCGCGCCAGACGGCGACCAGATGGGCGGGGGCGAGCGTTTCCGGCTTGACGTGGCGCAGTGGCGAAAGGGCCGGCCATTCCTCGTCCCAGGCCTCGCCATCGCGGCTGCCGTACAGGTGCGAAGTGGCGTCGGGGTTCACTTCGATCTCACCGCCTTCACCCTTGATGACGATGGCGTAGTCGCCGAGCAGGCGGCTGCCTTCGCGGTGCACCGCCTGGTAGCCGGGATGGAAGATGCTCTGCAGCACGCAGGTCGCGCCGAGCGGGTTGAGCAGGCGTACGGCGGAGTGCATCGGCGAGCGCAGGCCGAGGGTGTTGCGTAGGTCGATCATGAGCTGCAGGCGGGGCATCCAGTCCACCAGCGGGGCGAAGGCGATGCCCTTTGTGTCCAGCGCATTGCTGACCGAATCCCAGTTCCGGCACAGGGGCAGGCCGAGTTGCTCCAGCAGTTGCTCGGTATAGAGCCGGCCCGCGGTGTGCGCGCCGCCGCCATGCAGCAGGATGCGGGTGCCGCTGCCGGCCAGGCATTTGGCGGCCAGCAGGTACCAGGGCAGGTGGCGCTTCTTGCCGGCGTAGCTCGGCCAGTCCAGGTCCACGGCAATCTTCGGTGCTTGCAGGCGTGAGCGCACGGCTTCGGTGAAGCCGGCCAGTTCCTCGGCGCTTTCCTCCTTGTGCCGCAGAAGCATCAGGAAGGCGCCCAGTTGGGTGTCTTCGACCTTGCCGTCGAGGATCATTCCCAGCGCTTCGCGGGCTTCCTCGCGGGTCAGGCCGCGTGCGCCACGCTTGCCCTTGCCGAGGATGCGTACGAACTGGGCGAAGGGATGTTCTTCCGGGGTCTGCAGGACGAGTGGGGCGGCGGTCATAGGCAATTGGTCGGCTTCGGCAGGCCGGCGAGCTTGGCGGCAAGCTTGGCCGGGGTGCCCTTGAACAGGAGGTTGAGGTGCAGGCTGCTGCCCTTTTCCGGGCCGAGGCGCTGGGCGACGTACTTGATCAGCGGGCGGTTTGCCGGGGATAGCTGGAACTCGCCGTAGAACTCGCGCAGCAGCAGGAGGATTTCCCAATGCTCGGGCGAGAGGTGGATGCCCTCGTTGTGCGCCAGGGCCTCGGCGGCCGCATCGCTCCAGTCGTCGAGGTGCGCCAGGTAGCCGTCCTTGTCCAGCGGCAGGGCTTGTCCGTTGACCATCAGGGTGCTCATAGCCAGGCGTTCACCTTGTCGAAGCGGGTGCAGAGCTCGACGAAGCCGGGGTAGTCGACCGCAATGACGCGGGCGGGAACGTCGTCCATGCCGCGCGCCTGCAGGTCTTCCAGCAGGGCGAAGAGTCCGTTGGCGGCGGGCATCAGCTCCAGCGCTTGGCATGGGGCGGTGCCGTCGCGCAGGGCATAGACGGCGTCGCCGGCCAGCAGCAGGCCGTCGTCCGGGCCGAGCAGGTGCAGGCAACTGGCGAGCCGGCCGTCGTTGAAGGGGGAGTGCGAGAGCAGGTGGAGAGTGGCCATCAGATCGTGATCACCTGGTCGTGGGTTTGCAGCAGGTCGCGCAGGGCGGCAGTGTCGAGCGCCTGGACGGGCAGTGTCAGGCCGGTGGCCTCCAGGCCGCGCTCAGCGAGGCTGTGCTGGCTGACATAGAGCGCCTCCACGCCGAACAGCGGCAGGGCCTGCAGGTTGGCCTGCAAGTCCTTCTGTTCGAGGTTCGCCGGGCGTTGGCCGGGGGCGAGCTGGAACACGCCATCGTCGAGGAACAGCATCGAGATCGGCAGATCGAAGGCGCCGCCGGCCAGGGCGATATCCAGTGCCTCGCGGGCGGCGGGCCCGGCCCAGGGCGCCTGGCGGCTGATGATGAGCAGGGACTTGGCCATCAGTCGCCTCCGAAGCAGACCAGACGGTCCGCCAGTTGCGCCGCTTCATGCAGCTGGCCGAGGCCGGAAAGGTCCCAGGGCGCCTGCAGGTTGGCGGCGGGACGGGAATAGCGGTTGGCTTCTTCGTTGTTCAGCACGCCACGGCGCAGCGCGGCGGCGATGCAGACCACGCCGTCCAGTTGGTTGTCGGCGACGAAGCGGGTCCAGGCGGCGGCGACGTCCAGTTCATCCTGGCCGGCCACGGCGTTGGCCGACGCGCTGTACACGCCGTCTTGATAGAAGAACAGCCGGGTGATTTCATGGCCGCCGGCCAATGCAGCCTCGGCGAAGCGTAGAGCGCGTCGGGCTGCCGGCGAATGCGGCGCAGAGAAGAGGGCGATGACGAACTTCATGGAGCGGGCCTTCGCGGCGAATTTTCGCAGGATGATACGGCACTACGCCGGTTTTTGCCGCGTAGCAGGGTTGCGGATCAACCCGCTGCAGGACGCCGTCGACCTGGGCAAAGCCACAGAAGAAGAGCAGCGGAGTCTGCAAGAGTGGAAGAAGTACCGTGTGGCGCTGAGCCGCCTGTCAGCACTGGAAGCGTGGCCGAACGTAGATAGGCCAAGTCAGCCAGCGCCCATCTGACTGAAGTCACGTGGCATTCTGCGCGGGGGCGTTCTGATCTGGACTTGCCCTAACACTTCTCGATCGAACCGAATTGCGAAGT
This sequence comes from Pseudomonas sp. SCB32, assembly GCF_009189165.1. Taxonomy (NCBI): domain Bacteria; kingdom Pseudomonadati; phylum Pseudomonadota; class Gammaproteobacteria; order Pseudomonadales; family Pseudomonadaceae; genus Pseudomonas; species Pseudomonas sp. SCB32. The sequence goes on from NZ_CP045118.1 coordinate 2,433,434, forward strand.
GGCTCAATCCAGGAGTCGGCGGCTTTGGACAGAAGGAACGAAATAGCAATGCATGGAAGCAAAGCTGCCCAGAACAAATCGAATCCTCGCCGCTGTCCCTCCAACACCACGCTACTGATCACGAAAGCAACTGGCCAGTGGGTCAAGAAAACTGGATATGCAAGGTCGCCAAGTATTTTCCCAGATCGCTTGAATGTCTTGACGGTTGTCGAGTTTACAAGTGTAAAGATCAGCGCTCCGAGTAGCGCGAAATTCGAATAAAAGAAAATATTGAATTTCTTATCTTCAAATGAAGATAGAAAGCCACAAGTGACTAGGTTAACGACCCATGCAATAGTCAGTGCGGTGAAAAGTTTTTCTCTCTTGGTGGGAAGGAGTCGGGAAAGGCTCCGGAAGTGGTAAGTGCACGCACCTACGGAGAAAGGAAGCAATGCCGCATAGAAAGGGAAATACCTGGATTGCCAATCCATTCCCGAGATCAAGCTGTAAATGTGGTACGTCGTAGCAGCGAGCAGCGTCGCCACGGCTGTTGCTTTGGATCTTGCGACAAATGCCCAAAGTAGGAAATAACAGACAAGCTCAACGGCTACCGACCAGGCGGGAGGTATTACCCTGAAGTAGGCGTCATAAAATTCGAAAGGGAAAATGAAAATGTTCCCTAAGAAGTCCTGAGGCCTGCTCCACATATACCATGCCGGGTGGAATTTGTCTGGCGCTGGAGTTATATATATTGCCGTAAACGCCAAGATGGCAGTAAGGAAGTATACCGGGTATAGCCTAAGTGCTCGGTTTATTGCGAATGGTGCGAACTTGAATGAATACGTCTCGCAGAGAACGAGAGTCATCAAGTACCCTGAGACTATATAGAATCCGAAAACCGCAAAAACACCAAAGTGTAAGAATGGCTTCTGCTCAGATATGTGTGCGAGCACAACCATAAGAGCGAGAATAAAGCGAAATATCCCTAGCATTTACTTTCAGTTCCTGGGGCCGAGCGCGGCCTATCGTTGGGCGGAGTATACCCTCAAGCGAAGGATGGAAACCTATCGGGAGCAGCCAGCCACCACCGTGGCTTAGCACCTGCACATCACCCCAAACGCCGGCCTAGAGCCGGCTTTTTTGTGCCTGGAGAAAACCTCATGACCACCCTCGGCGTCCGCAACAACAACCCCGGCAACATTGACTACAACCCGCGCAACGACTGGCAGGGCCAGCTCGGCCTGGAGCTTGGTGTGCCGAAGCCGCGCTTCGCTCGCTTCGATACGCCCGAGAACGGAATCCGCGCCCTGGGCAAGTTGCTGCTGGCGTACCGCGGCAAGGACGGCCTGCCTGGTGTAGGTGGTCCCGGTATCGATGCCGTTCGCGAGACCATCAGCCGCTGGGTCCCAGGCAACGAGAACGACACCGAGGCGTACATCGGTGCAGTGGCCAAGTCCCTGGGCGTGCAGCCCAACCAGGTGATCGACGTTCGGCTGCCTGCGACCCTGCGCGGCCTGGTGGTGGCCATCATTCGGCACGAGAACGGTGGCGTGCCGTACCCGGGCGCGGTGATCGATGAGGGTGTGCGGAGGGCATTGGCATGAACGAAACCATAGTTTCGTTTCCAGTGCGCATTGCCGGTCTGCCGAGAAAAACGAAACCAGAGTTTCGATTGCAGCGGAGTGTTCTGGCATGAGCGAACTCCCCTGGAAGGCCGCGGCCCTGGTGCTGGTCATCCTGCTGCTGGTGACCATCGGTAGCGGTCTGGGCGCATGGCTCGCCGCTGGACACTACCGCCCGCAGCTCGACGCGGCCAACGACGCAAAGGGCCAGTGCGTAGCATCCCGCGGCAACCTGGAAGAGCTGGCCAAGAAGCAGGGCGCCAAGCTCGGCGAGTTGGCCAACCAGGCGCAGCAGCGACAGGCCAAGGCGGCCCAGGCGGTGGCCGATGCCAAGCCGCAGGCCGACCAACACTATGCCGCTGCCCAGCGTCTGCAGCAGGAGCACGCCGCCGGCGACCCGGCTGCGGTGGCAGAAGCGCTCATCGACAAGGAGCTGGGGCTATGAGGCTGCAAGTGATGCAGGTGATGGTAGTGCTCTGCACGGTGGCGGGATGCCCCGACCAGGTCAAGCCTGAGCCGCGTACGGTGCGCGTGGAAGTTCCGGTGGCGATTCCGTGCCGGGCTCCAGAGGTCCCGGAACCGAGCTGGGCGACCGCAGTTCTGCAGAAGGGTGACAGCCTGCAGACGAAGGTGCGGGCACTGCTGGCCGAGCTGGAGCAGCGGAGGGGATACGAACGACTGTTGACTGCAACGATCAATGCTTGTCGATAGATAGACAAGGAGTATATTTGGGCCACCCTATGGTGTCAGGTTGCCACTTATGAAACGGATCTTCGTTGTGTCCAGCTGTGTTGTCCTCTGCGGTGTTTCTGTTTTTGGCTATCTCGCACCACGAGCAAATGCAACTGACGAGAGTCAGTGGTTTAAATACACTCAATGTAGCGATCAACATAAGCCGAAATCAAAGTTCACCCCGTATGAGCCATTTCAAATTTGCTCTGACGAATTGCAGGCTGCGTTTGTCTCGGGGAGTGCTAATGCTAGAGCACTAGTTTCAATGTTGAGTATCGAGGATAAACTGACCGCGTACTCGAGGAAGTACAAGGTCACCATTGCTATAGATCAGGCCATTGCAAACACTGTGCTTTCTGCGGAGAACGGGGTGCGAGTTACAGGCTCGACGGGAATGCTGGCCTCCTATTACTCCTATATGACGAATGTTAAGTCCTACAGTAAGGAACAAGATCATAAGGGGTTTGAGTCTGCAATATATAATGGCGCAAAGTGGTCATACGTAACTGTTGCCTTGACTCCGTCGCAGTTTCAAAATAATCCTCTTCCGAAAGTTTCTAGCTACTTCTTGGCGAACAGTGCGCAACGATTTCACATGAATCAACAGGAGATTTTAATCGCGCGTGATGGGATAGAGGCGGGGCGCGCTTGGATAAAAAAAATTTGTTCCTGATGCGGTGACGAAAAATTCAGACGGTCAGGAAGTTGTATCGCCAGGCAACTATGATCGTTATATCGAGTAGATGCTGATTCGAGGGCGCCCTGTATTGGACTGGCTAAATTGGCTCGATCAGCTGCGCGCCCTGGTTCAGGGTGTTCCCGACGTCGGTACTGACCCGGTAGGCCTCGAAGTCCAGCCGGCTTAGTGCAATGGCGTCGTATGCACGCTCCAGTGAGGTCTCCGGCGACAGCCACGTCGCCCACTGTTCTGGTGCCAGAATCACCGGCATCCGGTGGTGGATCACCCCGACCAAGCCCTCAGCCTCCTTCGTCAGGAGCGCGCATGAGGTGATCGGCTCGCCCTCTGGTAGCGACCAGGTCGACCAGATTCCGGCGATCGCCAGCACTCCGTCGTCGATGGCGTGGTGGTAGTAGGGCTGGTTCACTGCTCGGACGGCCTTGTTCTTCACCGGCTCCTTCTCGTTCCATTCGTACCAGCCCGCCGCCGGCATGAGGCATCGCCGGTGCCTGATCGCATCCCGCCACATCGGCTTGGTCGCCGCTTCTTCGCTGCGTGCATTGAAGGTCATCGGCGGCAGCTTGTCCTTCTTCCACCAGAACGGGATCAGCCCACAGCGGGCGGCCACCACTTCCTGTTCTCCCGCCTCGCTCAGGAGCACCATGGGCACCTGGTTGGTCGGCGCGACGTTGTACGCGCGATCGATCCAGCGCCCGGAGTTCCCCCGCCCTATATGCCAGTACCGCTCCATCGCGGCTTCGTCTTGCGTCACGTACCGTCCGCACATCCCCGCACCCTTCGTTCATCAATCATCCATTGTAGGAGATCGGTCCGAATCAATACTGTATATGTATACAGTTATAAGGCCGTCATGAGCAAGCTCCCCGAATTCGAAACCGTCACGACCGGAGAGCTGCGCGAGCTCTGGAGAAAGCATCGTGATCCGGATGTCCGGCGCCTGATCCTGGAAGTCGAGCGAGGCCGACGGCAGATGGACGAGGTGGACTCGCTCTATCGGTCGATCAATGAGGCGTATCTGCGAGCCGGGGGAGGCCACCTGGTCGCGTTGTATCGATTCAAGATCTTGCTGGTCGAGGAGAAGGGAAGGAGGGGTTTTTGATGCCCAGAACGGGCGAGGTGGGGGCGCAGCAAGGGCCGAGTTTTGGGACTCCTGCCTTTTTATTCTGGGACTCCCCAGGAAATCAGCATGTCGGCGGGTCAAGCGCATCGTTGCCGCAGAAACGCAAAAGCCCCGCTGGGCGGGGCTTTTGACGTGGAGAATAATGGCGGAAGCGCAGAGATTCGAACTCTGGGGGCTGTTACACCCGGCGGTTTTCAAGACCGCTGCCTTAAACCACTCGGCCACACTTCCGCAAGAGCGGGGCGCCATAGTACCGGATCGCAACACACTGTCAAACTCTGGTTCTTCGGGGTTCTTAAGCCTCTGTTATGATGAATGGCATACGGTCATGGACCCGTATCCCGCTTAAACAGGAGTGTCTCGACATGCAAGAACGGCAATATCTCGACTCCACAGCCGTGGAGCAGAAAGAGGTCAGCGGCGTCCTGCGCAATACCTACGGACTGCTCGCACTGACTCTGGCCTTCAGTGGCCTGGTGGCCTACGCCTCGCAACAGCTGCGGCTGCCTTACCTGGGCCCCATCGTCACTCTGCTGGGCTTCTACGGCTTGTTCTTCCTCACCGTGAAGCTGCGCAACAGCGGCTGGGGCCTGGTCAGCACCTTCGTCCTGACTGGCTTCATGGGCTACACCCTCGGTCCGATCCTGAACATGTACCTGGGCATGGCCAATGGCGCGAGCGTGATCTCGTCGGCCTTCTTCATGACCGCCCTGGTGTTCTTCGGTCTGTCCGCCTATGTGCTGACCACCCGCAAGGACATGAGCTTCCTGTCCGGCTTCATCACCGCGGGCTTCTTCGTGCTGCTGGGTGCCGTACTGGTCTCGATGTTCTTCCAGATCAGCGGCCTGCAACTGGCGATCAGCGCCGGCTTCGTGCTGTTCTCCTCGGCGATGATCCTGTTCCAGACCAGTGCGATCATCCACGGTGGTGAGCGCAACTACATCATGGCGACCATCAGCCTGTACGTCTCGATCTACAACCTGTTCCTCAGCCTGCTGCAGATCTTCGGCATCATGGGCAGCGACGACTGATCGTCACGCCACCCTGGAAAAAGCCCGTTTCGACGGGCTTTTTTCATTCTGGGCGCCGTACTTTTCTGCCTATTCGACAAGCAACGGCTTCCGCATCCATTCAGCTGTCTCCCCAATTCCTCGATCGGGTCCTGAATCTCTCCGACGGCGATTGGCACAAAATGTATATTTTGTGCCAATATCGATGTCGCAAACTATTTTGTTTGTGTCATAGAGGTCGCCGTGCCGACATGCAGGGCGATCCCTTTCCCACTGAGATCATTCGCAAGGAATTGTCATGAGCACTGCTTGGCTCGGTCCCATGGACCAGATCGGCTATCTCGTTGATGACCTGGAACAGAGCATCGGGCGCTGGCAACAGCATTTCGGTGTCGGGCCATGGACGGTCTTTCGCAACGTGTCCCTGGAGGGGACCTATCGCGGTGAAGCGGTTACCGTGACCATGGATGTCGGGCTCGGCTATCGGGGCGGGATGCAGATCGAGTTGATCCAGGCGACCAACTCCTCGAAATCGCCCTATCGGGACGAGCAGGGGCGTGCGCTCCGGGGTATGCACCATGTCGCCTGGGTGGTCGATGACATTGACCAGGCGATTGCGCGCCTGACCGCCACGGGGCTGCGGGTGGTCTTCGAGGCGAGCAACCCAGCGACCCGCGTTGCCTACTTCGAGAACGAGGCGGAGCCCGGGGTGCTCTACGAGGTCATCCACGGCGTTGGCATGCGCGAGATGATCGCCCAAGGCATCGAGACCGCCCGGACCTGGGACGGCTCCGCTTCCATTCACGTCATTGACGTCTCTGCGTGAGAGCCTGGCATGTCGAATCGATTGAAGGATAAAGCGGCACTGGTGCTCGGTGTTGCGCCGGGGAATATCGGCGAAGCCATCGCCCGGCGATATGTCGAGCAGGGCGCGCGCGTGCTGGTGGCCGGGCGTCGTCCTGAGGCGCTAACGGCCGTTGCCGATACCCTGGGCGTGCCCTGGCTGGCGTGCGATATCACCTCGCAGGCCGATGTCGAGGCTCTCGTCGCCCACAGTGTGGAGCGCCTGGGCGGCCTTGATGTCGGTGTCAATGCAACGGGCTGGGGGCTCCTGAAGCCCTTCCTGGAACACAGCCAGGAGGACCTCGATAAGATGAATGCGGTCCAGTTCACCGGGCCCTTCCAGTTCTTCCAGGCTTTGCTGCGTCACATGCCGAAGGGTGGCTCGATCATCCAGGTCTCCTCGGTGACCGCCAGCATCATGTTCGACAACCACGCCGCCTATATGGGGACCAAGGCTGGTATCGACCATGTCATCCGCTGCATTGCCCATGAGTTCGGTCATCAGGGTATCCGTGCCAACTCCATCGCTCCGGGTGGTGTGGCCGATGCGCCGATGTCCGGAGGCGGTCTGATGCATCCGGGTATCGCGGCGCTTTACCACCGAGAGATTCCCCTGGGGCGCAGCGGTGCTGCGTCAGAGGTCGCCGATGCTGCGCTCTGGCTGGCGAGCGATGAGTCCAGCTTCGTCACCGGCCAGGTCATCCATGTCAGCGGTGGCCAGACGCTGCGCCGCAATCCGTCGCTCGCCGAGGTCTATGCCGCCGTAACTGGCGCTGCCGGGACTCGCTGAGGCGACAGTCCGAAGCCAACGGTCGGCACCGCCAGTCGTTGGCTTTTTAGTGGGCGGGTATCGCTTCATCGACGGTTGTCGCGGGGCGCAGATGGGATTGCTGCAGTGAGAAAGACGCATGGCCTGCGATCAGGCCGTATGCATAGATAGAAGTGGCAAACAGGCGCCCTTGGGGCGCCTGGGGCTGCGGCCAGGAACGTCAGCCGGCGGTGTATCCGCCATCGACGGGGAGCACGGCGCCGTTGACGAAGCTTGCTTTTTGCGAAGCCAGCCAGAGTACCGCTTCGGCGATTTCCCCGGCTTCGGCCAGGCGCCCTAGCGGGCAGGTCGCAGCGATGTGCTCGCGTAGAGTCGGGTTGTCCGTCATGACCTTTTCCAGGAGCGGGGTCCGGGTTCCGCCAGGGCAGACGATGTTGCTGCGGATGTTGTCCTTGCCGAACTCCAGCGCCGCGCTGCGCGTGAGCCCGACGACGCCGTGCTTGCTCGCGGCGTAGGCTGCGCGGGTGGGCGTCCCGACAATCGCGGCGACTGAGCCGATATTGACGATGGAGCCGCCGCCCTGACGGCGCATGAGGGATATCTCGCGTCTCATGCAGTGGTAGACACCCTTCAGGTTCACGTCCACGGTCAGGTCCAGCGGCTCGGCGCGCCATTCCGCGGCGGGTTCCGTCTCGATATCGATGCCGGCGTTATTGACGGCGAAATCCAGGCGGCCGTAGGCCAGGTCGATGCGCTCGAACGCAGCCCCGATGGCATCGGCATCGGTCACATCGACCGCCAGGGTCAGTGCGGCTCCCGGCACCGGTTCCCCGGCCCCACGATCCAGCACTACCACGGTGGCGCCTGCAGCGACGAAGGCGTCGACGCAGGCCCGGCCGATCCCCTGGCGGCCACCCGTTATAACGCCGACTTTTCCGGCAAGGTCTGAACTGCTCATCGAAATCCTCATTGGGTTGTAGTGGCGCATGGCCAAAATCGTGTGTGCCGGCGCTGGCGCCTTACGCCAGGTGGCCGGCAGCGTTCGGCGTCGAGCCGGTTTCCTGCGCAGGCTCGGCCCTGGCCAGATGGTCGGCGGCGATGTAGGCGAAGGTCATTGCCGGGCCGATGGTCGAGCCGGGGCCGGGGTAGGTCTTGCCCATGAGCGCGGCCGAGGTGTTGCCGACCGCGTAGCAGCCAGCCAGCACCGATCCGTCGGCGCGCAGCACCCGGGCGAAGGCATCGGTGCGTAGTCCGCCTTTGGTGCCGAGCTCGCCCGGATCGATGCGCAGGGCGTAGAAGGGCGTGCGTTCGATAGGGCCCAGGCAGGGGTTCGGCTTGCAGGTGGAGTCGCCGTAGTAGCGGTCGAACAGGGTGCCGCCCTTGCCGAACTGGGGGTCGATACCGTCGGCTGCGTACTGGTTCATCTGCCTGACGGTGGCGGCCAGCCCGGCGGGGTCCACGCCGATCTTTTCCGCCAGCGCGGGGAGTGTCTCGGCGCGGTAGATCACCTCGTCCAGCCAGCCTTCGGGGATCTTGGCATCCGGCTGCACGCTGCCCGGCAGCAGCACACCGCAGGGGTAGCGCTTGCGGTACTCGGCATCGAACACCAGCCAGGCCGGCGCGTTGGCCTGGGTGCGTTGGTGGTCCGCATACATGGCATAGATGATGTCGGTGTAGGGCGCGGCTTCATTGACGAAACGCTGCCCCAGTCGGTTGACCATGACGCAGCGCGGGAATGCGCGTTCGACGAACAGTGCGCGCTGGCTCGCCTCGCCCGGCACTCTCACCGTCGGCGCGCCCCAGGTGTGCTCCATCAGCGCCACGGCACCGCCCGCTGCCATCCCGGCACGAATGCCGTCGCCGGTATTGATTGGCGGTGCGGCGGTCCATTCCGCGCGGGTGGGCTTGGGCAGGTACAGCTCGCGCATGGACTGGTTCGATTCGAAACCGCCGCAGGCGAGCACGACGCCGCGTCGTGCACGCAGGGAGCAGGAGCGGCCTTGTCGCAGTACATCGACCCCCACGACCCGATCACCGTCCTGGCGCAGCGACTGCATCGAGGTTTCCAGCCACAGGGGGATGCCGCGCTGGGCCAGGGCGGCACGCAGGCTGGCGACCAGCGCGTTGCCAAGGGTCAGGCGGCGGTCGCGGCGGCTGTGCCGGCGCCAGCAGAAGTCGCTGATATAGCGTAGTGCCAGGCGGGCCGTAAGCAGCAGCCAGCCAGGCTCCTTGGCGAGGATGGTGTGCGCTTCCACCTGGGTCATGGCGATGCGCCCGCCGATGAGCGTGGCCGGTGATGCCGGGCGCAGTTGCCCGAAGGACTCGCCCAGGCGCGCCGCATCGAAGGGGGCGGGCTCCATGGTGCGATAGCCCGGCTTGCCGCCCTTGCGATCCGGGTAATAGTCGGGGTAGCGCGGAACTGCCTGGAAATGGGTCTGTGCATGTCGGGCCAGGTACTCGATCATCTCGGGGCCGCTGGCCAGGTAGGCGTCGATGCGGCTCTGGTCGAATTCCTCGCCGACCACATCGCGAAGGTAGGTGATCGCCTCTTCGTAAGAGTCACTGCCGCCCAGCGCGGCGATCTGGCTGTTACAGGGAATCCATACACCACCGCCGGAGACGGCGGTGGTGCCGCCATAGACGTCGCTCTGCTCGATCACCAGCACCGACAGGCCGTTATCGCAGGCGCGCAATGCCGCGGTCAGCGCGCCGGCACCGGAGCCAACAACCACGACATCGTATTCATGGTCCCACCTTGCGTCTTGCTGGTTGCTGGTCATGACTGCATCTCTCCTTGGAAGGGGTGTCCGGCTATTGCGCCGCATGGACGCATTTCGGTGTGCCACCTCGGGGGGGGGGGGGGGCAGCGAAGCGCCTGCGGGGCGGGTGGCAATGGGAAATGGCATGGTTGTTTCGCGCAATGACACATAACGTACAAGTTGTGACATGAGCGGCGCAAATTATTTTTTTGTGCCATTACATGAGAGAATCGAGCGCGGATGTCCCCGGGCCAGGCCAAGAAGGCGGCCCCTGAGCGGAAGAAGGTGCACATGAATCGACAGCTACGCTGGGGTGACGCCAGCCGAATGGGAAATGCCAGCGATGGGCGTTCGCTGATTCTGCGGGCGGCGCTGGAAGTGATGATCGAGGAGGGCACCGAGAGCTTCTCGATCGACGATGTGGCCCAGCAGGCGAACATCTCGCGACGTACCCTGTACCGCTATTTCAGTAACAAGAAGGAGCTGATTCAGGCGGTCATCAGTGCGGAGAACGGTGCTTTCTTCGAGGAAATGCAACGCAGCGTGCAGGTGTTCGAGGATGACTTCGAGCGCTATCTCGAGGAGTGCGTGTGCTTCTCCGTGCGCTACTTGGATCGGCACAACGGGGGCTTCCACCACAGCTACCTGGCGAAGAGTTCGACCTCTGACGTCTTCAGCTATATCCTCGAAGACATCGCGCCGATGTGGCGCGGCGTGCTGGAAGAGCCCTACCGGCGCTATGCCGAGCGGCACGGCGCGGCAGTCGTGGCGCTGGACGATGTCATCGCGCTGATCAGCCGCATCGGACTCGCGTATTGCCTGGTGCCCACCGACGAGGCGGCGGTCCGCGCGCAGATGGCAATTCTCCAGCCGGTCCGGCGGCGCTGAGGGGACATGCGCCCGCCCGGCAGGGCAGCAGGTGGGCCTTGCGATAGCCGGTTGGGGCGCTCGCTAACCAGGGGATCTGCAGCGTCTCGTCCTGGCGTGGTTTGCTGATAAGCCTCAGGACCTGCCACCTCGCCGATACGCTCAGCGCGTGTGAAGTCGGTCCTGGTCACGTTTCACAGGTCATTCGCTACCCTACTGCATGGGCTCATCACATGGACGAGGAGGGCGCCCGTGTTCTTCAGGGCATTGATATTCGCGACTGTCTGGATCGGCTTCTGGTATGCCAGTAGCTGGGTTGTTACGCAGTACTTCACGCCAGCCTCTGCCACCTGGTGGTCAATGGGGCTTGTCGCGTTCCCGATCATCTTTCCGCTCTACCTCACAACGGACTTCTGGATCCAGGACTCCTATGCGGCCATCTGGCCCCGCCTCTCGCTGGCTCTGATCTGCCTTGGCGGCATGCTGCTCTATTATCCGGCGCTGCTGGTGCTGCTCTGGCTGATTCGATTGCTGCGGTGGGTTGCCGTCTAGGGCGGGCTGGAGGATCAGGGCATTGAGCGCTGGAGGGAAGGTTCAGGCGCTGAGTCGGGGTGCCGTTTTTTCTCTGCTTGCTTCCGTGAAAGGCCCGTCATAGACGTTCCGGTACAGGTCTGTCAGCATTTGCCGGTGTGCCGGGCAGGATTCTCTGGCGCTTGCATTTTGACGAGCCTGCACCAAGCTAGGTCGAGACGGTGCTTTCTGTTAAGGTTCGCGAATTCCGCGAAGTTGTCGCTGGATCTTCACATTTACATTTCTGTGCAAAGGGGTGCTGCGTGATCAAGGTGCTGGTGGTCGATGACCACGATCTGGTGCGCACCGGAATTACCCGCATGCTGGCCGATATCGACGGCCTGCAGGTCGTTGGTCAGGCCGACTCCGGCGAGCGCGGACTGCAACTGGCCAGGGAGCTCAAGCCCGATGTCGTGCTGATGGATGTGAAGATGCCTGGCATTGGCGGACTGGAGGCAACCCGCAAACTCTTGCGTAGCCAACCCGACGTGCGTGTGGTGGTGGTGACCGTGTGCGAGGAAGATCCGTTCCCGACCCGGTTGATGCAGGCCGGCGCTGCGGGATACCTCACCAAGGGCGCGGCGCTCGAGGAAATGGTCCAGGCGATTCGCCAGGTATTTGCCGGTCAGCGCTACATCAGTCCGCAGATCGCCCAGAGCCTGGCGCTGAAGTCCTTCGAGCCCGAGAAGAACGCGTCCCCCTTCGACACCCTGTCCGAGCGGGAGATCCAGATCGCCCTGATGATCGCCAACTGCCACAAGGTGCAGAGCATCTCGGACAAGCTCTGCCTGTCGCCGAAAACCGTCAACACCTACCGTTACCGCATCTTCGAGAAACTCTCGATCACCAGCGACGTGGAACTGGCGTTGCTGGCCGTTCGGCACGGCATGGTCGATACCAGCAACTGACGATGGCCACAGCATTCGATTCGGCGGCGTTCCTGGCCACCTGCAGCGGGCGGCCGGGCGTCTACCGCATGTTCGATGCGGACGCCAAGCTGCTCTATGTCGGCAAGGCGAAAGACCTCAAAAAGCGCCTTTCCAGCTACTTCCGCAAGTCCGGCCTCGCGCCGAAGACCGCTGCCCTGGTGGCGCGGATCGCCCAGGTCGAAACCACCATCACCGCCAACGAAACCGAGGCGCTGCTGCTGGAGCAGACGCTGATCAAGGAGTGGCGGCCGCCCTACAACATCCTGCTGCGGGACGATAAGTCCTACCCCTATGTGTTCCTCTCCAGCGAGGACAGTTTTCCCCGGTTGACCATCCATCGCGGTGCGAAGAAGCAGAAGGGGCGCTATTTCGGTCCGTACCCCAGCGCGGGAGCCATCCGTGAAAGCCTGGCTCTGCTGCAGAAAGCCTTCTTCGTGCGGCAGTGCGAGGACAGCTACTTCCGCAATCGCACGCGCCCCTGCCTGCAGTACCAGATCAAGCGCTGCAAGGCGCCTTGCGTCGGGCTGGTCAGCGAAGAGGAATACGCCGAAGACGTGCGCCACTCGATCATGTTCCTCGAAGGTCGCAGCAATGTGCTGGCGGACGAGCTGTCCACCAGCATGGAGCAGGCAGCCATGCGCCTGGACTTCGAGAAGGCGGCGGAACTGCGCGACCAGGTGGCCATTCTGCGCCGTGTGCAGGACCAGCAGAGCATGGAAGGGGGCAGTGGCAACGTCGACGTGGTTGCCGCCATCGTCACGCCGGGCGGCGCCTGTGTGCACCTGATCAGCGTTCGCGGTGGCCGCGTGCTGGGCAGCAAGAATTTCTTCCCTCAGGTGGCGATCGAGGAGGAGGTGGGCGATGTACTGCTGGCCTTCCTCGGTCAGTACTACCTGAGCCATCACGAGCGCGACCTGCCCAGCGAGCTGATCGTCAACGCCGTGCACGAGGATTTCCCGGTGCTGGTGTCGGCTATTGAAGAGTCTCGTGGGAAGTCGCTGGAAATCACCCACCGCGTCCGCAGTACCCGCGCTCGCTGGCAGCAACTGGCCGTGACCAACGCCGAGCAGGCCCTGGCCGCGCGTCTTGCCAATCGCCAGCACATGGCCGCGCGCTTCGAGGCGCTGGGGGATGCGCTGGACCTCGCCGAGCCGCCGCAGCGTCTTGAGTGCTTCGACATCAGTCACTCCAGCGGCGAGGCGACCGTCGCGTCCTGCGTGGTCTTCGGGCCTGAGGGTGCGCTGAAGTCGGACTACCGGCGCTTCAATATTGAAGGCATCACTGCTGGCGATGACTATGCCGCGATGCATCAGGCGCTGACCCGGCGTTTCAGTCGCCTGAAGGACGGCGAGGGAAAGATGCCGGACATCCTCCTGGTCGACGGCGGCAAGGGCCAGCTGGCGATGGCGCAGGAGGTGCTCCAGGAACTGGCGGTGGTCGGTCTGACGCTACTTGGTGTGGCCAAGGGTGCGACGCGCAAGCCGGGGCTGGAAACGCTCTACCTGAACGATGCCGAGAATGAGTTCACGCTGCCGGCAGACTCCCCGGCGCTGCACCTCATCCAGCAGATCCGCGACGAAGCGCACCGATTCGCGATTACCGGCCACCGCGCCAGGCGAGGAAAAGCACGTCGTACCTCCACGCTCGAGGACGTGCCAGGCGTAGGCCCCAAGCGCCGTCGCGACCTGCTCAAGCATTTCGGCGGGTTGCAGGAACTGTCGCGTGCCAGTATCGAGGAAATTGCCAAATCCCCCGGTATCAGTAAAAAGCTGGCTGAGCAGATTTATGCTGTTCTTCACAGCGAGTAGAATGCCGGCTCAACTCGAAGACTTCCTGACCCGATGAATATCCCGAACCTGCTCACACTGCTTCGCGTTCTGCTCATTCCGATCTTCATCCTGCTGTTCTATTCCTCCTTCCCTTCCAGTCATCTGGTAGCCAGCGCCGTGTTCGCTCTGGCGGCAGCCACCGACTGGCTGGATGGTTACCTGGCGCGTCGCCTGGGGCAGAGTACGCCGTTCGGGGCATTCCTCGATCCGGTGGCGGACAAGCTGATGGTGGCGACCGCACTGGTGCTGCTGGTTGAGGCGCACGCGAACCTGTGGCTTACCATGCCGGCGGTGATCATCATCGGTCGAGAGATCGTGGTATCGGCGTTGCGCGAATGGATGGCCGAGCTGGGGGCGAGGGCGCACGTGGCCGTCTCCAACCTCGGCAAATGGAAAACCGCGGCGCAGATGCTGGCGCTGGTCATCCTGCTGGCCAATCCGCCGCTGATGACCTTCTGGGTAGTGGTGGGCTACGTGCTGCTGATTGTTGCCGCCGTACTGACCCTGTGGTCGATGCTGCACTATCTGCTTGCGGCCTGGCCCCATCTCAATACCACCCCGAAAGAGAAATAAGTTTTTTTGAATCAAGGAGTTGACAGGGCTTTTCGAAACGATAGAATGGCGCCCGTCAACACGACGCGGGAATAGCTCAGTTGGTAGAGCACGACCTTGCCAAGGTCGGGGTCGCGAGTTCGAGTCTCGTTTCCCGCTCCAAATTTTGACGGTTTGCAATGTAAGCCGTTTGTTTCATGGCTGAGTAGCAGAGTGGTTATGCACCGGATTGCAAATCCGTGAACGCCGGTTCGATTCCGACCTCAGCCTCCAATAGAAAAGCCCTGTAAATCCAAGATTTACAGGGCTTTTTCTTTAGCGGACAATTGCGCCTGCATTACGATTCCACAGGTGCAGGTAAGGAAGCGGTCCGTATAGAGTCCAGTCTGCTTCCTGCTCGCCAGAGCTGCTCACTGCTGCACAGCGCTACCGCCCGGATGGCGAAATCGGTAGACGCAAGAGACTTAAAATCTCTCGTCCGTAAGGGCGTGCCGGTTCGACCCCGGCTCCGGGCACCATTTCCGCATCAATGGCCAGCGAGCCATTCCCCCTGACTCTGTCTCGCCCCCCAGCGCGCAATTGGCCGGCAAGTATCCTGTTGGCGTTACCAGCGTCGTAGGCCGACCTCCATTTCTCGCCTTTCTGGCCTCGAATACGGTTCTTGGTTTCGGGCACTGCTCACTTCCTCTTCTTGGCGTCTTGCGCTTCGTATTGGAGGCATTTGCTTTCAGCGCTGGCAAATGCCTCGTCGGGCGTTTGATTTCCCCGAAAGCCGAAGCGGACGAAGTACCGTATGACGGTCCTGGTATCCGCATCCAGCTTGTCGCGGCCGTCCTCTACCGCCGCAAGGGCCTGCTGCTCGGTGCTGCCCTGGTCGCGGTACAGGGCGCCGGCACGGGCAAACAAACCGATGCCGGTGCAGAAGTCCGAGGCTTGAGCGCCGCTGGACAAGGCTGAGAGCAGGAGTAGAGGGAGGCATTTCTTCATTTGGTCTTCTTGTGTCTGATGGCACGGGGCTATTTCAGCAGTATGGGGTCTGCCGGGGTGGCTTGCCTGCCTGGCCTGCATCGATTTTCGTAATTGCAGGGGGCCGAGCACGGAACCATTTCCGCCATGGGGGCGATTGGCTATCGGGCAGGTCTTCACTGCTTTAAAGATATGTCTGGGACGCTCGCCGTAGTGGCGCAATGGTATGGGGTGGGTGCAGATGGCCCGGCATGGGGCGGGATCAAGAATCGACTCATGAGAGAAGAGCAGGGCTGGCAATCCGAGCACGCGAAGGAGCCGAAATTGTAGAAGGCACAGGCGGAGACGATATGGGAACCAGCGTCGGGCGACACGTTCTCCTAGGCACTCAAACCCATAGCTCCGATAAGTCGCCCGGTCGCCGGGCGATTCGCGGACCAAGACCAGGTATCGAGCCATGCGCCAGTGGCGGGGTCGGATCGACGAAGCCGAAACCCGTTTGACTCAGGGAGTGCTTGCGCAGCTATTGGCCAGGCTAGCCGCCGTAGCAGGGAGCTATCGCTGGCGAGGGCAATTTTGGCGCTCATTGGCCGGTGATCGAGCAGATGCTGGACGATTCGAATGTACTTGGCAGTCGAGGCGCCTTCAGGGCCACTGATCCTGACTGAGCTCATGCATTCAGGTGCGCCAAGGCCCGCAGTTTGTCTCCTGCATTCACGACGCGGCGTTTGCGCAGCGGCTCGGTCGACTCATGAAAGTTCTGCAATTGAACCGGTTCCCGGAAATGATCCGCGTCTGCCGGCCGTAGCGGGCCTTCCTCCGTTGCCAGATCTCTACGGATGCGGTTCACCAGGCTGTCCAGCAGCTGCGCGTCCAGTTGCTCCTCCAGCTGGACGACGCGACAGGCAACCGGGCCGCCGTGGGAGTCGATGAGGGTCATGATCAGGTTGCCATCCGGTCGCGCGGCAAATGCCACCTCGAACTCTGGAAACTGGCGACTGAGATAGTGCGTAGCGGGAAGTCGTTCGACTCTCATGGTGGCGTCCTCGGCAGTGAGCGGCGAAATCCATCCGGACTCTATGCAGGGGACCGTTGCAGGGGGCGTACCAATGGGTGGGTATTGTGGAAATCCTTTCAGATCATGGGCTTGCCAGGCTTCATTGGAAAATGCGTCGTGCAGCTTGCAGGGAGCAGGCCGAATCGCAAGGCAATTTGCACGAACCGCAGGATCAATGGGGCAGCGGGTTCCGCCGCGTTGCGCTGGTGGGTTTTGCCTTGGTTTTCTGCAGGCGGGCCCGCCGCATGGGGACTCGCAGGATCGCCCACAAGGTCACCACTGCCAGCAGCAGCCAAGCCAGAATCATGAGAGTCACGAACGTGCCCGGATTCATATCGAAAGTCCTCGCCCCTTGCTAAGGGTAGACCACCACGGATCGTGCCGCGCCCTTTCAATGGAGTGGCTATGGCGTTCAGGGTTCCGGCAAATGGCTTGAAAACCGGGCGTCTACCTGGTATCTGTATATATATACAGTATATGGAGTGAGCCATGCACCTGCTATCGGAATCCATCCAACATGCCGCTCCCACGCTCCCGCAGTGGATGCCGTCTCACACATACATAGTGCGGGCACATGGCGATGGCATGACGGAGGCTGGGATTCACCATGACGACTTGCTGCTGGTCGACCGTTCCGAGCTGGCTGCGGAAGGTGAAATCGTCGTCGCGGAGCTCAATGGAGAAGCGTTGATCCGCCGACTGGCGATCATCGAAGGGGCTTTTGCCCTGCTGCCGGCGAGCGACTGCTTTCCGCCCATCCGGGTGGGTGAGGGTGACGAGCTGATGATCTGGGGCGTTGTTCGGCGGCGTCTGTCGGGGCAGGGTGGCGATTGGCGACAGGGCGTGACTGTCTGAAGGGCGGGGTCGCGATGCTGACTTTTTGCCATTAGCGGCGAACTCGCCGCCAGGGTTATTGTCAGATTCGCTGCCACCGGTCTCAGAGGCGAGGTCGTAAATGCTCAAAGGAGCACGAATCGCCGGATGCCGGGGCATTGTAAGGTGGCTGCAGCCTGATTAGACTGCGCGCAACTCGCACCCCTGTCCCCCTCGAAGGACTCCCATGATCAAGAAATGTCTGTTCCCGGCCGCTGGCTACGGCACCCGCTTCCTCCCGGCCACCAAGGCCATGCCCAAGGAAATGCTGCCGGTGGTGAACAAGCCGCTGATCCAGTACGCGGTGGAAGAGGCCCTGGAAGCCGGTCTCGGCGAAATCGGTATCGTGACCGGCCGTGGCAAGCGTTCCCTCGAAGACCACTTCGACATCAGCTATGAGCTGGAACACCAGATTCGCAACACCGACAAGGAAAAGTACCTCGTCGGCATCCGTCGCCTGATCGACGAGTGCACCTTCTCCTACACCCGCCAGATCGAAATGAAAGGCCTGGGCCACGCTATCCTGACCGGCCGTCCGCTGATCGGCGACGAGCCGTTCGCCGTCGTCCTGGCGGACGACCTGTGCCTGAACCTGGAAGGCGACAGCGTCCTCAAGCAGATGGTCAAGCTGTACAACCAGTTCCGCTGCTCCATCGTGGCGATCCAGGAAGTGCCGCCGGAAGAGACCAACAAGTACGGCGTGATCGCTGGCGAAATGATCCGCGACGACATCTACCGCGTGAACACCATGGTCGAGAAGCCCAAGCCGGAAGATGCTCCGTCGAACCTGGCGATCATCGGCCGCTACATCCTGACTCCGGACATCTTCGACCTGATCGAACAGACCGAGCCGGGCAAGGGCGGTGAAATCCAGATCACCGACGCCCTGATGAAGCAGGCCCAGGACGGTTGCGTGCTGGCGTACAAGTTCAAGGGCAAGCGTTTCGACTGCGGTAGCGCCGAGGGTTACATCGAGGCGACCAACTTCTGCTACGAGCACCTCTACAAGACCGGTAAGGCCTGGTAAGTCCAGGTTTGACGGTTTGTCGCAAAAGCCACCCTCGGGTGGCTTTTTCGTTTCCGGCCTTCTTGAGAGGGCGGTGTTACAGCGAGGGTGGAATCGGCATGGCTTCGGAGCCGGGCCCCAGCGGCTGTCCGTAGCTGAACTCGGCGTAGTTGCCGGCCGGGTCGCGCAGGCCACTAAAGGATTGTAAGTACATGGGTGGAAATCACGAATTTTCCTGCATGGCGACCTGAAGGAGTATCCGTCCCCTGCCTCTCCTACGGAATCGGCATCTCCTCCGATCCTGGCCCCAACGGCTGGCCGTAGCTGAACTCGACGTAATTGCCTCCTGGGTCACGAATGCCGCAGTAATAACCTACAGGGTAGGGCTCCTCACGTGGTGCCCATATCAGACAGCCTGCGTCCTGCGCTTCCTTAGCAATGCGGTCCACTTCCGCGTGGCTATCGACGGCAAAGCCGAAGTGACTGTAGTCGTCGCTGGCCAGGTGGCGCGCCTCGCCGCCGGGCATGATGACGAAGATGAAGCTGTGCTCCTTGCCCGGCTCGGCCATCCAGACAATCCGCGAGCCCTTGCCTTCGCGTTGGTGGATCACGCGCATGCCGCAGAAGCGTTTGTAGAAGGCAATGCAGGCATCCAGATCGGGAACATGCAGGGCCACATGAGTCAGGCTCGGTCGCATGGGAAGACCTCCTTCGGTTCCGGGCAGGATAGGTCAGGGCGTATAAGATATGCTGCCTGGCATTTCCACGCGGAGAATCATGATGTCTTTCGATTTTGACCTGTTCGTCATCGGCGCCGGTTCCGGCGGTGTGCGCGCTGCGCGTTTTGCGGCGGGCTTCGGTGCGCGGGTCGGCGTCGCGGAGAGCCGCTACCTGGGCGGCACCTGCGTCAACGTCGGCTGCGTGCCCAAGAAGCTGCTGGTCTATGGCGCTCACTTCCATGAAGACTTCGAGCAGGCCGCGGGCTTCGGCTGGACGGCCGAGGGCACGAAATTCGACTGGTCGACCCTGATCGCCAACAAGAATCGCGAGATACATCGCCTCAATGGCATTTATCGCAACCTCCTGGTCAACAGCGGTGTAACGCTGCTGGAAGGCCATGCGCAACTGCGCGATGCGCACACCATTGAAGTCGACGGCCAGCGCTTCACGGCCAAGCATATCCTGATCGCCACCGGTGGCTGGCCGCAGCTGCCGGATATCCCTGGCAAGGAGCACGCCATCACCTCCAACGAGGCGTTCTTCCTCGAGCAGTTGCCGCGTCGCGTGCTGGTGGTGGGCGGTGGCTACATCTCCGTCGAGTTCGCCTCGATCTTCCACGGCCTGGGCGCGCAGACGACCTTGCTGTATCGCCGTGACCTGTTCCTACGTGGCTTCGACCGCAGTGTGCGCGAGCACCTGCGCGATGAGCTGACCAAGAAGGGCCTCGATCTGCAGTTCAACGCCGATATCGCCCGGATCGACAAGCAGGCCGACGGCACACTGCTGGCCACCCTCAAGGATGGCCGTGTGCTGGAGGCCGATTGCGTGTTCTACGCCACCGGACGCCGGCCGATGCTGGACAACCTCGGGCTGGAGAACGTCTCGGTCGAGCTGGATGAGGGTGGCTTCATCAAGGTCGACGAGGCCTACCGCACCAGCGAACCTTCCATCCACGCCATTGGCGACGTGATCGGCAGGGTGCAGCTGACCCCGGTCGCGCTGGCCGAGGGCATGGCGGTGGCGCGGCATCTGTTCCGTCCGGAAGAGTACCGTCCGGTGGACTACAAGCTGATCCCGACTGCCGTATTCAGCCTGCCCACCATCGGCACCGTCGGGCTGACCGAGGACGAGGCGCGCGCTGCCGGCCACAAGGTGAAGCTCTTCGAGAGCCGCTTCCGTCCGATGAAGCTGACCCTGACCGAATGCCAGGAACGGACCCTGATGAAGCTGATCGTCGACGCCGACAGCGACAAGGTCCTGGGTTGCCATATGGTCGGCCCGGAAGCCGGGGAGATTCTCCAGGGTATCGCCATCGCGCTGAAGGCGGGGGCGACCAAGCGCATCTTCGACGAAACCATCGGCATCCACCCCACGGCGGCCGAGGAATTCGTCACGCTGCGTACGCCGGTCGGCGCCTGATCGCAGGGTCTCGACCGCAAGGCCCCGCTCCCAGGGGCCGAGACAAAAAAGCCGGTGCACTGCACCGGCTTTTTCGTGGGTGGCTATCCGTCCTGAGCCAACCTCTTAGTTGGCGCGCTCCAGCCGGCTGTGGGGCGCTTCCTGGCGCTTGGCGTAGCGCTGGGCGAGCACTGCGCAGACCATCAGCTGGATCTGGTGGAACAGCATCAGCGGCAACAGGATCACGCCGACGCTGCTGCTGGCGAACAGCACCGAGGCCATGGGAACGCCGGTCGCCAGGCTCTTCTTCGAGCCGCAGAAGACGATGGTGATGCGGTCCTCCAGGGAGAACCCGAGGTAGCGGCCGAGCAGGTTGGTGGCGACCAGCGCCAGGGCCAGCAGCACGCAGCAGGCGACCACCAGGCCGGCCAGCGCGGGCAGTGGAACCTGGTGCCAGAGGCCCTCGATCACCGCGGCGCTGAAGGCGGTGTAGACCACCAGCAGGATCGAGCCCTGGTCGACGTAGCGCAGCACGGGCTTGTGGCGCTCGACCCAGGCGCCGATCCAGGGGCGCAGCAGCTGGCCGGCCATGAAGGGCACCAGCAGTTGCAGGGTGATCTTGCCGATGGCGTCGAGGGTCGACATGCCGGTCTCGCCCTGGGCGCCGAGCAGCAGTTGCACCAGCAGCGGGGTGACGAACACCCCCAGCAGGCTGGAGGCGGAGGCGCTGCAGATCGCCGCCGGGATGTTGCCGCGCGCCAGCGAGGTGAAGGCGATCGCCGACTGCACGGTGGCGGGCAGGGCGCACAGGTAGAGCATGCCCAGGTACAGGTCCGGGGTGACCAGCGGCGACAGCAGCGGCTTGAGCGCCATGCCCAGGACCGGGAAGAGAATGAAGGTGCAGGCGAATATCAGCAGGTGCAGCCGCCAGTGCGTGGCGCCGGCGATGATCGCCTGCCGCGACAGCTTGGCGCCATGGAGGAAGAACAGCAGCGCGATGCCCAGGTTGGTGATCCAGCCAAAGATCACTGCGGCTGTGCCTTCGCAGGGCAGCAGGCTGGCGACCGTCACGGTGGCGATCAGCGCCAGGGTGAAGTTGTCGGGAAGCAGGCGTGGGCGAGCCATGGGCACATCTCTCGTATTGTTGTGTGAGTGACCGCGCCCGGCAGAAGCGAGCGGGTAGATTGCACTCTACTCACCACGAGAATTGCCGGCTAACGCCAGATAGCCAGATTATGTCGCTGAACGGACAGCGCGCAGCTCGTCGACATGGAGATCGACCGAACAGACGCTGACCATCCCGCGCATGCGCTGGGCGATCACTTCGGCGCGGTACCGGGGCAGGGTGTTCACCCGCAAGGCGATATCCATCCAGTCTTCCCGCCGCGAGGCCTCGACCTCCGTCGGAACATGGCCCTGCAAGGCGAATTGGTTCAGCAGCCGGCAGAGGATGTCGGCATCGATCTCGGCGCGGATCAGGTAGCGAACATCGGCAGCGGCTTCGGTTGGAACCGGGCGTTCCTGCAGGTCCGTGGAAAAGTCGGGGAAGGTGAGCGCGAGAAGAGTCATGGCAGCCGGCCGTTCGGGTGGGAGTCAGGAAGAGTGTGACGGTTGCTCGGGGGATTTTTTTGCCTGTTTTCTGCCTGACAAGGGGTATTTATGCATTAATGATTCTCTATTGTCTGAATCAGAGAATTATTAATGTCGGTTTCCCTGGATGCCCAAGACAAGAAGATCCTCGCCCTGTTGCAGGAAGAGGCGACGCTTTCCACCGCCGAGATTGCCGAGCGCATCGGGCTGTCGCAGTCGCCGTGCTGGCGCCGGATTCAGCGGTTGAAGGACGAGGGGGTGATCCGCAAGCAGGTGACTCTGCTGGATCGCAAGAAGATCGGCCTGAACACCCAGATTTTCGCTCAGGTAAAGCTCAACGCCCATGGGCGCAATCACCTGACGGACTTCGCCCAGGCCATCGGCAAGTTTCCCGAGGTGCTTGAATGCCATGTGCTGATGGGCGCGGTGGACTTCATGCTGCGCATCGTCACCGAGGACGTGGATGCTTACGAACGCTTCTTCTTCGAGAAGCTATCCCAGGTGCCGGGCGTGCAGGAGATCAACTCCATCGTCGCGCTGTCCGAGATCAAAGCCACCACCAGCCTGCCGCTGCCGCGCGGCTGAAGGGCGCCGGCGTGGCCGGCGCCAGGGCTCTCACACGCCGCCGAGATAGTCCATCTTGCCGACCTCCACGCCGTTGTGGCGCAGGATGTCGTAGGCGGTGGTGATGTGGAAATAGAAGTTCGGATTGACGAAGCCGAGCAGGAAGTCGGCGCCCTTGAAGCTGATCTCGCGGGTGCGCAGCTTCAGCTCGATGGTGCGGTTCTCGGCACCTTCGAACTGCTCGGGCTTCAGGGTCTTGAGGAAGTCGACAGTCTTGGTGATTCGCGCCTGCAACTCGGCGAAGGTGGTTTCCTCGTCGGCGAAGCTCGGCACCTCGACGCCGGCCAGGCGCGCGCCGGCGCCCTTGGCGGAGTCGCTGGCGATCTGCACCTGGCGCGCCAGCGGGAACATGTCCGGCGCAAGGCGGGCATTGATCAGGACGGATGGGTCGATGGACTTGGCTTCGGCATGGGCGGCGGCCTTGGCGAGGATCGCCGAGAGATTGCCGAGCATGCGGATGAAGACGGGAACGGAGGCCTGGTAGATCGAGAAGGACATGCTGCGTACTCCAGACAGGGAATAGGGCGCTCGTCACGAGGGACGACTGTCGGAGTCTACTGCCGGACCTGCGCGCTGTCGCCTGGCTTCAGCGCCTGGCGACACGGGGCGACGGGCAGCGGCTGGTTTCGACCTCGCCGACGTAGGGATTGCCCCAGCCCATAACGCAGCCGACCATCTGGTTGCGCTGACGCTCCCAGGTTTCCACCGGGTATTGCTTGCTCCAGGCGGTGAACAGCTGGCGGTCCTGGCTGGACATCTTCAGCCCGTAGCGATCGCTCATGTAGAAGTAGGTGCGGGCGATCATCCCGCGGATCTGCGGACGGGGCATGGCCTTCTTCGCCTTGAAGTCGATGACCATCGGACAGGCGCCGTACTGCGGGGGCTGCTTCGGCAGCCAGCCATAGCTGAAGTTGTTACGGTCGCCGTTGACCTCGCCGATGCTCGGCACCAGGTTGAACAGGTCGGCCTCCGCTTTCTGGTAGACGGGGTCATGCCTCGAGCAGTTGCTGCGGCCGCCGCTCTGCCAGCACTGGCGCTGGTGGCCGATCACCCAGGCCGGAACGATGTGTTCCCACTCGATGCGGGAGGCACGTTTGGCATTCTTGCGCGGGGTGTAGCCACAGCTCTTGAGGTCCACGGTGTTGCCGCTGTAGCGGCAGCCGCAATAGAACTCCACCGACTGCCTCGCGTAGAGCGTGCGGCCGATCTTCTTGGCTTCCTCGAACGTGCGCGGAGCGGCAGCGGAGGCGACCGCGGGAATGGCGAGAATCAGCAGCAGGGGCAGGCGGCGTCGGAACATGAGGTATTCCTTACGAAAGTAGCTGCATCTTACTGATTGAAAAAGAATTGCCAATCGTGGCAATCGAATGGCAAGGCTGCCGGGAGCCTGTTTGGCGGGTGCAACGGGCGGATTGCGTGGGAGGTGTAGCTCTAAGGGTGGGAATCAGTGGGTTTTCTTTATATTTGAGATTATGTTTATTTTGTAAGTATATGAAAAATATAAATTTGAATTCTTTAATGCCGTGTGGCGTCCGGCCTGCACAGCCGGTGAATGGATTGGTATGCTGAAGCCTTTCCAGCTACCCCGGAGCACCCCATGAACAGTCTCGGAAACCTGGTGCTCATTGCCTGTTGTGCCCTGGCGGCACCGGTGTCGGCACAACAGCGATTCTCCGGCCATGTTCAGCCCCAATATCAAGGGCAATCCCAGCCCCAGGCTCAATGGCAGCAATCGCCGCCGGTGATCCAGCGCATCTATGTCAGCCCAGGGGCCAGCGGCCGCGTGGACAGCTCGTCGAGCTGGCAGCGCAATGACGGATACGGAGGCGTGCAGGTACCGCGCGGTTATGGCGAGTCGCATTCGAACACGGTGATCATCGATCAGTCCGGAAGTGGCATCCGGCAGAGCATCGAATACCCCAACGGAGCGGTGTACCCGTATACGCGGCCCTGACCGGTCAGTCGGTCTGGTCGCTACGGGTCAGGCGGGATTTACGCAGGCCGCCGTGGCTATAGAACAGCCCGGTGTCGCCGCGCCAGTGGAACAGGGTGGCAAGGAAGGCGGAACTGATGCGGCCGACGTCCCAGCTGCGCAGTTTGCGGTAGGCCCAACGCCAGCTGTCGGCATTCGAAGAGTCGCCCATGGAATCGTCCTTGATTCGGAAAGCGGAAGTACCAAGGACGTTAGTGCGCGGGACCGGGCTGCGCAAGTCTCTGCTCCCGCGCACATTCCGGTGGCACATTCAGCTCGCCGCGGCCTCCTCGACGTACTCCTTGAGCCAGCGCAGCACCTCCACGGCGTCCCAGCGGCTGGGGTCGAACATTGCGTAGGCCTGCCCCTGGTATCCGACCACGTCCAGCGGGCGGTGGTAGCCGGCGCGCTGCAGCAGCGCCTCGATTTCGGCGAAGCAGGTGTTGAAGTGCGTGCGGCTGAACGGGGTCTTGCCTTCGGTGACCAGACCTTCGAGGAGCAGCTCCTCGACGGCTTCGCGCACTTCATCGACGGCCATGTGATTCACGGTGTACTTCAGCTGATGGATGCTCACCATCGCTCTGCTCCTATAGAAGGACTGACCCTCGTCATGCGGCGTTGCGCAGTACGGGCTCGTCGCGCCTTTCGTCATCGTTGAGTGAATGTTCTCAAAATACTGTATGCATGAACAGTATTTTGTGATTACTATGACTTCGCTGTCTGACCGAATCCATGGAAGCCCTACAGGCGCCGGCATGGCGTGCGGGTCCGTCGACGAATGAGGAGGGTGTGGCGATGCTGGGGAAACTGATGGCGTGCTCGATGCTGGCGGTACTGGCTGGCTGCGCGGAACCTCCGATGGACGTGCCGCGAGCCAACGGTGCCTATCTGATCATCGAAGGGCGCGAGGCGTGGGCGGTGCTGATTGCCGATGGCAAGCGCATCGAGGAACGCGGCACGGTGCATGACGCCATTCGCCTGCCCAGGGCGCGCTCCAGCATCGCCGCCAGCTATGTGATCGACACGCCCAACTGCGGCCGGCTGCAGTGGCTGACCGAGACTGAGGGCGATTCGGTGGTGCGTCTGACACCCGGTGACAATGAACAGGACCTTTCCGCCTGCCGGATCAGCGGCGGCCTCAGCCGGGTCTGGACGGCGCTGGATTATTCGAGCTGACGGCGCTTCGTCGGGCGATGGAAAATGTTGCAAATGGCGCTGTAGTCTTCACGTTTTTTTCACCAGCGCGAGCAGAGTATGAATTCCAGCTAAAGGATTAGCTCCCCAATGAAAAAGCCCGCATCAAGCGGGCTTTTTTATGTCTGCGATTCGGCCTGGCAGGGTTGCCTGCGATAGCCTCGAACGCTCAGTCGCGCGTGACCTGGAAGGCCTCGCCGGTAGCGAAGAAGGCGCCGCCGGCCTGGTAGTGGATGGTGCGCAGATCATCGCTGGGGAAGTGCCAGCGCCCGTTCGAGAAGGCGCGCTCATCGGCATAGGCGGCCACCACCTCAGCGATGAACAGGTCGTACTTGTCCTGGTTGTTCGGCTCGCTGATCACCTTGCATTCCAGATAGGCCACGCAGCCATCGACGATCGGCGCTTCGATCTGGCGCGCCCGCGAGGTGCGGATATCCAGTTGCTCGAACTTGTTCAACTCGCCGCCATTGCTGGAGCCGACCGCCAGGGTCAGCTCCGCCTGCTGGCGCGACGGCAACTGGATGACGAAGGCCCCGGAACCCTCCACCAGGTGGCGCGACCAGGTATTGCGGTCGAGCACCAGCATCAGCTTGGGCGGGTCGAAATCCAGCGGCATGACCCAGGCGGCGGCCATCACGTTGGCGACACCGTCGTGCTCGCTGGTGACGAGAGTGCTCGGGCCGTGGTTGAGCAGCAGGTAGGCCTTGGCCAGCGGCACGTCTTTCAGGTGATTCATCGGTTGTTCCTCGGGGCTGGGCTCAAAGCAGCAGGCCGTTCACCGGCTGCAGCGGTTCGGGCAGGGGCGATTCGCCGAGGATCTCCAGTACGGCGATTTCCACGTTGCGGCTCATGGCGTCCAGCGGCAGGTCGTTGGGTTGGGTGTCGAAAGGGTCGGCGATCTGGTCGCCCAGGGCATCCAGGCCGAAGAAGGTGTAGGCCAGCACGCACACCGCCAGCGGGGTGAACCAGCCGATGCTGTCGACCAGGCAGAACGGCAGCAGGAAGCAGTAGACGTGCACGATGCGGTGCAGCATCAGGATGTAGGGATACGGAATCGGTGTGTTGCGGATCCGCTCGCAGCCGCCGAGCACGTAGGAGAGCCGGGTCATCTGCTGGTCGATGGCGGCGAGGGTGATGTCGCCGGCTCCGGCTTCGCGGGCACGCTTGGCGAAACGCTCGCCGACGCTGGCCAGCAATGCATTGGTTGGCGTGGCGGTGGCCGCCAGCGCGGCCGACTCGTTGGTGCCGAGCAGTCGGCGAACGTCCTCGCTCTGCGAGGTGCCGCGCAGATGGTCGCGCAGCACGTAGGCAAAGGCGATCAGCGGGTTGCAGAGGCCGCGGCGGGCTTCCGGGGTGAGGTCCGGCAGCAGTGAACGGGTCTGGCGGGCCAGGTTGCGTGTAACGATCAGCAGCTCGCCCCACAGCGTGCGGGCTTCCCAGAAGCGCTGGTAGGCCACGTTGTTGCGGAAGCCGAGGAAGATCGCCAGGGTCAGGCCCCAGAGGGTGAAGGGCGTGGAGGTGATGACCACCTTGTAGTGGTAGAGCGTGCCGTGGGTGGCTACCACCAGCGAACTGAGCAGCACTGTGTAGAGCACCTTGCGCCAGATGGCCGGGATGATCGAGCCCTTGAGCGAAAACAGCAGGACCCAAAGTGTCGGGGTTTGCGGGCGAAGGATCATGCGGCGGTATCCGGTGGGGCGGAGCGGGCATGATAGCTGAGATGGGCAGAGCGGCGGCATGTTGCGGAGGATGGCTCTTGTAGGAGTGAGCTTGCTCACGAACCGCCCCCGCAGCGAGGGTGTTCGCGAGCAAGCTCGCTCCTACGAAAAGCGGATCGTGCCGGTGAACCTAGCCTTGCTGGTACAGCTTCACGATGGCCGAGAAGTCCAGCTGGCCGTTGCCCTGGTTGCTGAAGGTCTGGAACAACTGCTGGGCAAGTGCGCCGAGCAGCACCGGCTGGCGCACCTGGCGTGCGGCCTCGCTGGCCAGGCCCAGGTCCTTGAGCATCAGGTCGGTGCCGAAGCCACCGCTGTAGCCGCGTGCCACCGGGGCGCCGGTGAGTGGGTTGTTCACCTCCGAGCTCCAGCAGCGGCCGCTGGAGGTGTTGATGATGCCGGCCAGGACTTCCGCGTCCATGCCCAGCTTCACACCCAGGGACATGGCTTCCGCCACGCCGATCATGGAGATGCCCAGCAGCAGGTTGTTCGCCACTTTGGCCACCTGGCCGTTGCCGGTGCCGCCGCAGTGCACGATGTTCTTGCCCATGGCCGCCAGTACCGGGCGGGCGCGCTCGAAGTCGGCCTGCTCGCCACCGACCATGAAGGTCAGGGTGCCAGCCGCTGCGCCGGCGGTGCCGCCGGAAACCGGTGCATCGAGCATCGGGTTGCCGTGGGCCTGGGCGGCGGCGCTGACCTCGCGGGCATTCAGCGGGTCGATGGTGGAGGAGTCGATCAGCAGCACGCCGGGCTGCACGTTCGCCAGGAGGCCGTTGTCGCCGAGGAAGACCTGCTTCACGTGGGCGGCGGCCGGCAGCATGGTGATGATCATCTCGACGTCGTCACGGGCCACGTCAGCCGGCGACGCGAGGGCGCGGGCGCCGAGGGCGACGGCCGCTTCCACGGCCTTGGCGGAGAGATCGAAGACGCTCAGGTCGAAGCCGGCCTTGAGCAGGTTGGCGGCCATGGGGCCGCCCATGTTGCCGAGTCCGATGAAGCCGATGCGCATGGGGTGGTCCTCTTGTTCTGATGGTCGGACGCGAAAGACGTACCCGCCCAGGCCCGGACCAGCATCCTTGCTGGAGTCCGGGCCTGGGCGGGCAGGCGGGGCTTACTTGAGGTGGATGGTGGTGTTCACCGCGCCGCCGACCTCGTTCTCGTCGAACCAGCGTTCGGTGACGGTCTTGGTCTGGGTGTAGAACTGCACCACCTGCTTACCGTACGGGCCGAGGTCGCCCAGCTTGGAGCCGCGCGAGCCGGTGAAGGAGAACATCGGCACCGGTACCGGGATCGGTACGTTGATGCCGACCTGGCCGACGTCGATCTCTTCCTTGAAGTGCCGCGCAGCCGCGCCGGAGCGGGTGAACAGGGCGGTACCGTTGCCGTTGGGGTTGGCGTTGATCAGCTCGATGGCCTCGTCGAAGGTCTTCGCCGACACCACGCAGAGCACCGGGCCGAAGATTTCCTCGCGGTAGATGGTCATCTGCGGGGTGACACCGGAGAACAGGGTCGGGCCGACGAAGTTGCCCTTGGCGTAGCCGGCCACCTGCGGGTTGCGGCCGTCCAGTTCCAGCTTGGCGCCTTCCTGGGCGCCGCGTTCGATCAGGCCGCTGACGCGGTCAAGTGCCGCGCAGGAAACCAGCGGGCCGACGTCGGTGTTGGCCTCGGTGCCGCCGCTGACCTTGAGGCTCCTGGCCTTGGCCACCAGGTCGGGAATCCACGCGTTGGCCTCGCCCACCAGGATGACCACCGACAGCGCCATGCAGCGTTGCCCGGCGGCACCGAAGGCGGCGCCGGCGATGGCGTTGAGGCTCTGCTCCTTGTTGGCGTCGGGCAGCACGATGGCGTGGTTCTTCGCGCCCATCATGCACTGCACGCGCTTGCCGGCCTGCGAGGCGCGGTTGTAGACGTGGGTGCCGACACGGGTCGAGCCGACGAAGGAAACGGCCTTGATGTCCGGGTGGTCGCAGATGGCGTTCACCACGTCCGGGCCGCCATGGATGACGTTCAGCACACCCGGCGGTACCCCGGCTTCATGGGCCAGCTCGACCAGGCGCATGGTCACCATCGGGTCCTGTTCGGACGGCTTGAGGACGAAGGTGTTGCCGGTGGCGATCGCCATCGGGAACATCCACAGCGGAATCATTGCCGGGAAGTTGAAGGGGGTGATACCGGCGCAGACGCCGATGGGTTGCAGCAGGGTGAAGGTATCCACGCCGCCGGCCACGTTGTTGGCCAGCTCGCCCAGCTGCAGGTTGCCGATGCCGGCTGCGTGCTCGACCACTTCCAGGCCGCGGAACACATCGCCTTCGGCGTCGGGCAGGGTCTTGCCCTGTTCGGCGGTGAGGATCGCCGCCAGCTCCTTCATGTTCTCGCGGATCAGCTGCTGGTACTTGAGGAAGATGCGCGCACGGGCGCCGATGGGGGTCTTCTTCCAGCTCTTGAACGCGGCCTTGGCGCTGGCCACGGCGCGGTCGACTTCCTCGGGGGTGGCGAAAGGCACACGGGCGAGGACTTCCTGGGTGGCGGGGTTGATCACATCGCGCCATTCGGAGGTGGTGGACTCGACGGGCTTGCCGTCGAGGAAGAGTTTGACGGTCGGGGCAGTTGTGGTCATCGGGATTCTCCCAGCCTGTGGCTTTCTTGTTGTCTGAACCGATCCTAACAGTGCATTTTTGATGTTCTCAATGCGGTGATGTGCAAGTATGGTCTGCGTTTTTGCACAGTAGCCGCACGGTGGGGCGATCATGGATTGGGATAACCTGCGTTTCTTCCTCGAACTCTCCCGCGCCGGCAAGCTCACCGTCGCCGCCCGTCGCCTGGGCGTGGACCACACCACGGTCGCCCGCCGGTTGCAGGCGCTGGAGAAGAGTATTGGCGCGCAACTGCTGGTGCGCGAGCCGGGCGGCTACCGGCTGACCGAAGCCGGCCACGGCCTGCTGCCCCAGGCCGAGGCGATGGAAAGCGCCTGCAAGGTGATTGAGAAACGCCTGGCGGGAGCCGAGGACAATCTTTCCGGCAAGGTGCGCATCGGCGCCACCGAGGGCTATGGCTCGACGCTGCTGACCTCGCAACTGGTGGAACTGAACCGGCGCCACCCGCACCTGGGCGTTGACCTGCTGGCGGTGCCGCGCGCGTTGCAGCTGTCGCGCCACGAGGCGGACATCGTGATCACCCTGGAGCGCCCCGGCCGTGGGCCGTACATCATTACCCGGCTGACCGACTACGTGCTGCGCCTGTACGCCTCGAAGGACTATCTCGCCGAGCGCGGGCCGATCCGCAACCGCGACGACCTGCGCGAGCACGCGCTGGTCGGTTACGTCGACGACCTGCTCTACAGCAAGGAGCTGCAATACCTCGACGAGATCGGCCGGCCGCTGCACATGGCGCTGCGCTGCACCAGCATCCTCGCCCAGCAGCGCGCGGTGGCGCAGGGCGCGGGGCTGGCGATCCTTCCGGCGTTCGCGGCGAGCGAAGACCTGTCGCTGCAGCCGGTGCTGGCGGGGGAGATCGAATTCGTGCGGACCTTCTGGATGCTGATGCCCACCGAGCTCAAGGACATCGCGCGGATGCGCACCACCTGGGATTTTCTGCGGGAGAAGGCGGAGGGGAGCCAGGAGGTGTTGATGGGGCGGGTGGGGTAGTGCGCGCGATTCGAGCGCGCGTGGCGCGCTGATCGCGGGCATGGCCCGCTCCTACAGATTGACGCCTGTGTAGGAGCGGGCCATGCCCGCGAAGGGCGGACAACGTCCGCCTCAACGAAAACGGGCGGCCATTTGGCCGCCCGTCTGCATTACGCCAATCCGACGTAAAGGTTCTGCACGTCGTCGTTGCCGTCCAGGGCATCGAGGAAGGCTTCGACTTCTTCCAGTTCGGCGTCGGACAGGCTGACCGGGTTCTTCGCCTTGTAGCCCAGCTTGGCCGAGGCCACGGTGAAGCCGTGCTCCGGCAGGGCGCGGCAGACGGCATCCAGATCGGTGGAGTCGGTGAGGAACAGGGTGTCGCCGTCTTCCTCGCCCGGCTCGAAGTCCTGGGCGCCGGCTTCGATGGCGGCCAGTTCCGGATCGGCGTCAGCGCTGGCCGGGGTGGCCTCGACCATGCCCAGGTAATCGAAGTCCCAGGCCACCGAGCCGGAGGCGCCCAACTGGCCCTTGCGGAACAGAACGCGGATTTCCGCAACGGTGCGGTTCACGTTGTCGGTCAGGCACTCGACGATCACCGGCACGCGGTGCGGGGCGAAGCCTTCGTAGACCACGCGCTCGAAGCTGGCGCCGCCGTCCAGCAGGCCGGCGCCTTTCTTGATCGCACGCTCCAGGGTGTCGCGCGGCATGGAGGCCTTCTTCGCCTGTTCCACCACGAGACGCAGTTTCGGGTTCATGTCGGGGTCGGCGCCGTTGCGCGCGGCGATCATGATTTCCTTCGACAGTTTGCCGAACACGCGGCCCTTGGCGTTGGCTGCGGCTTCTTTATGTTTGGCTTTCCACTGGGCGCCCATAGTGATCTCTTGCTGGCGGTTGCTGATGGGCGGCAAGTCTAAGGCCTGGCGCGGGCTCTGGCGATATCTGGCGGATCAGCGTTCAGTTGGCACCGCGAATACCGCGCTGGCCTGGGCCACCACCTTGTCACCCACCGACAGCAGGGCATTGGCAAAGGCCATCTGCCTGCCGCGCCGGCTGTGCAGCAGGCGGATGCTCAGCCAGTCGCCGACCTGCGCGCTGGAGACGTAGTTCAGGGTCAGGCTGGCGGTGACCAGCGGTTGCGGCGGCTGGCTGGCGAAAGCCATGGCGTAGCCCATGCCGATGTCCGCCAGCGTGGCGAGAATGCCGCCGTGCACGCCGCCCCGGCTGTTGGTGTGGCGCTCGTCGAGCAACAGGCCCAGTTCCAGCAAATCGCCTTCGCCGCGCACCAGGAATGGCCCGAGCAGGTCGAGCAGCGGGCTGCGCCGTTGCAGCGGCTGGAAACCTTCTGGGTAGCCGAGATCCGCGATCGCGTTCATTGCCAGCCTCCGCTGTGCTGCTGCAGCACGGCACGCACGGTCTCGATCACCCGCTGGGGCACCTGATAATCCGGATGGGCGCGGAACACCGCCGCCGCGTCCGCCAGGCGGGTGAGGGCGAGCAGTTCGCTCTCGGCCTTGCGGGTATCGTTCGCGCCGGCCGGCAAAGCCAGGGCCTGGCGTTCGCAGGAGCAGGGCGCCTGCGGATTGACCAGCCCGCAATGCTGCTGCATGAACTCATCCAGCCGCTGGCGCGCCCGCGACAGGCGCTTGCGGTAGGCCGCCGGGGCGATCTCCAGCACTGCGGCCGCCGCCTCCGAATCCAGGCCGAAGGCGATGTCCAGCACATAGGCCAGGCGCTGTTCGCGCTCCAGGCACATCAGCATGCCCTGGGTGCAGGCCAGGGCGATGCGCTCGGCGGCGAGCTTGTCCGCCGGCTCCAGCGGGCGTTCGTTGGCGTCGGCCAGGCGCAGGCCAAGGTCGAGCTTTTCCGCCAGGGCCTCCAGCGACACGGTGGGTGTCTCGCGGACCTTGGTGCGCGCCGTCAGCAGCGCATTGCTGGCGATGCGGAAGGCCCAGGTGGAAAACAGGCTGTCGCCACGGAAGCTGGCGAGATGCGTGGTAATGCGCAGGAGGATTTCCTGGCTGGCGTCCTGGGCGTCTTCACGGCGGCCGAGCATGCGCAGGGCGAGGTTGTAGACCGGAGCCTGCAAGGCCAGCAGCAGTGCGTCGAGGGCAGTGGGTTCGCCTTGCTGGGCGCGCTGCAGTTGCTCGGGTTCGAAGGTGGGGAATTTCACGGTGTCCTCCTGACGTGGCCGGCGAAATTCCGGCTCTTCTTCCTTGGACTCGGCGACCCTATTTTTTGTGACCGCCAGTCCCCGCTGCGTTGAAACCCGCGTAGAAGCGAGCTTGCTCGCGATCCGCCCTGGCGCCAGCGCTTCCGGGGAGTCCGTTCGCGAGCAAGCTCGCTCCTACAAGGTGCTCTCGCTCTGCGCTGCGAGAAAAGCGTAAAGCCGCTCATCCAGCGAATGCGCGACGTTGAAGCGCATCCAAGGCACGCTGCGGCCGTCGGGCATGAACAGCTGGCCGGGGAACAGCAGGATCTTCGCTTCCTTGGCGCGACCGGCGAGCAGGGTGGCGTCGTCCACGGCGCGGTGCCGGGCCCAGAGGAACAATCCCGCGCGCGGCTCATGGAAGATCTTCAGGCCTGCCGCCTCCAGGCGCCGCGCCACGCTGTCGTGGGCCTCGCTGAGCTGATCGCGCAGCTGCTTCACGTGCTTGCGGTGGCGACCCTGGAGGAGGATGTCCAGCGCCAGGGTCTCGGTGAGTTCCGAGCTGGTCAGGCCGCTGACCATCTTCAGCGGCACCAGCTCCTCGATCAGCTCCGGGTGAGCGGCGATGAAGCCGGTGCGCAGCGCCGGGGCGATGACCTTCGACAGGCTGCCGATGTAGATCACCCGCGCGAGCTGGTCGAGGTTGGCCAGCAGCAATTGGCCGGCGGGGTCGAGGTCGGCATAGATGTCGTTCTCGACGATGAGGAAATCGTATTTCTCCGCCAGTTGCAGCAGGCGGTGGCTGGCCGCCAGGGACAGGCTGCCGCCGGTGGGGCTCTGCAGCCGCGCCTGGGTGAAGTAGACCTTGGGCCGGTGTTCGCGGGCCAACTGCTCCAGGCGGTCCAGGTCCAGTCCGTCGGCGCTGCGCGGCACACCCAGCAGCTGCGCGCCCTGCAGGCGCAGGTTGAGGAACAGGTTGTGGTAGCCCGGCTCGTCCACCAGCACCGGGTCGCCGCGCTGCACCAGGTAGCGCACGGCCAGGTCCAGCGCCTGGCTGGCGCCGGCCGTCAGCAGGATCTGCTCGGGGCTGGCGGCCACGCCGGCGTCGGCCAGGCGGTCAGCC
The DNA here is from genome assembly GCF_009189165.1 of Pseudomonas sp. SCB32. Classification (NCBI taxonomy): domain Bacteria; kingdom Pseudomonadati; phylum Pseudomonadota; class Gammaproteobacteria; order Pseudomonadales; family Pseudomonadaceae; genus Pseudomonas; species Pseudomonas sp. SCB32. Next base: position 2,467,722 of record NZ_CP045118.1, read on the forward strand.
AGCTTGCCGCGCAGCTTCGGATTGCCCTTGCTGTGGCCGTAGTTACCAAACTGCGTGGGTTCCTCCCGTGCCAGACTGCGCAGCCCGCGCAGCAGGCCTTCGCCATCGAGCCAGTGCTCGGGCAGCAAGCCGACGCCGGGGCGCAGCTCCATGCCCAGCGGCTGGAACACCTTGTGCAGCAGCAGGTGCGCGTCGAAATCGAACTCCGGCGGCGCTTCGCTGCCGGCGCTGTCGTCGGCCGCCGGGCCGCGCACGTAGAAGCCGGCGTTGGGCACGGCGTTCAGGCAGCCGCGCGCCACCAGTCGGTCATAGGCCTCGACCACGGTGAAGTGGCTGACGCCGTTGGCCTGGGCGAACTTGCGGATCGAGGGCAGCTTGGCGCCGGGGCGCAGGCGCTGCTCGTCGATGGCCTGGGCGATGCCGTCGACGATCTGGGTGACCAGGGGAATGTCCGAGGTGGGGTCGAGCAGCAGCATCCGGAGGTCCGATTCTGGTTATGAAAGCGGGAAGGGAATCTGTACAGGTCTTGCGACCATAACAGCACTGCAGGCAGTCCATCGCCCCTGTGCATGGCGCCCCGGCGTGCGGGCCAGCACTATCGGTCCCGTGATGCGGCAGTGCGCCGCACTTGCCTGATAACAAGGAATCGCCATGCGTGACACAGCTTACAACATCGACCCGTCGAGTATTTCCGCCGAAGAGTGGCAGGCGCGTTGCGACCTCGCCGCGCTGTACCGGCTGATCGCGCATTTCCGCTGGACCGATCACATCGATACCCATATCTCCGCGCGGGTGCCGGGCGAGCCGGGGCATTACCTGATCAATCGCTATGGCGTGCTGTTCCACGAAATGCGTGCCTCGGACCTGGTGAAGGTCGACCACGCCGGTGACGTCATCGACCCGCGCTTCGGCCCAAAGAGCGTCAACCGCGCCGGCTTCAACATCCACTCGGCCGTGCATGCCGCCCGTGAAGACGTGGCCTGCGTGATCCACACCCACACCGCCGCCGGTATCGCCGTGTCCGCCCAGGAAGACGGCTTGCTGCCGATCAGTCAGCACGCGCTGAAGTTCTACAACCGCCTGGGCTACCACGACTACGAAGGCATCGCCCTGGACCCGGAAGAGCGCTCCCGCCTGGTCAACGACCTGGGCAGCCACATGGTGATGATCCTGCGCAACCACGGCTTGCTGGCCACCGGCCGCTGCATCGCTGAAGCCTTCAACCAGATCTACTTCCTCGAACGCGCCTGCCAGGCACAGGTCCAGGCCCTGGCCGGCGGCCGCCAGCTGCGCTACCCGCCGCCCGCGGTGTGCGAGCGCGTCGCCGTGCAAGAGGAGGAGGCGCTGACCGACGGCCTGCACCTGCTGGCCTGGGAATCGGCGCTGCGCCTGATCGAGGACGGTGAGGCCGTCTACCGTACTTGACCCTGTTACCGTGTCCCGGCCCGCAGAGGCCGGGCGCCTGCGTGCTTTACCTATCTGCCAACAACAAAGCCAAGAGGTGGAAATGAAGAACCCTATTCTGGGAGCCCTGCTCATGGGCGTGGCGTCCGGCGCCATGGCCGCGGACCTGACCGTGATCTCCTTCGGCGGCACGAGCAAGGACGTGCAGACCGAAGCGTTCTACAAACCCTTCGAGAAAGCCGAGGGGATGAAGGTGATCGCCGGCGAGTACAACGGTGAGATGGGCAAGATCAAGGCCATGGTCGACACCGGCAGCGTCAACTGGGACGTCGTGCAGGTCGAAGGGCCGGAGCTGCTGCGCGGCTGCGAGGAAGGCCTGTTCGAACCGCTCGACCCGGCGAAGCTGGGCAAGACCGGGGACTACGTGCCAGGCACCGTCTCCGATTGCGGCGCCGGCCTGCTGGTGTGGTCGATGGCCATGGCCTATGACGCCAAGCGCCTGCCCAACGGCCCGACCGGTTGGGCGGATTTCTGGGATACGCAGAAATTCCCCGGCAAGCGCTCGCTGCGCAAGGGCGCCAAATACACCCTGGAAATCGCCCTGCTGGCTGATGGGGTGAAGAAGGAAGACCTGTACAAGGTGCTGGCGACGAACGAAGGCGTGGACCGCGCCTTCCGGAAGCTCGACCAGATCAAGCCGTCGATCCAGTGGTGGGAATCCGGCGCCCAGCCGATGCAGTTCCTCGCCAGTGGTGACGTGGTGATGAGCACCGCGTACAACGGCCGCGTATTCGCCGCCCAGGAAGAGGGCGCGCCGATGAAGGTGGTGTGGAATGGCAGCCTGTACGCCATCGACTCCTGGGCCATTCCCAAGGGCAGCCCGAACAAGAAGGCCGCCGAGGACTTCATCGCCTTCTCGCTGAAGCCCGAGCAGCAGAAGATCCATACCGTGAAGCTGGGCTATGGCTCGGTCAACCTGGGCACCACCTCGCTGCTCGATCCGAAACTGGTGGAGCGGCTGAATACGGCGCCGGCGAACCTGGAGCAGGCGGTGCCGGTGAACTTCGCCTTCTGGGTGGATCATGGCGAAGACCTGGAACAGCGCTTCAATGCCTGGGCGGCGAAGGGCTGATCCGCCGACGTAGGATCAATGTCTTCTGGGCTCCCGCGTTGGCGGGAATGACGGTGTAAGGTATCGCCCTCCCGCACATGTCATCCCCGCGAACGCGGGGACCCAGAAAACACCGTAGAAGCGGGCATGGCCCGCTCCTACAGGTTGAGTGCAGTGCGGCTCTAGCAGGAGCGGGCCATGCCCGCGAACAGCCCGACGACTACACCTTCCGCCACACACTCGCCAACCAAGGCTGCTGCTCACGCGGCAGCCCCGCCGGCCGGTAGTAGTGTTCCAGCTCCGCAAAGCTGGCGGCCTCCAGCAACTGCTTCCAGTTCTCCCAATCGTGATAGGAACCGTAGCGCGGCCCGTTCCAGCCCTCGGCGTTTTCGCCACGCGGGTTGGAGGCGAACAGCACGCCGCCCGGCTTCAGTGCGGCGTGCAACTGGCCGAGCACGCGCGGCAGCTCCTGGCGTGGCACATGGAACAGGCTGGCATTGGCATAGATGCCATCGAAGTGCCCGGCGGGCAGGTCGAGGGCGAGGAAGTCCTGCTGCCATACCTCGCACCCGCTGGCTTCACGGGCCATGGCGACGAAGTTCGGGCAACCGTCCAGCCCGACCGGCGTGTGGCCCATGGAGCGGAACACGCACAGGTCGCGGCCGGGGCCGCAGCCGAAATCGAGCAGGGCAAAAGGCGGCTCGGCCTGGATATGGCGCAGCAGGGCGGCGATGTTCTGGCTGACATCGTGCTCCCAGGTGCCTTCGCGGAAGGCGTTTGCGGTGGCCTGGTAATGCTCCAGGGTCAGCCGGGAAATATCGCGCAGGGTCTGGTCGTCGAGGCTCATGGCGGGCGCTGGGTTATTCATCGGAGCTGTCATCTTAACGCGACTTTGAAAGTCAGCCGCGGCAAACAACGACCAGCGCGCAGACCTAGACTGGCGGCATGACCGACCGGAGCACACCCATGACCGCACTTGCACGACAAATCGGCGAACTGGACTGGCCGAGCCTGGCCGCGCAACTCGACGCCAGTGGCCAGGCGCTGATTCCCGGCCTGCTCAGTTCGGCCCAGTGCGAGGCATTGCGCGCGCTCTACGACCAGGACACGGGATTCCGCAGTCGGGTGGTGATGGCCCGGCACAATTTCGGCCTGGGCGAGTACCGCTACTTCGCCTATCCCTTGCCGGCGTTGGTGCAGGCCCTTCGCGAGGCCTTCTACCCGCCGTTGCGGAGCATCGCCAATACCTGGCACGAGCGCATGGAAACCGGAATCGACTACCCGGAGAAGCACGCCGACTTTCTCGCCCAATGCCACGGCGCCGGCCAGGTGCGACCAACGCCCTTGCTCCTGCGCTACGGCGTCGGCGATTACAACTGCCTGCACCAGGATCTCTACGGCGAACTGGCCTTTCCATTGCAGGTTGCCATCCTGCTGTCCCGACCCGGCGAGGAGTTCGAGGGCGGCGAGTTCGTCCTCACCGAGCAACGGCCGCGCATGCAGTCGCGGGTGGAAGTGGTGCCGCTCAGGCAGGGCGATGCCGTGGTGTTCGCCGTGGCCCAGCGGCCGGTGGCGGGCGTGCGTGGCTACCACCGGGTGAACCTGCGCCACGGTGTCAGCCGCCTGCGCAGTGGTCAGCGCTTCACCCTCGGGGTGATCTTCCACGACGCGCTCTGAGCGTTACCATCGACCCTTCCAGGGAATCAGGAGCACGCCCATGCAGTACGACGTCATCCAGCCCCACCGCAGCGCATATCCCGAACCGATCACCTTCGCCAGCGGCGCGGCTCTGACCGTGGGTGAGCGCTATGAAGGCGGGGAAGGCTGGCAGGACTGGTACTTCTGCTCGACCTCCGGGCAGAAGGATGGCTGGGTGCCGGCGCAGGTTTTCCGGCTGACCGCACCGGGTAGCGGAATCGCAACGGAGGACTATACCGCCCGCGAGCTCGATGTCGAGGTTGGCGAGCGGCTGGAGGGTGGCCGGGATCTGGGTGGCTGGCGCTGGTGCTGCCGGGCCGGCGGCGAATCAGGCTGGGTGCCGCTGGCGTGCCTGCGGGCGGTCGACCTCAGTTCGGCCGACCGAGCTTGATGCCAGGCGGCCAGCTCAGCGCGCGCCCGGAAACGTCGCCCGGCGCCTGGTCGACTCAAGCCTTGTAGCGGCCCCCGGCGTACTGCTTCAGCCAGGCCATCAGGCCGCGCTGTGGCGCCGCCGCCGGTTGCTCCACCAACAGGGCCGCGCTGGCCTTCTGGCGGAAGGTGAGCAGCCGGGTCATGGCTTCGGCGATCTCCTGGCGGGCTTCCAGGCAAGGGGCGAGCACGGCCTTGTCGAGGCGATACACCGCGCCATCGCTGAGCGCGGTGAACTGCGCCTGCCAGGCGGAGCCGCTGAGCACACCAGCCTCGCCGATCACTTCGCCCGGTCCCATGCGCCCGGCTTCGAGGGGTTGCCCGCCGTGGGGCAGGGTCACGCTGACCACCCCGGTGTCGATGATCAGCAACTGGTCGCTGACGTCGCCAGCCGCCAGCAGCACATCGCCGGACTTGAAGGGGCGGCGCTGCATGGTGGCCGCGAGTTCGTCGCGCTCGGCATCGGCCAGGGCGTCGAACAGGCCGGAGCGCACCAGCAGCGCGCGGGCGCGATTGGCGTGTTCGCGGGCGGGGACTTCGAGTTCGCTGAGCAGCTCGATGCCGGCGGCCTGCAGGTGGCGGAAGGCGAGGTCGAAGAGCTGGTTGCGCGCCTCGCGCTTTTCGCCCATCGCCACGACGAAGCCGTTGAGCTCGTATTCCACGCCATTGGGGTCGGCCTTGCGCACGCTCACCGTCGGCGCCGGGTTGGCCAGCAGCATGCGGCAACCGCCCAGGGCGCGCTCCAGCGCGTCGATGGCCTTGCGCGGGCGTACCCGTGGGCTGAGGGTCAGGCTCAGGCTCAGGCCATAGAGGTTCGCCGGCCGGCTGAGATTGAGCACCTTGGCCTTGGCCGCGAGGGAGTTGGGTACTACCGCCAGGGTGCCCTGGGCGGTCTGCAGGTAGGTGGAGCGCCAGTCGATCTCGGTGACCTTGCCTTCGATGCCGTCGATGGAAATCCAGTCGCCCAGCTGGTACGGCTTGGTGGTGTTGAGCACGATGCCGGAGAACACGTCGCTCAGCGTGCTCTGCAGCGCCAGGCCGAGGACGATGGCGACTACCCCGGAGGTGGCCAGCAGGCCCTTCACCGGCAGCTCCAGCACGTAGCCGGCGGCGGCGATGCTGGCGATGAGGAAGATCAGCGCGCCGATCACATCCTGCAGCAGACGCCCGGCGTGGCCGACGCGTTGCACCAGGAGGAAGCCGAGCACCACGGTCAGGCAGCGCGCGGCGAACAGCCACCAGACGATCTGCACGCCAGTGGCGACCATGTGGCTGGGCAGGTCATCGGTCCAGGGCGCGGCACCCAGCGGGTTCATCCCGGCGTTGAACAGCAGCAGGCTGAAGAGCAGGAAGAACAGCACACGTACCGTCAGGCGCCAGTGCGGATGGGCCGTGCCGAGCAGGCGCCAGAGCAGCAGGTCGAGCAGTAGCAGCGCCGGGGTGGCAAACAGGGGGTGTTGGGTGAGCAGGGCGGGCATCGCGCCTCTCCGTGGGACGATGCGCAAAAGATGGCATAGAAAAACGCTTCTGGCAGCAGTCTCAGCCGGCGTTTGGTTGCGGAGCCAGTTTCACCCAGTCAGGGGCCTCGATCTCTCCGGCGACCCATGGCGACTGGCCGTCGTTGTCGAATAGCACCAGGGTCTCGCCGTATTCGGGCGTTTCACCTTCGGCCGTGTCGAGATTCTGCATCAGGCGGTCGAAGCACTCGCTGTGGGTCACCAGCACCAGGTTGCGGTGGGCGGTCTTGTGCTGGCGGATCTGGCCCAGCAGGTCGTCGTTCTTGCAGGTGACGAGCCAGTCCTGGCGGGTGACCGCCTGGTTGAACATCAGGTCCGCCGTCTGCGCGGTACGGGTCAGCGGGCTGCTGTAGATGTCGGTTGCCGCCAGGCCGTAGTGGGTGATGGCCTGGCCGAGCCCCCTGGCCAGCTCCGCCGCGCGGGCGGTGATGCCGTCGGGCGCGCCCAGGCAGGGGGCGCTGGAGCGGTCGCAGCGCTCCAGGTGGCGGATCAGCAGGATCACCTGGCCTTGCCTCCAGCGTTGCTGGAAGGCGCTGCCGTCGGGGTTGTCCAGTGACTGCGGGACGATCGATCGCCAGGCGCACAGCGCCAGGGTGATGACGGTCAGCAGCAGGATGGCCAGATACGGGGTTCCGGCGATGGATCGTACGGCGTGGGTGGGGTTCACGGTGATCCCTGGTTGAGTGCCGGTGGCGTGGGTGGGCGCGGGCATGCTGCACCAGCATAGATGACAAATGTGTTACAGGTTGATGGCGTCGCGCTCACCTAGCGAATGGACTCTTCCACGCTGACCGTGGCGGTGGTCCCGGCGCGCAGGCGGTCGCGTCCGGCATAGGCGGGGTCGATGGCGATGCGTACCGGGATGCGCTGGGCCAGCTTGACCCAGGTGTAGGTCGGGTTGATGTTGGCCAGCAGGCGGCTGCCGGGCAGGTTCTCGCGGTCGGTGATGGCGAACGCGATGCTTTCCACGGTGCCGTCGAAGCGCTCCCCGCTCATCAGCTCGACGCGCACCCGGTCGCCTTCATGGATGCGCGGCAGCTTGGTTTCCTCGAAGTAGCCGCTGACATGGAAGGAGTCGCTGTCCACTATCGCGACCAGTGCGGCGCCGGCGGTGGCGTAGTCGCCGGCGCGGGTCAGCAGGTTGGTCACGTAGCCGTTCACCGGCGCCAGCACGCGGGTACGTTCCAGGTCCAGGCGCGCCTGGCGCAATGCCGCTTCGGACAGGCTGACATTGGCCTGGGCCAGGCCCAGGTTGGCCTGTTCGCGCAGCAGCTGGGCCTCGGCCACGGCGACGTCGGTACTGGCTTTCTCCCATTCCTCGTTGGAGATCGCCGAGCGCGCCTTCAGCGCCCGCCGCCTGGCTTCCTCGTTCTGGCGCTGATGCAGCAGCGCCTGGTTGGCGACGATGGACGCCTGCGACTGGCCCAGTGCCGCTCGCGCCACTTCCACCGCGCGTTCGGCGTGCTGCACCGCCAGTTCGTAGCGAGCGGGGTCGATGGTCAGCAGCAGGTCGCCCTTGCTCACGTGCTGGTTGTCCTGCACGCGCAGCTCGACGATGCGCCCGGTGACGTCCGCCGACAGCGTCACTACGTCGGCCCGCACGCGGGCGTCGCGGGTCCAGGGCGCGCGGGTGTAATAGACCCAGGCGTAACTGCCCAGCACCAGGGCGAGCGCCACCACGGCAAGGGTGATCAGCGGCGGGAGCGCCTTGCGAAGATCGGGCATGTCAGTGCAATGCCCCCATCAGCAGGATCAGGCTGGCGCAGATGCAGGTGTAGAGCGCGCCTTCGAACAGCGCTTCGTGCCAGACCAGGCGCAGCACGCCCAGGCGGCGCAGCGCCCAGTCCAGCAGCAGGAAGATCGGCAGGGCCAGGATCAGGGCCTGGGCCAGTGGCGGCAGGTAGACGCCGCCCAGTTCGATATCAACGGGCATGGAGCGGCTGTTCCCCGGGGTCGTCGTGGAAGCGGGCAGCTTCGCTGTAGAGGTCGCGGAAGCGCTCCAGCAGGGCGGCGGCCACCAGCAGCGCCACGCCGCTGACGAACACCGGGCGCATGGCTTCGCCACCGGAGTAGGTGTTCTCGCCTTGCAGCTCGTCCAGCTCCGCGCCCAGCTCGCGCATGGCCGGCAACACTCGTTGCAGGGGCGCCGTGGGGGGCTGGTCGAGGCAGGCGGCGAGTTCGTCGAGCACCAGCGACAGGCGCTCGCGCAGCAGCTCCGGCAGGCCGTCGGCGTTAAGGCTCTCGCGGCGCAGCTGGTGCAGCACCACGCCCAGGGTCATGCTCGCCAGGCTGCACTGGAAGCGCTCGCCAGACAGGCTGTCACGGGCGGCCGGCAGCAGCCCGAGCATGATCGCCAGGCGGTCCACCATGCGGCTTTCGAAAAGGAAGCGGCGCGCCTCGCTGGGCTTGGACAGCAGCACCGCGCGCACCTCGGCGCGGGTGCGCCGCGACTGGCGGCGCAGGCGTGCATCGGCATCAAATGGGAACACCCAGGCGTACACCAGCAACGCCAGCACGCCAGCGCAGACATAGCCGCCGGCGAACTCGAACCATTGCAGCGAGGTGTTGATCCAGGCGCCCTGGTTCTGCGGGCCCACCAGCAGGAAGGTGGACAGCCCCAGGCCGATGCCGATCCCGGCGGTCTGCGGGTTGGCCAGCCCGACCGCGATCACGTACAGCAGCGGGGTGAGGAACAGCGCGAGCATCTCGAAGTCGCTGACGCTGGGCAGCAGCAGGAACTGCAGCAGCGCCGCAGCCACCAGCGCCAGGGCCAGCCCGCGCAGGTACGCCTGGCTGGCCAGCAGCGGGCGCGGGAAGGTTGCCAGCATGGAGCACAGGATGCCCACCAGGATCATCCCGGCGCGGGCGCCGTCCCAGGCGGTTTCCACCCAGATCCAGCCGGCGCAGCAGAGGGCGATGAAGGCACGGCTGGCATTCATCAGCGCGAGGTGAAAATCCAGGTGCAGGGCGTGCGCCTGGCCGCGGTGGGAAATGCGGCTGCCCGGCCGGCCGTCCTGGATCGCATCGCTCAGCTCGATCATCTCATCCAGCTGCTGCATCAGTCGCGCCTGCTCGAAGCGCAGCGCCCAGGCCAGGGAGCGCAGCGAGGTGGGCAGGCCGTCGGCCAGCTCCTCGGCCTGGCGCGCGGCGGCGTCGAAGCGCTGGCGCAGGCGGGTGATGCGCTTGCGCGCCGGGGCGGGCAGGGCGCGGCCGTATTCGGCCAGTTCCTCCAGGCAGGCCAGTTCGTCCTCGCGCAGGCGTCGCACCGATTCCGGCAGCGGGCCGGTGAGACGGTCCTCGATCAGCTTGAGCTGGCGGCGCAGGATGGCCAGCCGCGAGGTCATCAGCACCATCTGGTTGGCCAGCAACTGCACCAGCTCATCGGAACCGCGCAGGCGCGGGGCGTCGAAATAGAGGTGACGGCGCAGCATCTCCAGCGCGGAAATCTCGCCCAGCAGCTGCATCTGCCGGTGCTGGAAGTCCTCTTCGGCCTCCTCGCCACGGATCACTGCCGCGGCGTGTACGGCGATCAGCCGGATGAGCTGGTCGACCTTGGCGAAGTAGCCGCGCGCCACACTCTGCGGGCGGGCGAAGAACAGGCTGACCAGGGTCACGCAGGCGACCCCGAGCAGGGTCTCGGTGACCCGGGTGATGGCCAGGGTGTAGGTGGAGTCGGGAGCGGGCTGGGCGAGCAGGGCGACGATCACCGCAGTGAAGCCGCTGAGCACGAAGGCCTGGGAGTGGGTGAAGCGCAGCAGCGTGCCGCCGGCGGTACAGATTGCCAGCCAGGCCGCCAGGGTGACGACGAAGGGCAGCGGCGCCTGCGGGAACAGCGCCATGATCGCCACCGCGACGAAGGCGCCGATGGTGGTGCCGATCACCTGGGAGAAGCTTTTCTGCAGGGTCATGCCGGCCAGCGGGGTGCTGATGATCACCACCGTCATGGTCGCCCACTTGGGCTGCTCCAGATCGAGCAGGAACGCCAGGTACAGGGTCAGCAGCCCGGCCAGCACGGTACGCAGGGCGAACAGCAGGGTATCCCTGCCCGGATGAATGACAGCGCGCAGATATAACAGCAGCGATGGCATGCCGGCCCCTCGTATCGACGTGACGAAAACCCCGGCGCAGGGCCGGGGCTGGTCAAGTCAGTGTGGTCGAGGATTGCCGGGGTTGCGGGATTTCTTCGCGCCTCAGCCGGCGTTGTCCTGCGACTGCGCCAGGCGCTCCTGGATGAAGTCGAGGAAGCACTGGATACGCAGCGCCAGCTGCGAGTTGCGGTAGTACACCGCGTGGATCGGCTGTCGGCGTTCGCAGGTCAGTTCCGGCAGCACCCGCACCAGGCGCCCGGCGCGGATATCTTCGCCCGTCATGAAGCCCGCCAGGCAGGCGATGCCCTGGCCGCTCAGGGCCAGCTGGCGCAGGGTTTCGCCGCTGGAGGCGGAGAGCTGCGGGGTGATTGCCAGGGTGTCGCCGCCGGCATGGCGCAGCGGCCAGACGTTCAGCGCCTCGGGCTGGGTGAAACCGAGCAGGGTGCGGCCCAGCAGTTCGTCCAGGTCACCCGGCATGCCGTGGCGTTCCAGGTACTCCGGCGAGGCCAGCAGGTTCAGCCGGCTGCTGCCCAGGGGGCGGGCGTGCAGGCTGGAGTCGGCGAGCTGGCCGATGCGGATGGCGATGTCGGTGCTCTGTTCCAGCAGGTCGATGTTCAGGTCGTTGGTGTTGAGCTGCAGCTCGATGTCCGGGTAGCGCTCGCGGAAGGCGCCGATGTGCGGCACCACGGCGTGCAGCATGAAGGGCGAGGCGGCGTTGATCCGCAGGCGTCCGGCGGGGGACTGCTGGCGCAGGGCGAGGCGCTCTTCCAGGGCGTCCATCTGCTCAAGGATGTGCCGGGCGTGTTCGAGGAAGAACTCACCTTCCTCGGTCAGCTTCATCCGCCGCGTGGTGCGGTTGAGCAGGGTGGTGCCGAGCTTTTCCTCCAGCTTCGACAGCGCGCGGCTGACGGCCGAGGGGGTGAGGCCCAACTGCTCGGAGGCGGCGGTGATGGAACCGCAGTCGATCACCGTGGCGAAGGTCTTGAGTTCGTCGGAGTGGGCTTTCATCGGTTGGCCTGTTCGGGAGCGGCGGGGTGGATTGTAGGGGCTTGAAGCTGCGATGTCCCTTGCAGGAGCGCCCCATGGGCCCGCTCCTACAGGTCAGCGCCGATATTCCAGCGTGCGTAGGAGCAACTGTCTTTTGGGCTATTCGCTGCGCTCCCCCTTCGGGCCGCACTGAAGTGCGTTCAGCGCAAGCGCTGTCCCGCGTTCGCGGGAGTGACGGTGTCATGCATCGCCCTCTGCACACGTCATCCCCGCGAACGCGGGACGCGGCTTCATCGCGAACAGCGCTTGCGCTGGCCCGAAGGGGAATCACCCAGAAAACGATGTAGGAGCGGACTCTGTCCGCGATCGGCTAAAACACAGCTCCGGTCTTCCGGAAGGTGCCACGCCCACCCATCGCGGCCGGAGTCCGCTCCTACGGCGGGGTCAGCAAGGGTCAGAACGTCCCCGGATACGCCCCGCCATCCAGCAGCAAGTTCTGCCCGGTCAGGTAGCCCGCCTGCGCGCTGCACAGGAAGGCGCAGAAGGCGCCGAACTCCTCGGCGGTGCCGAAGCGACCGGCTGGGATTTCCTGGCGGCTCGCGTCGACCACATCGCTTTCGTTGCGTCCGCTGAGTTCGGCCGCCCGATGGAAGCCGCTGCGCAGGCGATCCGTGTCGAAGGAGCCGGGCAGCAGACCGTTGATGGTCACGTTGCTGGCGGCTACCCGTGGCTGGCGGGCGAGGCCGGCGACGAAGCCGGTCAGGCCGCTGCGTGCGCCGTTGGACAGGCCGAGGGTATCGATGGGGGCCTTCACCGCGCCGGAGGTGATGTTGACGATGCGCCCGAAGCCGCGCTCGGCCATGCCGTCGATGGTGGCCTTGATCAGCTCGATGGGGGTGAGCATGTTCAGGTCCAGGGCGCGCAGCCAGTCCTCGCGTTCCCAGTTGCGGAAGTCGCCGGGCGGCGGGCCGCCGGCGTTGTTGACCAGGATGTCCACCTGCGGACAGGCGGCCAGCAGCGCGGCGCGGACCTCCGGCTGGCTGATGTCGCCGGCCACTTCGCGGACTTCCACACCCAGTTGGCGCAACTGCGCGGCGGTGGCGGCGAGCGTGTCGACGTCACGGGCGTTGATCGCCAGGTTCACGCCTTCGCGGGCCAGCGCCAGTGCGCAGCCCTTGCCGAGCCCCTTGCTGGCGGCACAGACCACGGCCCAGCGGCCCTTGATACCCAGATCCATGATGTTCTCCTGTTCGGTGAGATGGGTCGTTGTCCTGTAGGAGCGCCCCATGGGCGCGATCGCGGGCATGGCCCGCTCCTACACCGAGGGTCGCTCCTGCGAAAGATGTCTCAGGCGTTGATCGCCGGCGCAGAAAGACGAGTGATCCATTTACCGCTGCCGTGGCCGGACTTCAAGCGCCGCAGCGCTTCAGGCAGCTCGGCGAAGTCGAAGAACTGTATTGCCGGTGCTTGCAGGCGTCCTTCGGCAACGCCGCCCATCAGGCTGGCCGCCGCTTGGCGCAGTTCCTGCCAATCCAGCGCATCGCCGTGGGCGTGGATGCTGTTGAGCGCTACTTCATGTAGCGAGATGGCGGTGCTGAAGGCCGGCAGCGGCGCTGTTTCCTGACGATCCTGGATGCACACCAGATGGCCGTTGTAGCCCAAAAGCGGGGCGAGGCTCGCGGCGTGGCTACCGCTGACAGTGTCGAACACCGCATGCAGGCGGCACGGGCCGAGGGCTTCACGCAAGCGTGCGGACCACTGCGTGTCGCGGTAGTCGAACACGCCAGAAATGCCCAGTTGCAGCAGGTGCTCGCGGTGCTTCCCAGCGGCCGTCACCCACACGCGCAGGCCGCGCTGCACGGCCAGTTGCGCCAGCAGGTAGCCCACCGCACCGCCGGCACCGGTCACCAGCACGTCACGGTTGCTGCAGGCCGGGAGTTTGTCCAACGCCTGCCAGGCGGTCAGGCCGGGGCAAGGCAGGCTGGCGGCGGTGGCGTCGTCCAGGGCGTCCGGCACCGGGTGCACCGCGTGGGCGTCCAGCAGGGTGTATTCGGCGAAGCTGCCGCCACGGGACAGCGCCTGGTGGTAGGCGATACGGGTGCCAACGCGCAGGTTCACTGCGCTGCCGACGGCGACGACCCGGCCGACGCCATCCACCCCGGGCACCTGGCCTTGCCGCCAGTCGTCGCGGCCCCAGTCGATCATCTTCCAGTCCACCGGATTCAGGGCGATGGCGGTGTTGGCGACCAGCACCTCATCCGGGCCGGGCGTGGGCAGTGGCAGGAGGGTGAGATCGAGGCCGTCGAGACCGGCGCCGGGCGTCCAGGTCCAGGCGGCGTAGGAGGTTGCACTCATGAGGACTCCTTGGAAACGGCAAAGCCGCCCACGAAGGGCGGCTGGTCGGATTGGTCTCAGGCCGAGGCCAGGTTTTCCGAGCGGGTGATGTGCTCGTTGCGGTCCAGGCGACCGCTCAGGGCGGTCAGGCCGAAGGCGGCAAGGGTCACCACGGCGGCGATCCAGGGCGTATGGCCCAGGCCCAGGTGGCTCACCACCAGGCCGCCGGCCCAGGAACCGCCGGCCACGCCGAGGTTGAAGGCGGCGATGTTGAAGCCCGAGGCCACGTCCACCGCATCCGGCGCCACGCGCTCGGCCTGTTGCACCACATACACCTGCAGGCCCGGCACGTTGCCGAAGGCCACGGCGCCCCACGCCAGCACGGTCAGTACTACCAGCCACGGGTTGCCGGCGGTGAAGGTCAGCACCAGCAGCACCGCCGCCAGCAGGCCGAAGATGATTTTCAGCGCTGTCACCGGGCCGCGCTTGTCGGCCAGGCGACCACCCCAGATGTTGCCGATGGCGACCGAGACACCGTAGGCCAGGAGTACCACGCCGACCATGTTCGGGCTGAAACCGGCCAGGTCCTGGAGGATGGGCGCTAGGAAGGTGAAGGCGATCAACGAGCCGCCGTAGCCAACAGCCGTCATCGCGTAGACCAGCAGCAGGCGCGGCTGCATCAGCACGCGGGCCTGGCGCAGCAGCGGCGCTGGCGGGGTGTGCTGGATGTTCTTCGGCACGAACAGCAGGCTGCCGAGCAGGGCGACAACGCCGAAGGCGGCGACCACCAGGAAGGTCACGCGCCAGCCCAGGTGCTGGCCGATGAAGGTGCCCAGCGGGATGCCGGTGACGAAGGCCACGGTCATGCCACTGAACATGGTGGCGATCGCACTGGCGGCCTTGTCCTTGCTCACCAGGTTGGTGGCGATGATCGAGCCGACCGAGAAGAACACGCCGTGGGCGAGGCCGGTGAGGATGCGCGCGATGATCAACGATTCATAGCTGGGCGCCTGCCAGGCCACCAGGTTGCCGACAGTGAACAGCGCCATCAGGCCGACCAGCAGCGCCTTGCGCGGGATGCGGCCGGTGAGGGCGGTGAGCAGCGGCGCGCCGATGGCCACGCTCAGGGCGTAGAGGCTGACCAGCAGGCCGGCGGAGGGCAGGGTTACGCCGAGGTCGCCGGCGATGGTGGGGATCAGGCCGACGATGACGAACTCCGTCGTGCCGATGGCGAAGGCGCTGAGTGTCAGCGCCAGGAGTGCGAGGGGCATGAGGTGGGGCTCCGGGTAATGGAATGCGATGGACGGCATTCTCCCGACTCGGGCCCTTGAGAAAAACGCGTTGAACGACAAAGGATACTTGATATGGACTCACGAATTGCTTGCCGGTCTAAGCTGGGGCGATTCATCACGAGGACTCAACCATGCATTACACCGGCACTTGCCATTGCGGCGCGGTGGCTTTCGCCTTCGAGGCGGAACTGAACGAACTGGTGCGCTGCGATTGCTCGCTGTGCGCGAAACGCAATGCGTTGATGGCGACTGTGCCGAAGGACCGGTTCCGCATCGCCCGTGGCGAGCAGGCGTTGCGCCTGTATCGCTGGAACAGCGGGGTGGCGCTGCATTACTTCTGTGGGACCTGCGGCATCTATGTCTGTCACCAGCGGCGTAGTAATCCGGCGTTGCTCAGTGTGAATGCCTGCTGCATCGGCGGGCTCGATGCGGAGTCGTTGCCGGTGCGGCGGGTGGATGGCAGGAGCATGAGCACCGTTGCGGGGCAGACGAAATTGTAGGAGCGGGCTATGCCCGCGATCGCGGACGAAGTCCGCTCCTACGCGGGGCGCCTGGCAACGGTCACTCCCGGTGGCCTCGAATTCCTCCGCTGTGGATTTCGCGGACAAGGTCCTACGGAAGAGCGCAGCGTCCGCTCTTGCTCTTGAAGATTTCCAGAGAAATATCCGCACGCACCGGAGCGCCCCTTCAGGAGGCCGAGTGGAATCGGAGTTTCAGGGGTTGAGCGGCATGGATGCCGCGAGAGCGTCGTTGGGCCATGGATGGCCCGTCGACGCGTGCCCCTGAAACTTCGATGGAGCGGGGGAAACGGAGCGAAGCGAAGTAACAGCCGAAGGCTGGCCCGAAGGGTGAGCGCAGCGAATCACCCCGGCGAAGCCGGGGCCGGATGATGGGGCAAGACCTTTTGGTTCCTTTTGTGAGGGCGGCTATCCGACGTTTGACAAAAGGGACTCGCCCGAGGGGGCGAAACAAAATCTCTCAGCACACGCCAACGTGGCGCAGAAACACCCAAGCTCAATGCATCGCGGGCAAAGTCCGCTTCTGTCCCGGCGAAAACCAACCGGTCACAAAAAAGCCCCGCATTGCGCGGGGCTCCTTCATTCACTCGTCACTCAAGCATGCGGACGCAGCTCGGTGCTCAGGCCGGCCTGGGCGATCGTTGCGATCGCCTGGTCACGCGTGGCCTCGGAGTCGTACAGCTTGCTCTTCAGCAGTTCTGCACCGGTGTTATCGCGGATCACGAAGAAGTTCTTGCCGCCCGGAGACATCTGGCGCTTGTAGCGCTCGACGGCGGCACAGGAGCTGCGGAGGCTGTTGATGGCCTGCTCGGCTGCCTCCTGTGTCGGGTAGGCGTGACTTTCCAGCAGGGTACCGTGGGCGGTGTTCTTGAGAAGAAAACGGCGGTTGCCGCTGCTGAGTTCCTTGATTTCATACCAACCGGGCATGTGTAGCTCCATATAACCGGTGTCAACGACCTGCAGGTGTTCCCGCAGGGTGACAGGCCAGTTTAAGAGTACGTGCGCCCTGTTTGCATAGGGAAAATCCTATGAGTCATGGGGTTACTGTATCAATTTGTCTCAGGATCGCTTCCGCCGGCCCGTCGCGTACCCGGGGTGCCGTGCCGGTATGGGAAGTGATTGCGTCTCGCGCCCAGGAAATCGCGGGCAAGAAAAAGCCCCGCACTGGGCGGGGCTTCTTCTTATCTACCGGGCTGTCAGTTGGCAGCGGCAGCGGCGGCGGTCATCTCCGACACGCTCTCGCCACGGTGCTGGCTGAACTGCGGGGCCAGGGAGCCGACGAGCATGCCGATGGCGCTGCAGATCAGGCCGACCAGCTGCGGCGGCCAGAAGTCGCCTTCGTGGTGACCCAGTTCCAGCGACACCCAGCCGATCAGGCCGCAGGCGATGGCGGTCAGGGCGCCCTGGGTGGTTGCGCGCTTCCAGAACAGGCCGAAGAACAGCGGCACCACGGCGGCAACCAGGGTCACCTTGTAGGCGTTGCCGACCATCTCGTAGATGCTGGCGTTGGAGAACAGCGCGAACACGCAGGTGGCGACGGTCATCGCCAGTACGCTGCAACGCATGGCCAGCAGGGCCTGGCGGTCAGTCATGTCCGGCAGGAAGTGCTTGACGATGTTCTCGGTCAGGGTCACCGACGGGGCCAGCAGGGCGCCCGAAGCGGAGGACATGATGGCCGAGAGCAGGGCGCCGAAGAACATGATCTGGGCGAACAGCGGGGTACGCTCCATGATCAGGTGCGGCAGGATCTGCTGGGAGTCTTCGGCCAGCCAGCGCTGGACCATCGCCGGATCGATCATCTGCGCGGCATAGATCAGGAAGATCGGCAGCATGCAGAAGACCAGGTAGCAGCTGGCGCCGGTCATGGTGGCGCGGGAGGCGATCTTCTCGGTCTTGGCCGACATCACGCGGGCATACACGTCCTGCTGCGGGATCGAGCCGAACATCATGGTCACCGCGGCGCCCAGGAAGGCGACGATGTCCTTGGCCGAGGTGCCGTGCAGGAAGGTGAACTTGCCTTCGCTGGCGGCGTGGCTGATCACGTTGACCGGGCCGCCGGCCATGCCGCCGATCAGCCAGACCAGGTAGAACAGGCCGGCGACGATGATGATCATCTGCAGGAAGTCGGTCAGTGCAACGGACCACATACCGCCGAACAGGGTGTGCAGCAGCACGATCACGGTGCCGATCAGCATGCCTTGCATGGGGGTCAGGGCGCCGTCGGAGAGCACGCTGAAGACCACGCCCAGCGCGGTGATCTGCGCGGCGACCCAGCCCATGTAGGAAATGATGATCACAAGGCTCGTGAAGATTTCCACGTGCTGGCCGAAGCGCTTGCGGAAGAAGTCACCGATGGTCAGCAGGTTCAGGCGATAGAGCGGGCGGGCGAAGACCATGCCCACCAGCATCAGGCAGCCGAACGAACCGAACGGGTCTTCGATGATCCCGGCGAAGCCTTCCTGGAGGAAGGTCGCAGGAATGCCCAGGACGGCTTCGGAGCCGAACCAGGTGGCGAAGACCATGGTGACGACGAGAGGGAAGGACATGCTTCGGCCGGCCGCCGCGTAGTCCGAGGAATTGTGTACGCGGGTGGTTGCGTAGAAACCGACAGCTACGGTGATCAGCAGATACACCGCTACAAACCAGATCAGCATTTGTGCGTTCCGTTGGCTCGCCGCGAACCGGGCCGCCGGGGATAATCCCGGGCAGAGGTGCCGCGACTGACAAGTTGTTTTTGTTGTGTTGCGCGGCAGTGGTTATCCGGTGCGCCAGGCAGGGGGTGCCGGAGAAACGTAACCAGTTGCGACAACGGGCCGCAGTCTGCCAAATCCGTCAAATATGTCAAACACTTGAATCGCTCATGAGTAAAAAAAATTACATCTCCAGACGGATGGCTCTCTTAAAGGATTGATTTGATTGGATGCTAACGATTCTGAATGGCCTGATAGTCGTTTATTTTTTACGACCCCTGTTTGATAAGCAGAACATCTTCCAAGGCGCTAGGCTCTTGGCTCAGGGAGCTTTCGAAGGACGCCCATGCTCGAACACCTCGACCTCGCGCAACTGCTTTCCAGCTACGGCTATCTGGCCCTGTTCATTGGCTGCCTGCTGGAGGGCGAGACCATGCTCCTGCTGGCCGGTCTCGCGGCGCACCAGGGGCTGATGGGGTTCGTGCCCGTGGTGTTCTGGGCCTGCGTAGGGGGCACCTGTGGTGACCAACTGCTCTACTGGGCCGGCCGGCGCGCCGGAGTGCGGGCGTTGCCCTGGCTGCAGCGGCGCGGCCTGGCAGTGGAACGGGTCACCGGGCTGATCGAGCGCCATCCGCTGGTGGCGATCTTCTCCGTGCGCTTCCTCTACGGCATGCGCCTGGCCGGGCCGTTGCTGATCGGCGCCAGCCGGGTAGGGCCGCTTCGCTTCCTCTTGATCAACCTGATCGGCGCGTTCTGCTGGGCCCTGCTGTTCGCCAGCGGCGGCTACTGGGCCGGGCAGGTGCTGGAGAGCTGGCTCGGCAACCTGAAACCCTACCGGCTGCCGATCCTGCTCGGGGTCGTGTTGCTGGGCGGCGGTTTCGAGTTCTGGCGCCGCCGCCGTAGCCATCGTGCGCGCCCGTCCAGGCAGTGAAACGCGCCATGCCGTGACGCAGAGCGGTTTGGATTCGCGCCCGTGGCGATTAGAATTGCCGCTCTTTCGTTCAAGGATGCAGTCATGAGCCTCTACCAGCCCGGCATTCTCGCCACCCCGGTTCCCGCCCACGCCCGCCACCTGTTCTTCGACCTGACATCGTTGCAGGCACTGCCGGCCGCCCTGGATCGCCTGGTGCAGTTCGCCGACGGCGAGGCCGCTGTCATCGGTTTCGGCGAGTCGCTGGTGCGCGCGCTGGCCCGTGGCATCGACGGACTGCGCGAGTTCCCGGCAATCGCCGGCGTGGGCGTGGACAACCCGTCCACCCCGCATGCGCTGTGGGTCTGGCTGCGCGGTGAGGAGCGCGGCGAGCTGCTGCTGCGCACCCAGCAATTGCAGGCGCTGCTGGCGCCGGCGCTGGAGCTGGCCTCGCTGACCGAAGCTTTCCGCCACGGCAATGGCCATGACCTGACCGGCTACGAGGACGGCACCGAGAACCCGCAGGACGACGACGCCATCGCCGCCGCCATCGTCGACAACGGCGTGGAAGGCCTGGCCGGCGGCAGCTTCGCCGCCATCCAGCAGTGGCGCCACCAGCTGCAGGATTTCGCCGCGCTGCCCCAGGCCGAGCGCGACGACATCATGGGCCGTCGCCTGAGCGACAACGAGGAGCTGGACGACGCGCCGGAGTCCGCCCACGTCAAGCGCACTGCCCAGGAGAGCTTCGACCCCGAGGCCTTCATCGTGCGCCGTTCCATGCCCTGGACCCACGATCAGGACGCCGGCCTGATGTTCCTCGCCTTCGGTTGCAGCCTCGACGCCTTCGAGGTGCAACTGCGCCGCATGAGCGGCCTGGAAGACGGCATCACCGACGCCCTGTACCGCTTCAGCCGCCCGCTGACCGGTGGCTACTACTGGTGCCCGCCGCGCAAGGATGGGGTAGTGGACCTGCGTGCGTTGATCGGCTGATCCGCGGTCCTGCCGAAAAGCCCCGCCTTCGTGCGGGGCTTTTTTGTGGGCGCTGCGCGCCCATTTCGCGGGCATGGCCCGCTCCTACGGGTGAGCAGGGCGCGCTATGCGGAGAAGCAGGCCATGCTCGCGAATCGGCGGTGGCACTGGCTAATCGGCTGGCGCCAATGGCATCCCGATCTTCCACCGAATTGGCTGTTGGCCCGTACCATCTCCGGGCGTAGCGTGGACCCATCCCCCACTGCCCGAGGAATGCGCCATGCCCGCAGCCACTTCCCTGAAATTCCTGTTCACCGGCCTCGCCCTGGCCCTGAGCCTGCCGGTCTTCGCCCAAGGCACCGGCGCCGAGACGGTCACCGTCCAGCAGGAACACAAGATGCCCGACGCGGCGGGCAAGAAGGGCCTGATGATCACCGTCTCCTACGCGCCGGGGCAGGCATCCGGCGCCCACGTGCACAGCGGCTCGGTGTTCGCCTATGTGCTCGAAGGCGCGGTGATCTCCCAGCTGGAGGGGCATAAGCCGGTGACCTACCAGGCCGGCCAGTCCTGGTACGAGGCGCCGAACACGCCGCACCTGGTCTCGCGCAACGCCAGCAACCAGAAGCCGGCCAAGCTGCTGGTGTGGATGCTGCTCGACGAGCAGGCACCGGTGTTGACGCCGCTGAAGCAGTGAGCCTGCAGAGACATACCCGTCAGGTGCCGGTGTACCCGTAGGGCGTACAACCGTTCGCGGTTGTACGCCGATTCGCCATCGCCATCTTCCGCGCCGCGGTTGAACTGGGCCAATGTTCTTCAGGGGCGCCGAGCGGGGCGCGACCGAGGTCAATCGGTGAATGACGCGGAGCCGGTATACGCCCTACGCTCGTGCGGCTTTTGTAGGAGCGGGCCATGCCCGCGATCCGCCCCACGCAAAACCACCCGGCAAAAAAAGACCCGCCAATCGGCGGGTCAACGAGGGGGAAGTCTGATCAGATGTGCAGCGCGTGCCCCAGCGCGCGCAGCGCCGCTTCCTGCACCGCCTCGCCCAGGGTCGGGTGGGCGTGGATGGTGCCGGCGATGTCTTCCAGGCAGGCATTCATTTCCAGCGACTGCACGAAGGCCGTGGACAGCTCGGAAACCGCCTTGCCCACGGCTTGCCAGCCGAGGATCAGGTGGTTGTCCTTGCGGGCCACCACGCGGACGAAGCCATCGTTGGATTCCAGGGTCATGGCGCGGCCGTTGGCGGCGAACGGGAAGCTCGCCGTCAGCACCTCATGGCCTGCGGCTTTCGCCTGCTCCGGCGACAGGCCGACCACCACCACTTCCGGATCGGTGAAGCACACCGCCGGGATCGCCGTGGGGGTGAAGGCGCGGCGCTTGCCGGCGATGATCTCGGCGACCATCTCGCCCTGGGCCATGGCGCGGTGGGCCAGCATGGGTTCGCCGGCGATGTCGCCGATGGCCCAGACATTGCGCATGGACGTCTTGCATTGCTCGTCGATCTTCACGGCGCGGCCGTTCATGTCCAGGCTCAGGCTTTCCAGGTTCCAGCCTGTGGTATTGGGGTGGCGGCCGACGGCGACCAGTACCTGGTCGGTCTCGATTACCCGCTGGGAACCTGCGCCATCCTGCACGCGCAGACCATTGCCATCGGGCTCCAGGCCCATGACGCTGTGGCCCAGGTACAGCTCGATGCCCAGCTTGCGCAGCGCATTGGCCACCGGTTTGGTCAGCTCCTCGTCATAGGTCGGCAGGATGCGCGCTTGCGCTTCCACTACAGTCACCTCGACACCCAGCTTGCGGTAGGCGATGCCCAGTTCCAGGCCGATATAGCCGCCGCCAACCACCGCCAGGCGCTTGGGCAGCGCCTTGGGCGCCAGGGCCTCGGTGGAGGAAATCACATTGCCGCCAACCGGCAGGAACGGCAGCTCCACGGACTTCGAGCCGGCCGCCAGCAGCATGTGTTCGGTGTGGATGTGCTGGCTGCCGCCCTCGGCGAGGTCGACTTCCACGGTCTTGCCGTCGACGACTTTTGCCCAGCCGTGCACCACGGTGACGCCGTGCTTCTTCAGCAGCGCGGCGACGCCGGTGGTCAGGCGGTCGACGATGCCGTCCTTCCATTCCACGGTGCGCTGGATGTCGATGCTCGGCGCCTGCACGCTGATGCCCAGCGGCGACTTGCCGGCGAACTCGCGGGCCTTGAGGTATTCCTCGGCGGCGTGGATCAGCGCCTTGGAGGGGATGCAGCCGATGTTCAGACAGGTGCCGCCGAGGGAGGCGCCTTCCACCAGCACGGTGCGGATGCCCAGTTGGCCGGCGCGAATCGCCGCGACGTAGCCGCCGGGGCCGCCGCCGATCACCAGCAGGGTGGTTTCGAGAGTCTGGTTCTGTTTCACGGTTGGGCTCTCCGTCAATCGATGAACAGGGTGGCGGGATGTTCGAGCAGGGCGCGTACGGCCTGGATGAAGGCCGCCGCGTCCATGCCGTCGACCACCCGGTGATCGAAGGACGAGGACAGGTTCATCATCTTGCGCACGACGATCTGCCCGTTGACCACCATGGGCCGCTCGACCATGCGGTTGACGCCGACGATGGCTACTTCCGGCAGGTTGATCACCGGCGTGCTGACGATGCCGCCCAGGGCGCCGAGGCTGCTCAGGGTGATGGTCGAGCCGGAGAGTTCCTCGCGGCTGGCCTTGCCATGGCGCGCGGCATCGGCGAGGCGCGCCACTTCCGCGGCGTTGCCCCACAGGTCGCGGGATTCGGCATTGCGCAGCACCGGCACCATCAGGCCGTTGTCGCTCTGGGTGGCGACGCCCAGGTGCACCGCGCCGAAGCGGGTGATCACGTCGGCCTCGTCGTCATAGCGCGCGTTGAGCTGCGGGAAGTCACGCAGGGCGACGACCAGGGCGCGGGCAATGAACGGCAGCAGGGTGAGCTTGCCGCGTGCCGTGGCGTGCTTGGCATTGAGGTGGATGCGCAGGGCTTCCAGGTCAGTGACGTCGATTTCCTCGACGTAGCTGAAGTGCGGGATGCGCCGCTTGGCCTCGGCCATCTTCTGCGCGATCTTGCGGCGCAGGCCGATCACCGGGATCTGGTGCTCGTCGTGGCGCGCGGCATAGCCGGAGGCGATGGTGGCGCCGCCGTGCTCCAGGAAGTGCTCCAGGTCCTCATGCGAAATGCGCCCGGCCGGGCCGCTGCCCTGCACGAACTGCAACTCCACACCCAGGTCGCGGGCGCGCTGGCGCACTGCCGGCGAGGCCAGCGGCTTCTCGCCCGGTGCGCGGCGCGGGGCCGGCGTCGGGGCGGGGCGGGTGGCAGGGGCCACCGGCTTGCTCTCGGCGCGGGGCGCGGGCTTGGGCGCTTCGGCTACCGGGGCGGGCTTGGCGGCCGGCTGGGCTGGTGCCTCTTCGTGAGCCTTGGGATGCGCGGCTTCCTTGAGGTTGCCGTGGCCTTCCACTTCCAGGCGGATCAGCTCGCCGCCGACGGCCATCACCTGGCCTGGCACGCCGCCCAGGGCGAGGATCTTCCCGGCCACGGGGGAGGGGATCTCCACCGTCGCCTTGTCAGTCATGACTTCCGCCAGCAGCTGGTCCTCGTGGACCTCATCGCCTACCTGTACGTGCCACTCCACCAGCTCGACTTCGGCGATACCTTCGCCGATGTCCGGCATCTTGATGATGTGAGTGCCCATTCAGACCTCCATGGCGCGTTTGAAGGCCGCGCCGACGCGCGCCGGCCCGGGGAAGTAGTCCCATTCCTGGGCGTGCGGGTAGGGGGTGTCCCAGCCGGTCACGCGTGCGATGGGGGCTTCGAGGTGGTGGAAGCAGTGCTCCTGGACCAGCGACATCAGTTCGGCGCCGTAGCCGCAGGTGCGGGTGGCCTCGTGGACGATGACGCAGCGGCCGGTCTTCTTCACCGACTCGACGATGGTGTCCAGGTCCAGCGGCCAGAGGCTGCGCAGGTCGATGATCTCGGCATCGATGCCGGTTTCCTCGGCGGCGGTCTGGGCCACGTAGACGGTGGTGCCGTAGGTCAGCACGGTCAGTTCGTTACCCGGACGGGCGATGGCCGCCTTGTCCAGCGGCACGCTGTAGTAACCCTCCGGCACCTGGCTGGCCGGGTGCTTGGACCACGGGGTCACCGGGCGGTCGTGGTGGCCGTCGAACGGGCCGTTATACAGGCGCTTGGGTTCGAGGAAGATCACCGGGTCGTCGTTCTCGATGCAGGCGATCAGCAGGCCCTTGGCGTCGTACGGGTTGGACGGCATGACGGTACGCAGGCCGCAGACCTGGGTGAACATCGCCTCCGGGCTCTGGCTGTGGGTCTGCCCGCCGTAGATGCCACCGCCGCAGGGCATGCGCACCACCATCGGCACGGTGAAGTCGTTCACCGAGCGGTAGCGGATGCGCGCCGCCTCGGAGACCAGTTGGTCGGTGGCCGGGTAGACGTAGTCGGCGAACTGGATTTCCACCACCGGGCGCAAGCCGTAGGCGCCCATGCCGACGGCGGCGCCGATGATGCCGCTCTCGGAGATCGGCGCGTCGAACACCCGCGAGGTGCCGTATTTCTTCTGCAGGCCTTCGGTGCAGCGGAACACACCGCCGAAGTAGCCCACGTCCTGGCCGAACACCACGACGTTGTCGTCGCGTTCGAGCATCACGTCCATGGCCGAGCGCAGCGCCTGGATCATGGTCATGCTGGTGACCGCCTGGGCGTTCTCGTGTTGCTGGTTCACGGCATTCATACCCCGAGCTCCTGGCGCTGCCGGCGCAGGTGTTCCGGCAGGTCCTTGTAGACGTCGTCGAACAGGTTGGCGGCGCTGAAGACGTGGCCGTCCACCAGCGAGCCGTGGCGTTCGGCCTGTTTCTGCGCGGCGATCACTTCGGCTTCCAGCTCCTTCTGCAGCGCTTCCTGCTGCTCGTCGGACCAGATGCCGAGGCCGATCAGGTGCTGCTTCAGGCGGGCGATCGGGTCGCCCAGGGGGAAGTTGGTCCAGTCGTCCGCCGGGCGGTACTTGGACGGATCGTCCGAGGTCGAGTGCGGGCCCGCGCGATAGGTGACCCACTCGATCAGGCTCGGGCCGTGACCACGACGGGCGCGCTCGGCGGCCCATTGCGAGGCGGCGTAGACGGCCAGGAAGTCGTTGCCGTCGACCCGCAGCGAGGCGATGCCGCAACCCACGCCACGGTTGGCGAAGGTGGTGCCTTCACCGCCGGCGATGGCCTGGAAGGTGGAGATCGCCCACTGGTTGTTGACCACGTTGAGGATCACCGGCGCGCGATACACGTGGGCGAAGGTGAGGGCGGTGTGGAAGTCGGATTCGGCGGTGGCACCGTCGCCGATCCAGGCGGACGAGATCTTGGTGTCGCCCTTGATCGCCGAGGCCATGCCCCAGCCGACGGCCTGGATGAACTGGGTGGCGAGGTTGCCGGAAATCGAGAAGAAACCCTTCTCGCGGCTGGAGTACATGATCGGCAGCTGGCGACCCTTGAGCGGGTCCTGCTCGTTGGAGAGCAGCTGGCAGATCATGTCTTTCAGCGGGTAGTCGCGGGTGATCAGGATGCCTTGCTGACGGTAGGTCGGGAAGGTCATGTCGCCGTCGCGCAGGGCCATGGTGTGGGCGGTGGCGATGGCCTCTTCACCCAGGCACTGCATGTAGAAGGACATCTTCTTCTGGCGCTGGGCGGTGAGCATGCGCGCGTCGAAGATGCGCGTCTTGAGCATCAGGCGCATGCCGCGCAGCAGCTGCTCGTGGCTCAGTTCCGGGGCCCAGGGGCCGACGGCGTTGCCCTGGTCGTCGAGCACGCGTACCAGGCTGAAGGCCAGGTCGGTGGTCTGTGCGGGTTCAACGTCAATGGCGGGCTTGCGCACCTCGCCGGCGGGCGAGAGGTGCAGGTAGGAGAAGTCGGTCTTGCAGCCCGGGCGTCCGGTGGGTTCGGGAACGTGCAGGCGGAGCGGAGCGTAATCGGTCATGGCGGGTCTCCAGTTGTGATCGTTGGGTGTGGATCAGCGAACGGAAGAGGCCATGCCTGGCGGGCGCACCCGGCCGGGTCGGGCTACGGTGCGGGTGCCGCGCGGGGTCGCGTGGCGGGTGGCGACATCACTCATGGTGAGGTCCTCGGTTGTTGTAGTTGTGGATTCAGTATAGGTGTGACCGCTTGGTTTTTTGCTCCAAATTGACTAGTTCCAAGCTTACGGATTAGTGTGTTTGAACCATAAAAACAACCACTTGTAGTACTGCTCAAAATGGCTGATCTAGACCGCACCGACCTGAAAATCCTCCGCGCCCTGGCTGACGATGGCCGCCTGTCCTGGCGCGACCTCGCGCAGAAGATCGGCCTGTCGCTGACCCCGACCCTGCGCCGGGTGCGCCGCCTGGAGGAAGAGCACTACATCCAGGGCTATTTCGCCCGCCTCGATGAAGAGCGCCTGTCCGGCGGCATGAGCGTGTTCGTCTCGGTGTCCCTGGAAAAGCAGACCGGCGACTACCTCGCGCGGTTCGAGGAACGCATCGTCCAGGCGCCCCAGGTGATGAGCTGCTTCCAGATGACCGGGGATGCGGACTACGTGCTGCGGGTGGTGGTGAAGGACCTGTCGGCCTACCAGCTGTTCCTGACCAATACGCTGACGCAGATTCCGGGGGTGGCGGGGATCAAGTCGGCCTTTGCGTTGAAGTCGGTGATGTTGCGCTCGGCGCCGCCGATTTGAGGCGGAGCGCGTGATAAAATCGCGCACTCGCGAACGTACGGAAGGTTCGATGGACAAGACACAGATCGACAAGCATATCGAGAGCAGCTTCCAGAGCCTTTCTCCGACCCTGCAGCGCGCAGCGCGCTTCGCCCTCGATCACCCCAATGAAATCGCCCTCGAATCCATGCGCACCGTGGCCGCCAAGGCCAAGTTGCAGCCTGCGTCGATGCTGCGCCTGGCCCGGCAGCTGGGCTTCGACAGCTATGAGGACTTCCGCCAGATATACCGGGGGTGGCTGACCGAGCGCGACTCGCCGTTCTCCCGTCGCGCCGATGCCTTGCGCAAGCGCTCTCACGATGACCAGAACACCGGGCTGATCGCCGAGATGCTGCATACCGAGCTGGGCAACCTGGAGGAAACCTTCAGCGCCGAGCGTCACGCGCAGATACTTGCGGCCCATGCGCTGCTCACCAACGCCAAGCACATCTACGTGGTGGGCCTGCGGAGCCTGTTCCCGGCGGCGTACTACTTCAGTTACGTGTGCGGGATGTTCCTCAATAACACCACGCTGCTGAGCGGTATCGGCGGTTCCTTTGCCGATGAGTTGCGCCGGATCGGTCCGGACGACGCACTGGTCGCTTTCAGCTACCACCCCTATGCACAGGATGCCCAGCGCGCGGTGCAGTTCTCACGCGAGCGCGGTGCGCAGGTCGTTGCCATCACGGACAGCCCGGTGTCGCCCATCGCGGCGCCGGCCGACGTGCTGGTGGTGGTGCGCAATTCCACGCCCTCGCTGTTCCCGTCGGTCGTGCCGGCGTTGGCGGTCTCGCAGACCCTGGCCGGTCTGCTGGTAGCCAACAGCAACGAAGACAGCCTGCGTGAAATCGCCAATAGCGAAGCGCAACTCAAGAGCTTCCAGGTCTACATCGACAAGGCTTGAGCTGGCGCCCGCTTCACTGGGCGGCGTGGTTGCGTGCGCCGACCAACCGCGCACCGTTGCCACCATTCAGGATGATCTGATCCACTTGCCGGCGATGTCATTGGGCTTTCCGAGCGAGCCTTTGTGAGGCTTGCTCGGAACACTAAAGGCCGCGTTGCACGGCCAGGCGCTGCTGTAGTGAACTCAGCGGAGGCCGGCGATGCTTTCGTCCAGCGCTCCGGCGAGCGTCTCCACGGCCTGCTGCAACTGCTCCTCACTGCTGATGAAAGGCGGGGCGAGCAGCACGTGGTCGCCGTTGATGCCGTCGACGGTGCCGCCGGACGGGTAGCAGATCAGACCGCGCGACTGGGCTGCCTGCTTGATGCGCGCATGCAGCCGTCGATCTGCCGGGAAGGGCTGGGCGGTATCGCGTCGGGCGACCAGCTCGATGGCCTGGAACAGGCCGCGGCCGCGAATGTCGCCGACATGTGGATGATCGGCGAAGCGTTCCTGCAGCTGGCCACGGAGGAATTCCCCGCGCTGGCGCACCTGGGCGCAGAGGTTCTGTTCGATGATTTCGCGCTGTACCGCCAGTGCGGCGGCGCATGCCAACGGATGGCCAATGTAGGTGTGGCCGTGCTGGAAGCTCCCGCTGCCACGGGTGATGGCGTCGACGATGCGGTCGCTGGCCATCACCGCGCCGATGGGCTGGTAGCCGCCGCCGAGTCCCTTGGCCAGGGTCAGCAGGTCGGGTACCACGCCTTCGACACTGAAAGCGTGGTAGTGGCCGGTACGGCCGATGCCGCACATCACCTCATCGAGGATCAGCAGCACACCGTAGCGGTCGCACACTTCGCGCATGCCCCGCAGGTAGCCCGGCAGCGGCTCCAGGGCGCCGGAGGTCGCGCCCACCACGGTTTCGGCAACGAATGCGGCGACCCGCTCGGGGCCGAGTTCCAGCAGGCACTGCTCGAATTCGGCCACCAGTCGGGCAACGTAGTCCGCATCGCTTTCGCCGGCCTGGCGATAGCGGTAGGGGTAGCAGGGCGACACCTGGGTGCTGGGCATCAGCAGCGGTTCGTAGAGTTTGCGCCGTGGCAGGTTGCCGCCGATGGCCAGCGCGCCCAGGGTGTTGCCGTGATAGCTCTGACGGCGCGAGACGAACTGCACGCGCTGCGGTTCGCCATTCTCGACATGGAACTGGCGGGCCATCTTCAGCGCGGTTTCCATGGCCTCGGACCCGCCCGAGAGGAAATACACATTGCCCAGCTCGGCGGGGCTCTGGCTGGCCAGCAGGCTTGCCAGCCGCTCGGCGGGCTCGCTGGTGAAGAAGCTGGTATGGGCGTATTCCAGCTTGTCCATCTGTTCGCGGATCGCCGCGATCACCGCCGGATGGCCGTGGCCCAGGCACGAAACCGCGGCACCACCGGAACCATCGAAGTAGCGACGACCGTGGGCATCGAACAGGTAGCAGCCTTCACCGCGCAGGGCGACCTGCAGCGGCTGGGCGGGAGCGCGATGGAAGATGTGTGTCATGGCGGTGTCCTTGTCTGCTCGGGCAGCGGCGAAAGCGTCTGGAATTATCTGATTCATTTTTGCTTGGTGTGATTCATATGTTTCATTTTCAGGCGCAGGCCAGGCTGCTGCTGCCCCGTTGCAGGGCACCGCTGAGGAAGGTCTGCAGGCGCTCGCTGCGCGGTGCCTGGAACAGGCGCGAAGGCGGGCCCTGTTCCTCGATGCGGCCCTGGTGCAGGAAGATCACCTCGCTGGAGACCTCGCGGGCGAAGCCCATTTCGTGGGTCACCATGATCATGGTGCGGCCCTCGCTGGCCAGGCCCTTGATCACTCCGAGCACCTCTCCGACCAACTCCGGGTCCAGCGCCGAGGTGGGTTCGTCGAGCAGGATCATTTCCGGGTCCACGGCCAGGGCGCGGGCGATGGCGACGCGCTGCTGCTGGCCGCCGGAGAGTTGCGCGGGATAGCTGCGGGCGAATCGCTCCGGGTCCATGTGCACCTTGCGCAGACAGCTCAGCGCCTTCTCCGTGGCCTGGGCGCGACTCAGGCCCTGGACGCGCATCGGCGCGGCGATGACGTTGTCGAGCACGGTCAGGTGCGCCCACAGGTTGAAGTTCTGGAACACCATCGCCAACTGTGTGCGCAGGTGCCGCAGCTGCCGGCCGTCTTTGACTTGCAGGCTGCCGTCGTGCAGGCGTTTCATCGCCAGCGGTTGGCCGTCCCAGATGATTTCACCGGCATTCGGCCGTTCCAGCAGGTTGAGGCAACGCAGGAAGGTGCTCTTGCCCGATCCGCTGGAGCCGATCAGGGTGATCACGTCGCCGGGGTTGGCCACCAGCGAGACGCCCTTGAGCACTTCGTGGTCGCCATAGCGTTTGTGGATGTCATTGACCTTCAGGGTCGGCATGTCGGGTCTCCGTGGGATGTCAGGCGGCGCGCGGGCGCAGGTAGGCGAGCCAGCGGTGCTCGGCGAAGCGGAAGAGCAGGAAGATCAGGCTGGTGAACGCCGCATAGAGCAGCAGCGCGGCGATGTAGGCCTCGTAGGGCGAGGCGTAGCGCATGCTGATCGAGCGGCTCACACCGGCCAGGTCGAGCAGGGTGATGCTCGATGCCAATGCGGTGGCGTGCAGGGTCAGGATCACCTCGTTGCTGTAGGCCGGAATCGCTCGACGCATGGCCCCCGGAAGAACGATGTGGACCATTTGCGCCCAGCGGGTCATGCCCATTGCGCGTGCTGCCTCGATCTCGCCATGGAAGGTCTTGAGGATGCAGCCGGCGAGGATCTCGATGGTGTAGGCGGCGGTGTTCAGGGCCAAGGCCAGCCAGGCGCAGACGTAGGCCTCGCGCAGGTACTGCCAGGCCCAGCCATTGCGGATCCAGGAAATTTCCGCCAGGCCGAAGTAGATGATGTAGATCTGCACCAGCAGTGGCGTGCCGCGCATGACGTAGGTGAACAGCCACACCGGCGCGCGCAACCAGGGGTTGCCGGAGGCGCGCAGCAGCGAAAGCGGAATCGCCAGCGCCAGCCCGACCAGCAGTGAAACGAGGAACAGCTGGACTGTCAGCAGCAGGCCGGTGGTACGGACACCGTCGCTGAACAGGAAGAGTTGCAGGTTATCCAGAACCAGTTGCCAGTTCACAGGGTGATCTCCTTGCTGCCTGCCGCATAGCGTGCGGCCAGCAGGCGCAGCACGAGTACCGACAGGGTGCTCAGCAGTAGATAGATAAAGGCCGCCACCAGCAGCAGTTCCAGACCGTGACCGGTGGCCTTGCCGGCGGCTCGGGAAAGGAAGATCAGCTCATTGAGACTGACCATCGAGGTGATGGCCGTGGCCTTGAGCATCACCAGCCAGTTGTTGCCGATGCCGGGCAGGGCGTAGCGCATCATCTGCGGGAAGACGATGTGGAAGAACACCTGCAGGCGTCCGAAGCCGAAGGCCAGGGCCGACTCGGCCTGACCCTTGTCGACCGCGAGGAAGGCGCCGCGAAAGGTTTCCGCGAGATAGGCCGAATAGATCACGCCAAGAATCGTCACGCTGGCGACGAAGGCGTCGATATCCACGTTGGACACGCCCAGGCGCTGGGTCAGCAGGTTCAGCGCGGTCTGGCCGCCGTAGTAGAGGAACAGCAGCCAGACGAAGTCCGGCCCGCTGCGCATCAGGGTGGTGAAGACCGTTGCCGTCCGGGCCAGCGGACGCCAGCGCGACAGTTTGCCGGCGGCTACCAGCAGCCCCAGCAGCAGCGCCACGGCCAGCGAGCACAGGCCGACCTTGATGGTCACCAGGGTGCCGGCGAGGATGCTGTCGGCGTAGCCATACAGCCATTGGTTGGAAATAGTCTGCATGGTGCTCACTCCCGGGCGATCAGCGGCAGTTCACGGGCGTACTCGTGTGGGAGGCGGTCGCTGTCGAGGTAACGGGCGTACTTGTGCCCCTGGTAGACCGCCGCCGCGATGGTTGCCGGTGCCTGGCAGTCGCCGACCAGGCGCAGGGAATCGATGCCGGCCTCGCGCATCGCCTGGGGCTGCGCGTCCAGTTCGAGGAACAGGCGGTCATCGGGCAGCCGCGCGGTCACGCTGACCACGCTGGCGCAGGCCAGCTGCCGACGCCGGCCGGTGACTTCGCAGACCAGTTCCACGTGCGCACCGTCGAAAGCGACGAGGTTGTGGTGGCGGACGATCTGCACGCCCAGTTCGAGCAGGCGCCGCAGGATGGCGGTGGACTCCAGGGTGTTGGCGGTCCAGGAGGCGACTTGCATGGCCGGTGTCACCAGCGTGACGGCCAGGCCCCATTCGATGCAGCGTTCGGCCAGCACCCCGGCCATGTAGTAGTGGTCGTCGTCGAAGATCACCACCGGTCCCTCGGGCCGCCGGCCGGCCATCAGGTCATCGGGGGTGAACACCTTTGCCGAGTCGAAGCCTGGCAGCGCCCAGCCATTGGCCCGGCCAACGCCGTCGCGGCGCCAGTGCGAGCCGGTGGCGATGGCCACGTGGCCGGCGCCGAATTCGAGGATGTCGGCGGCAGACAGGGGGCTGTCGAGGTAGAGATTGACATTGGCCATGGGCTGCAATTGGCCGACACGCCAGTCGCGCACCCGCGCCCACTCGCGCAGGCCGGGCAGAGCGGATTCGTGCAGCACTCGGCCGCCAAGCTCCGAGGTGGCCTCCGACAGATGCACTTCATACCCGCGCCGTGCAGCGGCGAGCGCCGCTTCCAGGCCGGCCGGCCCGCCACCAACGACCAGTATGGTGCGCTCCGATCCACGTGGCGGAATC
Source organism: Pseudomonas sp. SCB32 (assembly GCF_009189165.1). Lineage (NCBI taxonomy): Bacteria > Pseudomonadati > Pseudomonadota > Gammaproteobacteria > Pseudomonadales > Pseudomonadaceae > Pseudomonas > Pseudomonas sp. SCB32. The sequence goes on from NZ_CP045118.1 coordinate 2,500,070, forward strand.
TTCTCCGGGTGCCAGCCACGGCGCCATTCCTCGCCCATGGTGGGATTCTGCGTGCAGCGAAGGTTGCTGCTGCTGTAGTCGCTGGAGACACAGATGTTGCAGCCGATGCATTCACGGATGTCGTCGATGTCGCCGCGCTCGATCTTGCTCGGCAGGAACGGATCGGCAATCGAGGGCCGCGCCGCGCCAATGAAATCCATTACCCCGCGGCGGATCTGGCTGACCATGGTGTCGGGCGAGGTGAAGCGGCCCACCCCGACCACCGGCTTGCTGGTCAGGGTCTTGACGAAGGCGGTGTATTCCTCCTGGTAACCTTCCTTCTTGAAGCGCGACGTGGCGCTGTCGTTGCTCCACGCGCTGACGTTCACATCCCACAGGTCCGGCAGTTCGGCGAGCATCGCGATGATGTCGCGGCCTTCTTCGGCGCTGACGATGCCGTCCGGGCCGAGCAGCTCCTCCACGCCCAGGCGTACCGCTACTGCGCAGCGGTCGCCGACTGCCTCCTTGGTGTCCTCGATCAGCTCGCGCAGCAGACGCACGCGGTTTTCCAGGCTGCCGCCATACTCGTCGCAGCGGTCGTTCTTGCGCCGCTGCAGGAAGTGCATTGGCAGACCCAGGTCGTGGGAGGCGTAGACGTACACCAGGTCGAACTCGGCGCGCTTGGCCCGCAGCGCGGCCTGGCGGTGCCACTGGCGCAGCTCGCGGATGTCGCTCTTGCTCATGGCTCGCGCTTGAACCGGCGCATGGTAGGTGATGGGTCGGTGCGAGGGGCCGATCGGCACCTCCCGGCTATCGTAGTTCGCGCAGGTGGGACCGTGATGCATGATCTCGATGCCCGCGAGGGCGCCGTATTCATGCACCGCGTCGGCCATCAGCGCGAGCGCCGGGATATCCAGGTCGCTCCACAGGCGGCCTTCGTGGAACGGCGAACAGTCGCTGGTGGGATGAATTTCCACCTCCTCGGTGCAGATCACACCCCAACCGCCTTCCGCCTTCACCCGCCGCAGCTCGGCGAGTCCGCGCGGCTGGGTCCAGCCCATGCCATTGCAATGCGAGACCTGGAAGAATCGGTTCTTCGCGGTGACCGGGCCGATGCGCTGCGGCTCGAACAGAATGTCGTAACGTGGATCACGGGACACGCGATACCCCCTCGGCCGTGCGTGCGGCCGATCTTGTTCTTGTGAGTGGGGGCGGCCCGTCAGCGGGCCGCTATGGCAGGGATCAGAGGATTTCTACGTCGAAGTACTTCTTGCGCAGTTGCTCGTAGGTACCGTTGCGGATGATCTCGGCCAGTGCCTGGTCCATGGCCTGGCGCAGCTCCTGGTCTTCCTTGCGCAGCCCGATGCCTTGTCCGGCGCCGAAGTAGGCGGGATCGCCGACCTGCTGGCCGACCAGGGCGAAACCCTGGCCCTGGGGCTTCTTGATGAAGCCCTCGAGACCGGGAATGGTGTCCTGGAGAGTGGCGTCCAGGCGGCCATTGACCAGGTCCATGTAGGCTTCTTCCAGCGACGGATAGCTGACGATTTCCGCACCGGCCTTGGCCAGTACTTCCTTGGCGTAGCGCTCGTGGGTCGTCTCGCGCTGCACGCCCAGGCGCACTCCCTTCAGCGTCTCCGGCCTGGCAGCGTCATACGCTGCACCGGCCTTGGCGATAACCTGGACGTTGCTGCTGTAGTACTTGCTGGTGAAGGCAATCTTCTGCTCACGCTCCGGCGTGATGGTCATCGAGGCGACGATGGCGTCGAACTTGCCCGCCAGCAGCGCCGGGATCATCCCATCCCAGTCCTGGATGGCCCAGGTGCAGCGCGCATGCAGCTGGGCGCAGAGGGCGTTGCCGATATCCACGTCGAAACCCTTCGGCTGGCCATTCGGCCCCATCTCGTTGAAGGGGGAATAGGCGCCTTCGGTAGCCAGGCGGATTTCCTTCCAATCCTTCGCCTGGGCGCCTCCGTGCAGCAGGGCGAGACTCAGGGTGGCGACCATCAATCCATGCAATCTTTTCATCGTTGCTTCCTCGTTGGACTGGATGGGCGCGTTCAGGCGCCCAGGGTTTGTTCGATGGCGGCGTCGAGCAGTGCCAGGGCTTCGTCGCAGGTCGCCCGGTCGATCATCAGTGGCGGCATCAGACGCAGCGTGCTGACTCCGCAGGTGAGCAGCAGCAGGCCCTGGCGCCAGGCGTTGTGCAGCAGGCGTTCCGCGAACTCCCGGGCTGGCTTGCGCGTACGGCTGTCAGTGACCAGCTCGACGCCGATCATCAGGCCCTTGCCGCGGACATCGGCGATCAGTTCCGGGTAGCGCCGTTGCAGATCGCGCAGACGCTCCAGCAGGTAATCGCCCATGGCGGCAGCGTTCTGCATGTAGCCGTTCTCGATCAGCGCCAGGGTTGCCGAGGCTGCGGCGCAGCAAAGTGGGTTGCCACCGTAGGTGTTGCCATGGGCGCCGCGTTTCCATTGCTGCATCAGGGTCTTCTTCGCTGCCACAAGACCGATTGGCAGGCCGGAGCCCAGGCCCTTGGCCATGGTCACGATGTCCGGTTTCAGGCCCCAGTGCTCGCAGGCGAACATCTTCCCCGTGCGGCCGGCGCCGGACTGCACTTCGTCAGCGATCAGCAGGATGCCGTGACGGTCGCACAGCGCGCGCAGGCCGGCGAGGAAACCTTCAGGCGGCAGCAGGTAGCCGCCTTCGCCCTGGATCGGTTCGAGCAGGATGGCCGCGACCTCGTGGGCCGGCACGTTGCTCTGGAACAGCACGTTCTCCAGGTAGTCCAGCACTGCCTGGCCCTGGTCGACTCCGGCCAGCAATGGGCGCAGGTTGTTCGGGTAGGGGATATGGGTGACCCCGGGCATGCCGGGGAAGAAACCGGCCTGCTGGGTGTACTTGCTGGCGGTGAACGACAGCGAGCCCATGGTGCGTCCGTGGAAGCCACCGATGAAGCCGATGAAGCGCTGCCGGCCGGTGACGTAGCGCGCCAGTTTCAGCGCACCTTCCACGGCTTCGGTGCCGGAGTTGCAGAAGAAGGTCATGGCGGGTTCGCCAAAGGGCGCCAGACGATTGATGGTTTCGGCCAGGCGGATCTGTTCCTCGTGCCAGTAATCAGAGGAAATGTGCAGGAACTTGTCGGCGGCCTGTTTCACCGCGTCGACCACTTGCGGATGGCTGTGGCCGGTGGAGCACACGGCGATACCGGCGGCGAAGTCGAGGAAGCGGTTGCCGTCGACATCCCAGACTTCCGCACCGCGGCCGTGGCTCATGACGAAGGGGTAATCGCGAGGGTAGGACGGGGAAACGACGGCGGTGTCGCGCTCGATCATGGCCTGGGCCTTGGGGCCGGGCAGGGCGGTGACGATGTGCTGGATGGACATGGAACACTCCTGAAATACGTGCATGAAGGCGGCGCCGCGATCGGCGCGGAGAGGCTGGGTTAGTCGACGCGGGTCTGCGACTGTTCGCGCAGGTACTGCGGCAAGTAGTAGAACGAGGCGATCGCCTTGCCGGTGTTGCCCGAACCCTTCCAGCCGCCGAAGGGCTGGTAGCCGGGCCACGCGCCGGTGGTCGCGCCCTGCGGGCGGTTGGCGTAGGTAACGCCGGCCTCGATGTGCTCGAAGAACCAGTCGGTCTCGCTGGCGCTGCCGTAGAACCCGGCGGTGAGGCCATAGGGGCTGTCATTGGCCTCTGCGAGTGCCTGTTCCAGGTTGGATACCCGGGCGAGCATGGCGATGGGCAGGAACATCTCGACTTTCCACAGTGGGTGATCGAGTGGTGCCTCGGCGAGGGTCGGCGCGCAGTACAGGCCATCGGCGAAGCCCTCGCCACGCAACTGTTCGCCACCGGCGAGCAAGCGTGCGCCGTGCTGCTGCAGCTGCTTGCTGTAGCCGGCGAAGTCGTCATAGGCCGCGCGCGTTGCCACCGGTCCCATCCAGTGGGCGCGCTGGGCCGGATCACCGATGCGGATCGTGGCGATCTGTTGCACCAGGCGTTCGATCAGGGCATCGGCCACTGCTTCCTCGACATAGATGCGCGACAGCGCCGAACATTTCTGGCCTTGCATGCCGTAGGCCGAACGCAGGATGCCCAGCGTCGCCCGCTCCAGGTCGGCGTGGCGGCTGACGATCACCGCATTCTTGCCGCCCATTTCGGCGATGCACGGCCGCGGATAGTCTCGCGCCAATTGGGCGCGGGCGATGCCCATGCCAGTTTCATAGGAGCCGGTGAAGGTGATGCCGGCCGTATCCTCGTGCTCGACCAGGGCCCGGCCGGCGACGCGCCCGCTGCCGCACAGGTAGTTGAATACACCATCGGGGATGCCGGCATCGCGGATGCATTCGGCGAGCAGCCGTCCGGCCCAGGGAGTTTCGCTGGCGCCCTTGAGTACCACGCAGTTGCCGGTGACCAGTGCGGCGCTGGTGGGACCGCCGGCCAGGGCAAAGGGGAAGTTGTACGGGGCGATGACCACCCAGGCCCCATAGGGTTTGAGAATGCTGCGGTTGCGGCTGGTGAAGTCGCTCAGCGGGTCGTTCGGCAGCGCATGGTCGAAGCCCTGATTCTGCTCCATCAGGTCGCTGTAGTGATCGAAGAAGACGGCGGTTTCCTGGACCTCGCCGAGTGCCTCCATACGATTCTTGCCAGTCTCCAGGCTGACTGCGGCGGCGATATGGTAGACCCGCTCTTCGATCAGCCGGGCCACCCGGCGCATCAGCTCGATACGTTGCTGCCATGGCATTGCGCGCCAGGCGGGGAAGGCGCTGCGGGCGGCGGCGAGGGCGGCGTCGACCTGCTCGCGCTCGGCTACATGGAAACGCCCCAGCAGCAGGTTCTGATCGACCGGGCTGCGCTTTTCCAGCGGAGCGGCAGCGAACACGTCCTTGCCGTCGATGAACAGCGCGTGATCGCGCCCAAGATCCGCCCTGACCTCGTCCAGGGCCCGCTCGAAGCGCTCGTGCAGGGCCGCTGGCGGGGCATACATGGTCGAATAGGTCAGCTTGAAGTCGGTCATTGTTATTGTCCTCACGCACCCGGGGGTGCGCTGATCGTGTGGTGACGTTGCGAGGCAAATGAAACACTTGGATCATTATCGTGTCAAGTGAATCATTTGTGTGATTCGCACGCCGCCGCGCCAGCCTTGCAAGCGGTTTTCGATCAGGCGCGCCGGAAGCGCTCGCGGTATTCGCTGGGCGTCACCCCCAGCCGCTGCACGAACACCCGCCGCATCCGCGCCGCGCTGCCGAAGCCGCAGCGCCAGGCGATCACTTTCAATGCCAGGTCACTGCCTTCCAGCAATCCGCGCGCCGCGTCGATGCGGGCGCGCTGGACGAATTCCGCCGGCGTCACACCGGCTTCGCGCACGAAGATACGGGCGAAGCTGCGCGGGCTCATCGCCACTTCGGCGGCCAGTTGCGGCACGCCCAGGGGCTGGTCGAGGTTTTCCTGCACATGGCGCTGGATGCGCGCGACGGGCGAAGTCTCATCCGCCGGTGCCTGGAGGAAGGGGCTGAACTGCGACTGCCCGCCCTGACGCTGGGCCACCACCAGCAGGCGCTTGGCCACCGACAGCGCCACCGCCGCGCCGTGGTCTTCGGCGACCAGGGCCAGCGCCAGATCGATACCGGCCGTGACGCCCGCCGAGGTCGCCAGCGCACCATCGCGAACATGGATGCGGTCCGGCTCCACTTGCGCCTGCGGGAAGCGTTCAGCCAGCCGCCGCGCATCGCTCCAATGGGTGGTCACGCGCCTGCCATCGAGCAGCCCCGCGTGGCCGAGGAGGAAGGCGCCGGTGCAGATCGAGCCGTAGCGGGGTGCCTGGGCACAGGCGGTGCGCAGCCAGTCGAGCAGTTCGGCGCTGGGCGTTTCCTCAGGTAATTTCGGGCCACCGGGAACCAGCAGGATATCGGCGGCAAGCCCCTGTTCGAGGCTGAAGTCGGCGCCCAGCCACTGCCCATTGGAGGCGCGCAAGGGCAGGGGTGGTGCGGCAAGGGTGACGACCTGGTAACCCTGGCCGGGTGGCACGAATGCGTTGGCTTCGGCGAACACGTCCAGCGGCCCGGAAACGTCCAGCGCCTGGACGCCGGGGAACAGCAGCATGGCCACGCGTTTCATGGCGTCTTCCGATCCGATCGATGGCTCTCATTCTTGCGGCTCGCCGATGTGGCTGCAATCGCTCAAGGCGTGCAAATTTTGCCAGTTCGCCTTCGAATGGCGACACAATCGACCAGACAGTGCCTGCTCAGCGCCGCATTGTTGCGATATCCGCAGGATTCCATTGTCGAAGCCGCGCTGTGCCACAGGCGGCCGTTCGACTAGATTTTCAGTTGTGGGCCACGAATGGCGCGACCCGCGTGATCGTTGAGGCTGCTGCCATGAAATCCGCCCTATCCCTTCTGTTCGCCGTCCCCGCCGTGCTGCTTTCCATCACCGCCTTTGCCGAAGAGGCGCCTGTCTATCACTACGGCATGCCGCTGGACGTGGCGAAGGTGCTGCGTATCGAGCAGCCCAACGAACGCTGCGAAGTCAGCCTGGCCACCATGACCTACCTGGACTCCCACGGGCAGGTCCATGCCGTGCGCTACCTGCGCCAGACTGCGCGCTGCAGCGACGTCTGAGCCGCGCGGCAGAGGGTGTAACGGCTAGGCGAGTCTCGCTGAACGCTCGGAACTCAAGTCAGGGTTTCGTCAGATTTGGTGCGAAAAAGCTGCATCGTGCCCCGAAAATCCGCACAATGCACATTTGAGCTATCTTGAAACGCCGTTATACCCACCGGAAGTGTGCATTGTGAACAGTTCACAATGTTCGACATGCGCCGCGTCGTTCCTGATTGGCTTTTCCGGCCCGCTATTTGCTATGGGCCGGGAGTCCATAGAGCTGGTTTGCAATCTTGCGAGCTAGAGCCGTAGGAGGCGGCAAGCGCCCGAAGAGCGGAGTTTACGTTCTGTAAATGAGCATCTGAGGGCGCTTGCCAACGCCCTACGGCCGACGCGCAGCAGATTGCAAGCGGGCTCTCAACCAATCCCGCGGAGATACCGGATGACTTCCCCCAGTGAATTCCCCCTGAGCGCGACGCCCAGGGAAGGGCGCAAAGGCCTGCTGCCCATCGCCATGGTCCTGTTCAGCTTCACCTTCTTCACCGGCACCATGTTCGCCGGCGGCAAGATCGGCATGGCCTTCGACTTCGTCGACATGCTCTGGGTTGCCTTCATCGGCAACGTGCTGCTCGCCGTCTACGCTGCCGCCCTGGGCCTGATCGCCTCGCGCAGCGGCCTGAACACCGTGCTGATGGGCCGCTTCTGCTTCGGCGAGCGCGGCAGCAAGCTGTCCGACTTCCTCCTTGGCTTCGCAGAACTGGGCTGGTACGCCTGGGGCACCGCCACCGTGGCCATCGTGCTGGTGAAGATGCTGGCCCTGCCGGAGTGGCTGAACATCCCGCTGATGGTGGTGTTCGGCCTGCTGTTCTCGATCACCGCGATCATCGGCTTCAAGGGCCTGGACATCATGTCCCGCGTGTCGGTGCCGCTGATGTTCATCCTGCTGGTGGCGTCCATGGTCATCGCCACCAACCACGCCGGTGGCTGGAGCGGCCTGCTGGCGAAGGAACCGAGCCAGACCTTGACCTTCTCCGCCGCCGTGACCATGGTCTTCGGCACCTTTGCCAGTGGCGCGACCCAGGCCACCAACTGGACCCGCATGGCCCGCAGCGGGCGCATCGCGGTGATCGCCAGCGTGGTCGCCTTCCTCATCGGCAACGGCCTGATGATCGTCGCCGGCGCCTGGTGCGCCATCGTCTACCAGAACGCCGACATCGTCGAAGTGATGGTGCTGCAGGGCCTGTCCTTCGCCGCGGTGATCATGCTCTGCCTGAACCTCTGGACCATCCAGGGGCCGACCATCTACAACGTCTCCGCCGCCGCCTGCCACCTGGTGCGCAGCGAGCGCCGCCGCACCATGACCCTGGTCGCCGCCGGCATCGGCATCATCCTCGCCATCGGTGGCATGTACGAATGGCTGATCCCGTTCCTGGTGCTGCTGGGCTCGATCATCCCGCCGCTGGGTGGCGTGATCATGGCCGACTACTGGTACCGCAACCGCGGCGAGTATCCGGCGCTGGTGGGCAGCCACATCCCGGCATTCAACGTGACCGGCCTCGCGTCCTACGCGGTCGGCGCAGGTCTCGCCTACGCCTCGCCGTGGATCGCGCCGCTGGTGGGCATCGCCGCTTCGGCCGTCTGCTACATCGTCCTCACCGAAGTCACCCGCGCCCGCGCGCCGGTGGCCGAGCCGCGCGCTTGAGCCTGAGCGTCGAGGAAATCCTCCGTCTGCCGGGGCTGGAGAGCCTCGCGCTGCGGGCTGGCGCGCGCAACGTGCATCGCAGCGTGCGCTGGTCCTACGTGGCGGAGAACGTCGGCATCGCCGACTGGGTGATGGGCGGCGAGCTGGTGTTCGTCACCGGCATCAACCACAGCCGTGACGAAGCCAACCTGCTACAGCTGGTGCGCGAAGGCGTCGCCAGCGGCATCGCCGGCATCGTCATCCTCACCGGCGACGAGTTCATCCAGCGCATTCCGCCGTCCGTGGTTCATCTGGCCGAAGCGGAAGGCCTGCCGCTGATCGAGCAGCCCTACGCGCTGAAGATGGTCATCGTCACCCACCTGATCGGCACGGCGCTGGTGCAGATGACCCAGGTGAAGACCTCGCGCCGCGACATCCTCGGCCAGCTGCTCAGCGGCGATTACCCGAGCCTGGAGATCGTTCGCCGCCGCGCCCGGCATCTGGAGCTGCCGCTGGAGACGCCGCGTCGCCTGGTGGCGCTGCGGTTGTCCGGCGTCGACACACTGTTCCAGCAGCAGGAACCGGAAGAGGCCGAGCGCGTGCTGCAGCTGACCCGCCAGCACCTGCTCGACCATCTGGAGAGCTGGCAGCAGGAGCGCCCCAAGCGCCTGCCGGTGGTGATCCAGGGCGACCTGTTCGTCCTCCTGCTGGGCGATTCCGGTAGTGCCGAACGCGCCGAACTGCACTCCCTGGCCGCCGAGCTGCAACAGGAACTGGCGCCGCTGCGGGCCTATCTCGGTTTGTCAGCCCGCGCCGATTCCTGCGCCGAATTCTCCCGCGCGCTGCTCGAAGCCCGCCAGGCGCTGGACGTCGCCGAAGGCATGCAGGCGCCCGGAGGACTCTGCGACTACCGTGAGCTGGGCGTATTGCGCCTGCTGCGGGCGATCCCCGATCGGGCGGTGGTCGAGCAGTTCATGAAGGACACCCTCGGCCCGCTCTCGGAGCCGGGCCGCAAACAGCCGCACCTGCTGATCGAGACGCTCGACGCGCTCGTCCAGGAGAACGGCAACGCGCTCAAGGCGGCACAGCGCCTGGGCATCCACCGTAACACCCTGAACCAGCGGGTCGCGCGCATCGAGGCCCTGAGCGGCCAGTCCCTGGACGACGCGCAATTCCGCCTGAATACCTCCGTGGCGCTGCTCATCTGGCGCATGTCCAACGCGCCGCGCCACGAATAGCCTGAGAGGAATAACCAGCCCATGAAGATCATCAACGCCTCGCTGCGCAAGCAGACCGGCCTGTTCACCATCCGCTGCGACGGCGACGTCATCGCCGAAGTCGTGCAGCAAGCCGGTACCGTGGCCGCCAGCGGTGACGACATCGACGCCCGTGGCAACCTGGCCATCGCCCCGCTGGTGGAGCCGCACATCCACCTCGACGCCACCCTGACCGCCGGCGAGCCGGAATGGAACATGAGCGGTACGCTGTTCGAGGGCATCGAGCGCTGGGCCCAGCGCAAGGAAACCATTACGCACGAGGACACCAAGTCCCGCGCCCACACCACCCTCCGCATGCTGGCCGCCCACGGCATCCAGCACGTGCGCACCCACGTCGACGTGACCGATCCGACCCTGGCCGCGCTCAAGGCCATGGTCGAAGTCCGCGAAGAAGCCCGGCATCTGGTGAACCTGCAAATCGTTGCCTTCCCGCAGGAGGGCATCGAGTCCTACGAGGGCGGCCGCGAGCTGATGGAAGAGGCGATCCGCCTCGGCGCGGACGTGGTCGGTGGTATCCCGCACTTCGAAAACACTCGCGAGCAGGGCGTCAGCTCGATCAAGTTCCTCATGGACCTGGCCGAGCGCACCGGTTGCCTGGTGGACGTGCACTGCGACGAAACCGACGACCCGAACTCGCGCTTCCTCGAAGTGCTCGCCGAGGAAGCCCGCGTGCGGGGCATGGGTGGCCGCGTCACCGCCAGCCACACCACGGCGATGGGTTCCTACGACAACGCCTACTGCTCCAAGCTGTTCCGCCTGCTCAAGCGTTCGGGCATCAACTTCGTCTCCTGCCCAACCGAAAGCATCCACCTGCAGGGCCGCTTCGACACCTTCCCGAAACGCCGTGGCGTGACCCGCGTGGCCGAGATCGACCGCGCCGGCATGAACGTCTGCTTCGGCCAGGATTCGATCAAGGACCCGTGGTACCCGCTGGGCAACGGCAATATCCTGCGCGTGTTGGATGCCGGCCTGCACATCTGCCACATGATGGGCTTCGACGACCTGCAGCGCGCGCTGGACCTGGTCACCGACAACAGCGCCCGCGCGCTGAATCTGGGCGCGCGCTACGGCATCGCCGCCGGCCGTCCGGCCAACCTGCTGGTACTGGGGGTGGAGAGCGATTACGAAGCGGTGCGCCAGCAGACCAAGGCGCTGTACTCGATCCGCAATGGCCGCGTGCTGATGAAGCGCGAGCCGGAGCAGGTGGAGCTGTTCGAGGGCTGATTTTCTTTTCGTAGGAGCGAGCTTGCTCGCGAACGCTCCGACGCCGGCAAGGCCGGCGATCGGGTCGGATCGCGGACAGAGTTCGCTCCTACAGGAGTCGTGCACCAGGACTGGAGTTGCCGCAATTCGTAGGATGGGTGGAGCGAAGCGATGCCCATGCTGTCGGTGCACGATGTTGATGGGTTTCGCTTCGCTCTACGCCATCCTACAAGGGCACAAAAGACTGTTGCTCCTACGCAGGAGTCTGCTTTTCGTAGGAGCGGACTTCGTCCGCGATTGACGCCACCCGCTGGCGATCCACCCGGTGCCCGTGTGCCGGGCTCTCCTCCAGACTCAAACCCATGCACCGGATTGCGAATCCGGATCCTCTCGATCCCATTGCTGTCTACTGGCATGTCACTGGGCGACCGTTTGCCTGTCGCTGCCCAAAAGCGCTTATGATTCAACGCTGTAACTGATCGGATAGGGCCCATGGAGTCTGCTGTCGAACGCTACAAACGGCTGCTTGCCGAAGCCCTTGCGCGTTATTTCCCCCGTACCACCGAGTACCTGCGCACCGAGCGTGAAGCGGCGCGGCCGCAACCCCGTGGGCGCGGCAAGGCCAAAGGCGCGTCCAAGGCGCCCGCCAAGCGCAGTGCCAAGGCAAAGAAAGAGGGTGACAAGCCTGCGCCGAAGCGCCCGCGAGCACCCGCCGCAGCTGGCATCTACGGCACCGCCAAGGCGCCCGATGAACAGCACGCCCTCGACATGCGCCAGCGCGTGGCCCAGGCGGCCGCCCACGGTGTGGTGAGCCTGCCGTCGGACGAGCAGTGGGCGATGATCCTCGCGCCCGAACCGCTGGCCCGCATCTTCGCCGGCGCTGGTTCCGGCAAGTCCACCACGCTGGTATTGCGGGTGGTCTACATGCTCTGCCACCTCGGCATCGACGCCGAGAAGGTAACGGTGATTTCCTTCACCAACGCGTCCTGCGCGCAGCTGCGCGAGCAACTGGTGAAGGTGCTCGGCTATTGGGGCCATCCGTTCGACGTGGCGCAGGCGCGGCAGTGCGTGCGCACCTTCCACTCGGCCATGGGCACCCTGGCCAAGGTGGCGCTGAAGAATCCGCGCTGGTTCGAGCAACTGGACGAGCGCGATCCCGCCAGCGAGCTGGACAACCCCTTGCTCGCAGGCCGCCTGCGCCCGGCGCAGCAGCGCCTGCTCAAGCAGGTCTACCAGCAGTGCTACGCCGATCAGGCTCCGTTCCGCACGCTGGTCCATCAGCTGCTCGACCTGCCGGCACCGCCCGAAGCTGGCGAAGACGGTAAGCCGCCGCGCATTGGCAAGGCGCCGCTGGATGCCTTCAAGCTCGCTGGCGAGTTCATTGCATTGCCGCTGTTCGAGGCGTTCTACGCCCAGTCCGGATTCATCGAGAGCATCGGCCTGCGCATCGACCGGCTACAGCCATCGAGGCTCGGCTGCCCGACTCGCGAGCGCCAGTTCATCGAAGCACTGCAACTGTTCTGGAGCGCCTTCGACACTGCCTTGCAGGAGCAGGGCCTGCTGACCTTCAACCTGGCCTTCCAGCGCCTCACCGACCAGCTCGGCGACGGCAAGCTGCCGGCCGAGGCCCTGGCGCCGTTCCAGCACCTCCTGATCGACGAGTTCCAGGACGTCTCGCCGCAGATCGTGCAATGGCTGCAAGCGTTGCACCGCGACCTCGCCAGGCGCGGCGAGGTGGTCAGCCTGATGGCCATCGGCGATGACTGGCAATCCATCTACGCCTGGCGCGGCAGTTCGCCGGAACTGTTCATGGACTTCGACCGGCACTTCCCCAGCAAGGGCCGGCGCAAGAGCCGCGTGCTGCTGCTGGAGACCAACTACCGCAGCATCGACCCGGTGATCCGCGACGGCGAGCGGGTGCTGGTGGGCGTGGCCAGCAAGCAGGCCAAGACCTGCCGCGCCTTCAAGTCGGCGGAGGCGGGCGACCACGGGGTGAAGCTGGTGCAGCGCTTCGATGCGCGCAACAACCTGCCGATCCTGCTGGAGGAAATCCGCAAGCAGTGCGAGCACGTTGCTGCACGCGGATCGCGGGAGAAGACCGCCGTGCTGCTGCTCAGCCGGCGCAATGAAACCCTGCAGACCATCCTCGGCGAGCTGGACCGCAAGTTGCCGGTGAAGGGCATGACCATCCACCGCGCCAAGGGCCTGCAGGCGGAAGTGGCGATCATCGTCGACGACTGCGCGCCGCCGGAGAAGCACCCGCTGCGCAGCGCGCTTTACGCGGCCTCGGGCTTCTTCGCCAGCAGCTATGACCAGGCCCAGCAGGATGAGCAACTGCGCCTGGCCTACGTGGCGATCACCCGTGGGGTGAGCCGGGTACTGTGGTTCACCCGCAAGGCCCAGGGCCCGACGGCGATCCTGGCCATGCGGCGCAGCGTGGAAGCTGCGCCTGCCTGAGCATCAGTCGTCGCGGGTGAGGACTTCCAGCAGTTCGATCTCGAAGTGCAGGTTGGAATTGGGCTGGATGTGTGCGCCGACCTGGCGCTCGCCGTAGGCCAGGTGCGCGGGCACGAACAGCTTGCGCTTGCCGCCGACCTTCATGCCCATGAGACCAATATCCCAGCCCTTGATGACACGACCTGTGCCGATCACGCACTGGAACGCGCGGCCCTTGTCGTAGGACGAATCGAAGACGGTGCCGTCCTCCAGGGTGCCCTTGTACTGGGTGGTGATCAGGGCGCCCTTGACCACGGCCTTGCCGTCGCCGACGACGATATCTTCGATCTGCAGTTCGCTGCTCATGGCGTTCTCTCATGATGGGTGGCGGCACGGCGCCGCGAGGGCGTGGGTTTTCGCAGGAAAGCGTGGCAATGGCAAGTCGTACAGGCGCCTCCCGGTCGATCAATGGGTGGCCATCTCGCCGAGTATCCAGTCGCGGAAGGCCGTTACCCGCGGGTCGTCCGCGCTGGCCTGCGGGTAGACTAGGTTGTAGGCGTAATTCTCGGCCACTGGCACGCCCAGTTCGAAGGGCTGCACCAGCAGTCCCTGTTCCAGCTCGCGGGTGACCAGGGCGCGGTCGGCTAGCCCGACGGTGCCGCCTTCCAGCGCCGCCTGCACCACATGGCTGGTGTCGTCGAAGGCGACGCAGCTGCTGGAGTCGAAGTCCTCTACGCCCGCCGCCGCCATCCAGCGTGCCCAGTCCGGCCAGGGCGCACCCTCGGTTTCGCAATCTACAAAGCACAGGGTGTGGGCCAGCAGGTCCCGTGGCTCGCGCAGGGGTGGCCCTTCCGTCAGCAGGCTCGGGCAGCACACCGGCACGATCAGCGTATCGAATAGCCGCTCGGCCCGCAGGCCGGGGTAGTGACCGCTGCCGAAGCGAATGGCCAGGTCGACATCGTCGACGGCGAAATCCCGCAGCTCGTCGCTGACGTCGAAGCTGAGCTTCAGGCCCGGATGCAGCGCGCGAAACGCCGGCAGGCGTGGCAGCAGCCAGTGGGTGGCGAAGCGTGCGGTCAGCGAGACGCGCAACTGCTCGGAGCTGCGCGACAAACGCCGGGCGCGCACGGTGGCGCGGCGCAACAGGTCGAGGGATTCCGTCGCCGCTTCCAGCAGCAGCGCGCCGCCGGGCGTCAGCTGGATGCTGCGGCTGGTGCGGGTGAAGAGGGCGAGGCCGAGCTGGTCTTCCAGCTCCTTGATCTGATGGCTGACTGCGGCCGGCGTGAGGCCGACTTCCTCCGCCGCACGGGTGAAGTTCAGGTGGCGGCCGGCGGCCTCGAAGGTGCGCAGGGAGCGGATGCCGGGAAAGGAGCGGCTCATCGATCTTCAAATCCTATTTGATGATCTGTCGAGAAATACTCGTTTCTCCTGGCTTAGTCAAAACCGGATAGTGAGTTCACTTGATAATCAAGCAGAGGAAGCCAGCGCCATGTCAGCCGCCATTCATCCCTACATCACCCAACGCAACACCCGGCCCGCCAGCGCCGATGACCTCGCACCCCTGGCCTTCGCCGGCTATGCACACTTCACCGCCATGCAGGTGCGCGACGGCGGCATTCGCGGCCTCGACTTGCACCTGGAACGCCTGTGCAACGCCTCGCAGCGGCTTTTCGGCCAGAGCCATGCCGACGAGGAGATTCGCGCTGCCCTGCGTGCCGCGCTGGCGCAGGCACCGGCTGACGCGTCGCTGATGGCCACGGTGTATTCACCGGCGGGCGAGTTCACCGTGGCAGGGCCTGAACACAGACCGGAACTGCTGGTGCGCACCGCGCCGCCTTCCGATGGCCCGCAGGGGCCGCTCTCGCTGGCCATCGCCAACCACGAGCGGGTGCTGCCGGAGATCAAGCACGTCGGCGAGATCGCCAAGACCTGGTACCTGCGCGAAGCGGTGGCCGCCGGCTTCGACGATGCGGTGTTCGCCGACCATCGCGGCCGCTTGAGCGAAGGCACCATCTGGAACCTGGCGTTCTGGGACGGCGAGACGGTGATCTGGCCGAAGGCACGGATGCTCGGCGGCACCACCATGGCCATCCTGCGTCGCCAGTTGGAGCAGCTCGGCGTGCGCCAGTCGGTGCGCTGCATTGATCGCCAGGAATTGCCGCGCCTGGCCGGCGCCGTGGTAATGAACTCCTGGACGCCAGCGGTGCCGGTCAAGCGCATCGACAGCGTGGATATCCCACCGGCGCCGGCGTTCGTCGAGCTGCTGCGTAGTGCCTTCGAGGCGGAGCCTCGCGTTCAGCCCTGAAGATGGGCCTTGAGGCCGCTGGCCTGCGGTCTGTAGCGGCCCGTTGCACTCAGACCCAGCGCCGCACCCGCCGGCAATAGGCATCGAAGTTCGCCCCGAACCGGCGTCGCAGGGCCTGTTCTTCAGGCGCGATCTGGAAGCGGTTGATGTACAGCACGAAGGCAATCACTCCCAGCACGGCGGGCAGGCAGGCGAGGGCGATGCTCCAGGCCAGCAGCACGAGGGCAAACCCCAGGTACATCGGGTTGCGCGTGTGGCGGTAGATGCCGGCCACCACCAGCGCGGAGGCGGTTTCCGGTTTCATCGGATTGACGGTAGTGCGTGCGCGGCGGAAGGACAGCACGCCGGCCAGGCACGCCGCGATGCCGGCCAGCAGCACCAGCAGCGCCAGCCATAGCCGGCCGCCGAACGGGGGCAGCGGGCGGGCCGGAAGCCACATCAGCGTGCCGAGGAGCACCGCCACCAGGGGCGGGGGAATGCGATGTTCGAGCCAGTTCATGGGCCTCTCCCTGCGATACCGTACGGCCACCCTAGCGCGTTGGCGGTGCAGGCGTAAGGCTTGCCATGGCGCAGGGCGTATAACGCTCGACGTTATACGCCGTTTGACCATGGTGGCCGAGCACTCTGGGACCGGCCACGGAGCCGGGAATTCAGCCGTTCTGGGCTTGATCGTGGAGCCGGTAATGAGCGAGGCATATCGGCGTACAACCGCGAACGGTTGTACGCCCTACGTTTGCCGGTCAGGGGAGCTGGCGCAGGCAACTGCCGAGAATGCAGGGTGGGGTCGGCAGCTGGAGTGTATTGCGGGCCGCCTGCAGCCTCGCGTCTTCGTAGAAGCACAGCATGAAGTGCGCGGTCAGCAGGCTGGCACAGATGATGAGCGTGATCAGCAGCGGGATGAACCTGGACATGGCATCGGCCTCGTCGACTAACCCCATGCTTCGCACGTTAGTCTCGGAGGCGAGGTGGCCAAATCGTCCACTTGGACTAGCCAAGGGTGGCCACACTGCGCAGGATCAGGCGCACCAGCATGGTCTGCCGGGTCACCCCGGTCTTGGAGAAGGTCGAGCGCAGGTGGGCGCGCGCCGTATTGCGGCTGATGCCCAGCTCGTCGGAGGCTTCGTCCAGGGTCAGGCCGTTGGCTAGCAGCATGGCCAGCTGCGCCTCGGCCGGGGTCAGGTCGAACAGTGCCTTGACGATCTCCTGGGGCGCGCGGGATTCCTGCTCCGGGTCGCTGACGAAGATCACCACCGACGGGCAATGCTTGCCTTCGTTCCACTCGCTCAAGGGTACCGAGCGCACGATGATGCCCAGGTCCGAGCGGCCGGACGGGCGTTGCACGCGCATGGCCTCAACCACC
This sequence comes from Pseudomonas sp. SCB32, assembly GCF_009189165.1. Classification (NCBI taxonomy): domain Bacteria; kingdom Pseudomonadati; phylum Pseudomonadota; class Gammaproteobacteria; order Pseudomonadales; family Pseudomonadaceae; genus Pseudomonas; species Pseudomonas sp. SCB32. Next base: position 2,516,907 of record NZ_CP045118.1, read on the forward strand.
GACGGCTGCGAGCTTTTCTGCGACTGCAGGGCCTGCTTCACCAGGCGGCGGAACTCCTGGCTGTCGCGCGGGGTGCCGACCTGCAGGGTGTCGCCGCTGATCTTCAGGCCGTCCTTTTCGCCCAGCAGGTTTTCCGCCACCTGGTTGGTCTGCAGGATCTTGCCGGTTTCGTCGAGGATGATGGTGCCGACGGCGAACTGGTCCACCGCGCCGGCGTAGAGGTTGCGCTCGGTCTCGATGCGGTTGATCTGCGTGTGCAGCATCACCGAACGCTCCAGGTGCGGCACGAAATAGGCCAGCAGGGCCTTGTCGTTCTCGGTGAAGCCGGGGGACTCGACGCCACGGCTGACACGGATACGGCACAGGGCGCCATCGCTGGTACGGATGTCGGCGCCGAGGATATGGAACACACCCACCGGCTCGAGGAAATTGCGGTAGAACTCCGACGCCAGCCATTCTTCCTTGGAGACGAACTCATCCAGGATCACCACCTGGCCGCTGGGCAGGTCGACGAAGGGATCGAGGTTGAAATAGTACTGATTGTAGGAGGCCACCACTGCGGCCGAACTGCCGTTGGTGTTGACCATCAGCCCCTCGTTCTGGTCGCTGGGCGGACGCAGGATGAAGGTGGTGTACTTGCCGCCGAGGAACTGGTTGATCTGGCCAAGGAAGGACTGCCACGGCGTGGGCTCCAGGGGGCCCTGATAGAGATTGCCGAGCATTCCGCTGAACTGGTCGAGCGAAAGCGAGTGTGCCATTGGTGAACCATTTCTTATTTTTGTAGTAGGAAAGCGCCGACGAGATTAATCGGCGCTTTTCGCAGAAGGCAATCCGTCCCTCAAGGCAGGAGACGGGTGGTTCAGGCCGGCTCGGCCTGCGCCGCGCAGACGATGAAATCCTTGCGCTCGGACAGGTTCGCCGGCAGGTCGGCAACGTTGGTGTAGAACTGCTCGTACCACTTGCGCAGCTGGTAGACCGGGCCGTCGCCGTCGCACAGCAGCGGGTTGTCGACACGGGTCTTGGTGTGCCAGATCGCCACGTCCTCGTAGAACGCCAGGCGCGCCTGCTCCACGTAGGCCTGGGCCACAGCGCGGTTTTCCTCGGTGGTCAGCCCCGGCACCTTCTTCACCAGCACGCCGTAGCGCAGGGTGAAGCTGTTCTGGTTGATCGGCACGTGGCAGTTGAGCAGGATCGAATGGATCGGCTGGCCGCCCATGGCACCGGTCATCTCGGTGATCTGGTACGCCGGGCCGAAGTAGGTGGCCACGGTGGTCAGCTCGCTGTCGCCGGACAGGCGGGCGCTGCGGCCGCGCATCACCTGGGTGGCGGTGTGCGCTTCGAAGTGGTTGCTGAAGTCGTCGATGGGCGCGCCGTGGACGCTCTTGAAGTGCGCCATGTCGGAGACGTTATCCACCAGTTCGCGGCAGTTGGTGTCGATCTTGATGTCAGCCACTTCCCATTCGGCCCACGCGTCGTCGTAGCAGGCGTCGATGCGCGGGATCGCCTGGCTGGCGATGGGCGGATTGCCTTCAGGGTCGTTCCAGACGAACAGCAGCTGGTTCTGCTCCATCACCGGCCACGACTTGATCTTCGCCCGCGGCGGAATGCGCTTGGCGTAGGGAATGTCGTCGCATACACCGTCAGCGCCCCAGCGCCATTCGTGGAACGGGCAGCGCAGGCTGTTGCCTTCCACGCAGCCGTCGCTCAGGTCGGCGCCCATGTGCGGGCAGTAGCCGTCGAGGATATTCAGCTGGCCATCTTCGCCCTGGAAGGCCACCAGGCGGGTGCCGAACACATCCAGGCGGTGCGCCTTTCCGTCGCGGTACTGGCTGGCCAGCCCCAGGCAGTGCCAGCCACGCGCGTAGCGGTCTTCTATGGGGCGGGCTTCGATTCGGTGCAGCGTGCTCATCTTGTTGTTCTCCCATCGGGTGCCGCAGGCAGGGGGTGGGTGGCGGCAAGGGCCTGGTTGGATTCTGCAAGCCAGAGCGGTGACGGCATCGTCTGAATGGACGATGGCCGGAAAACAGGGGATCGATTTACTGGCCTGCACAACAACAAGACGCGGGAATTCTCGATGATCCGCATACTCGATGAGATCACCCTCGATGCCGAGCACATCGATACGGTGATGCAAGCCCTGGCGGAGCTTTATCTGCCGTCCTGTGCCGAGCGCGGCCTGAGTCTTGAGCAGCGCTGGGTATCGCCGCCGGTGGCGGTACCGGGGCGACCCAATTCCCTCTGGCTGCTCTGGCAGGTGCCCGATGTCTGGGGCTACTACGGCATGCGCAGCCGTCTGGGGCCGCAGGCGATGCAGTTCTGGGCGCAGGTGGATGGCCTGTGCCTGAGTCGCCGGCGCCATGTGCTGGGCGATGCCGGCCAGCTGCTGGAGCACCAGGGAGGGCTGAGCCATGTGGGCTGAAAGCGTACAGCTCGACCTCGCCGCCGGTGCCAACCCCTCGGATCTTGCGACCTTGCTGCGTGAGCGACTCAGCGGGCTGCCGGGCTTCCGGCACCTGGCCCTGGGCGCCAACCTGCCCGGCAGCTGGGGCGCCTCGGACTGCACCCTCGACCTGATCTTCGACCAGAACCCCGGTCATACCCTGGCCGAGCGCCTGGCGCACGTACCCGGCGCCGCCCGCCTGGAGCGCCACGCCTACCGCCGCATCGGCGGTGGTCTGCGCGACCCGCAACTGACCGGCGGCATCTGGCGCACCCTGCTGCTGCATGTCAAAGCCGATGCCGCCCCTGACCAGCGTGAAGCGCTCGAACGCGATCTGCTGCGGATGCCGGCGTACATGCAAGGCATCCGCAACTGGCAGCTCTCCGAAGTCATTGGCGACAGCCGCTGGACCTACGTCTGGCAGCAGGAGTTCGCCGGCCTTCCCGACCTGCAGGGCGAGTACCTGGCGCATCCCTATCACTGGGGCTGGGTGGATCGCTGGTTCGACCCGGAATTCCCCGAATGGCTGGTCGACTCCATCGCCCACGCCTTCTGCCCCTTCGACAGCAGCCTGCTGAGCCTGGCCCAACGGAGTGCCCCTCGATGCGCGCAGTGATCATTCAACGTGTCGGCGGCGCCGAAGTCCTGCAACTGGCCGAGGTCGAAACGCCACGCCCCGGCCCCGGCGAAGTGCTGGTGCGGGTCAGCCATGCCGGGGTCAACCCGGCCGACTGGAAATGCCGCGAGGGCTATCTCGCCGGCTTCTTCGAATACCGCTTCCCGCTGGTGCTGGGCTTCGACCTGTCCGGCACCGTGGCTGAGGTAGGCGAGGGCGTGGACGACCTGCCGGTCGGCACCCCGGTGTTCGCCCAGAGCGACGTCGGCGCCGGCAAGTGGGGTTCCTACGCCGAATACGCCTGCGTCTCCCGCGCCTCCGTGGTGCGCATGCCGCAGTCGCTGGACTTCGCCGCCGCCGCCGCGGTGCCGACCCCGGCCCTGGCCGCCTGGGCTGGCCTGTTCGACGAGGGCGGTCTGCAAGCCGGCCAGCGGGTGCTGGTGCATGGCGGCGGCAGCGCGGTGGGCGGTTTCGCCATCCAGCTCGCCCGACATGCCGGCGCGTGGGTCGCCACCACCTGCAGCGCCGACAACCGCGAGCACGTTGCCGCCCTGGGCGCCGAGTGCGCCATCGATTACCGCCGCGACGACATCGGCGCGGTGCTGCGTGACTGGTCCACCGAAGGCGTCGACCTGGTGCTCGACTGCATCGGCGGCGGCAGCCTGCCCGACCCGCTGGGGCTGCTGCGCAGGAACGGCATCCTGGTGTCGATCCTCACCCTGGCGCCGGGCGACGGCGCACCGGACATGGCTGCGGCAGAGCGCCTGGGCGTGCGCATGGCGGTGGCCTACAGCCGCATGCCCAGTGGCGCCACCCTGCAACGGGTCGCCGATCTGCTGGCCAGCGGCGCGCTGGTGCCGCCGCGTCTGGAACAGCTGCCACTGGCCGACGTGGCCGTGGCCCATACACGCCTGCAGCAGGGCCTGGCCCGTACCAAGCAGGTCCTGCTGGTAACGGCGGACTGAGAAAGAGGAATGACGATGAGCGTTCGACAAGGCCAAGTGGCCGTGATCACCGGTGCCGCCAGTGGTATCGGCCGGGGGCTGGCGGAACACGCGGCGAAACTGGGCCTGCGCCTGGTGCTGGCCGACCGCGACCAGGCCGGTCTCGACGACCTGGCCGGACAACTGCGCGCCAGCGGCAGCGAAGTGCTGGCGCGGGCCACCGACGTGGCCAGCGAGGCTGACCTCGCGGCCCTGCGCGATGCCGCGCTGGCGCAGTTCGGCGGCGTCGACCTGCTGTTCAACAACGCCGGGGTGATGCAGACCGGCGCCAGCTGGGAGCTGAGCGCGGCACAGTGGCAGCGCATGCTCGACATCAACCTGGTGGGCGTGATCAACGGCCTGCGGGTCTTCGTGCCGACCCTGCTGGCCCAGGGCCGTCCGGCCCACGTGATCAACACCGCGTCGCTCGCCGGCCTGCTCACCAGCCCGTTCCTGGCCGCCTACACGGTGACCAAGCAGGCGCTGGTTGCACTCTCCGAAGTGCTGCACCACGAGATGGTCGCCCTCAACGCGCCTGTCGGTGTCTCGGTGCTCTGCCCGGGGCCGGTGGCCAGCCGCATCATGTCTTCCGACCAGGCGGGCGAGGGCGCCGGCGCCGCGCTGGGCTCGCTGCTCGAACAGAGCATTCGCCAGGGCATGTCGGCGAACGAACTGGCGGTGCGAGTGTTCCAGGCTATCGACGAGAAGCGCTTCTGGATCTTGCCGCACCCGGACTTCAAGCCTGCGCTGCAGGCCCGCACGCAAAGCATTCTCGACGAGACCAACCCGGTCTTCCTGATGGCCGACGTATAAGAAGGAGTGACCATGGCCCTCGATCCCCATATGCAGGCTCTGCTCGAACAGTTCGCCGGCGCCTTCGCCCTCGACTTCGACACCCTCGACGCCACCACCTACCGCAGCTTCGCCGACCAGGGCCTGCCCGGTGAAATCGTTGCACTGACCGAAGTGCGCGACCTGCGCCTGGCCAATGATCTCCCGACGCGGCTGTACCGCCCGAGCGCCGAGGCCGGCCTGCCGCTGCTGGTGTTCTTCCACGGTGGCGGCTTCGTTGCCGGCACCATCGATACCCACGATGACCTCTGCCGTCGCCTGGCCCTGGCCACGGGCGCGGCGGTCGCCTCGGTGGGCTACCGGCTGGCGCCGGAAACCCGCTTCCCCGGGCCGGCGGAGGATTGCTACCGCGCCACCTGCGAGCTGGTCGAGCGCGCCGCCGAACTGGGCGCCGATGCCTCGCGCCTGGCCCTGGCCGGCGACAGCGCTGGCGGCAACCTGTCCATCGCCGCTGCGCGCCTGCTCAACCAGCGCGGCGGGCCGCGCCCGAACGCGCTGTGCCTGTTCTACCCGGTGACCGACCAGAGCTGCGGCACCGCCTCCTACCGCGAATTCGCCAAGGGCCACTTCCTCGAAGCCTCGATGATGCATTGGTTCTGGCGCCAGTACCTGGGCCAGTGGCCCGCGCCGCTGGACGTGCTGGCCTCGCCGCTGCACGCCGCCGATCTCGGCAGCCTGCCGCCGACCCTGCTGATGAGCGCCGAATACGACCCGCTGCGCGACGAGGGTGAAGCCTTCGCCGAGCGCGCCCGCAGCGCTGGCGCCGAAGTCGCCCTGGTGCGCGCCGAGGGCATGATCCACGGCTTCGCCAGCTTCGCACCCTTCGCCCCCCGCGCCGCGGCTTACCTCGCGGAAGCGGCGGCCTGGCTGCGCGGCAACCTGGCCTGAGGAGACGAGCATGACGCTGGACAGTCCGCTGCACCTGATCGAAGCCCTGCGTCGTGGCCAGCCGGTGGTGCTGGTCGACGGCGAGGATGACGGAGGCGATGGCATGCTGCTGCAGGCCGCCGAGTTCGTCGACGACGCTGCGCTGAACTTCTTCGCCCGCGAGGCGCGCGGGCTGATCTGCCTGGCGCTGACCGACACGCGCTGCCACGAACTCGGCCTCAAGCCGATGACCGACAACCCGCGTGGCGAAGGCAAGGGCTTCATGGTCTCCATCGAGGCCACCAAAGGCATCACCACCGGCATCTCCGCCGCCGACCGTGCGCGCACCGTGCAGGTCGCGGTGGACCCGGCCAGCGGCCCGGCCGATCTGGTCAGCCCCGGTCACGTCTTCCCGCTGCGTGCGCTGCCCGGCGGGGTGATGAGCCGCGCCGGCCACGCCGAGGCGGCCTGCGACCTGACCCGGCTGGCCGGATTGCAGCCGGCGGCGCTGCTCGCTGGCATCCTCGACGAGGAGGGCGAGAACGCCCGTGGCGAAACCCTGCGCGCCTTTGCCCAACGCCATGACCTGCGCATGGGCGGCATCGCCGAACTGATCCACCACCGCATCCTCCACGAAGGCACCATCGCCCGCAGCGGCGAATACCGCATCGACACCCGCCACGGCCCGTTCCGCGTGTGCGCCTACCACGATGCCTTCAAGGACGTCGTGCACCTGGCCCTGGTGCGTGGCGAGGTGAACCCGGCACGGCCGGTGCTGGTACGCGTACAGGCGGTGGAAACATTCCGCGACCTGCTGGCCGGCGAGCCACCGCGCGGGCCGCAGCAATGGAGCCTGGACCGCTCCCTGGAACATATCGCCGCCGAAGGCAGCGGCGTGCTGGTGCTGCTGGCGCAGCAGGAAAGTGCCGCCGCCATCCTCGACCAGCTGTCCCACGGGCCGCGTCTGCAAGTGCCGACCTTCCCCCAGCGCACCCTGGGCGTTGGCGCGCAGATCCTGCGCGACCTGGGCGTACACCAGATGCGCCTGATGAGTTTCCCGGCTCCCTACAAGGCGGTGTCCGGCTTCGACCTGGAAGTCGTCGAGTTCGTCCCCTTCACCCCGGCCCAGGAGGCTTGAGATGACCCCGCAAGACGCGCTGGACAAGGTTTTCGCTCCCACCCACCTGGCCGGCCTGGCCCTGCGCAACCGCGTGATCAAGACCGCCACCTTCGAGGGCATGTGCCAGGGCGGCGTGCCCAGCGACGACCTCGTCGCACACCACGCACGCATGGCGCGTGGCGGCGTCGGCCTGAGCACCGTGGCCTACTGCGGGGTGTCGCCCGACGGCCTGACCTTCTCCGACCAGATGTGGATGCACGAAGGCGTCTTCGCCAAGCTCAGCGAGCTGGCCGGCGCGGTGCACCGCGAGGGCGGCGCGGTGTCGGCGCAGCTGGCGCACTGCGGCTTCTTCAGCCGCAACCGCCCGCAGAACATCCCGCGCCCGCGTGGCCCCAGCGCCTGCATCAACCAGTACGGGCTGTTCTCCGGCGTGCCCTTCGCCGGCGCCATGGGCGATGCGGACATCCGCAAGACCCTGAAGGAGTACCACGACGCCGCGGCCTTCGTGAAACGCGCCGGCTTCGATGCCATCGAAATCCACATGGGCCACGGCTACCTGCTCAGCCAGTTCATCTCCCCGGCCACCAACAAGCGCAGTGACGCCTACGGCGGCAGCCTGGACAACCGCCTGCGCCTGCCGCTGGAAGTGCTGGCGGCGGTGCGCGCGGCGGTGGGCGACGACTTCCCGATCCTGGCCAAGCTCAATCTCAGCGACGGCTTCGCCGGCGGCCTGGAGATCGACGAATCCTGCCGCGCCGCGCAACGCCTGGCCGAGCATGGCCTGAACGCCCTGGTCATGAGCGGCGGCTTCACCAGCCGTTCGCCGATGTACCTGTTCCGTGGCGAAAGCCCACTGCAGCAGATGATCCCGCTGGAGCCCAACCCGCTGCAGCGTACCGCGATGAAGTGGTTCGGCGGCCGCCTGTTTCCCGACTCGCCCTATTCGGAAATGTACTTCCTCGACCAGGCCCGCCAGGTGCGCCAGGCCACCGACATGCCGCTGGTGTACCTGGGCGGCGTGAGCAGCCGCGACAGCCTGCAGCGCGCCATGAGCGAAGGCTTCGACTTCGTCGCCATGGGCCGCGCCCTGCTGCGCGACCCGGACCTGGTGCGCAACATCCAGCAGCAGGCCGAGCGCTACGAGAACGGCTGCAACCACTGCAACCAGTGCGTGGCGAGCATGGGGCTGCCCGGGGGTATTCGCTGTGTGCTGAACCGGCCGGAGAGCTTTGCGGCGGTTCGCTAGGTCGTAGCAGAAGCCCAAAGAAAAACGGCCTGCACTTTCCGGTGCAGGCCGTTTTCTTTTGCCTTCCACTCGGGGCCGGGCCGGCCCCCGAGGGTTGCCGCGCTTAGAAGGCGAAGCCCAGGCTGACGCTGCCGCTCAGGCCGTGGCTGTCGGAGCCTTGCAGGCCCTGCACATCGGCGTTGACGCTGACCGCGCCGGCACGGGCTGTGAGGCCGGCGCCGACCTTGAACAGGTCGCGGTCGTTGAAGGCCGAGACCTGCTCCACGGCGAAGCCCTGGACCGAGCCGTGGCTCTTCACCTCGGGGTTGCCCAATGCGTGCTCGTAACCCAGGTTCAGCCCCGGCTCCAGGCTCCAGTCGCCGACGCGGGACTGGCCGAAGCCCAGGTTCAGGCCGCCGACCAGGCTGGTGACGGTCTTGTCGACGGTGTCGACGTCCAGGGCCAGCTCGCTGCCTTTTTCGTTGAAGCTGTCGAGGCGAACCTGGCTGACGCGTACGCCGAAGGTCGGCTCCAGCGTCAGGTCACCGCTGTGGGTGCGGTAGCCGAGGTTGGCCAGGGCGCTGAACAGGCTGCCCTGGGTATCGCCCTTGGCGCGGCCCAGGTCGTTGCCGAGGTCGCGGCGGCTGTCGTAGTCGACATAGCCGGCGTCCAGGCGCAGGTCGGCGTAGGCGCCCTGTTCCAGGCTGTCGAAGGCGTAGCGGCCGCCCAGGGTGATGAAGGTGAGGTCGGCGTCGGCATCGGCGCCGGAGCTGGCCACCGAGCCGTTGTCGTAGCCGAAGCCTGCGCGGGCGCTGGTCTGGCTGTCGAAGCGATGGGTCAGGCCGACCAGTACGCCCTGGCTGTGCTCGTTGCTGCTGGAGGCATGGGACGAACCATCGGTGCCGACGTAGCTGGCCAGCGCGTTCATCCACAGTTGGTTCTCGCCTTCGCGCAGGTCGCGGCCGCTGGCATAGGGCGCGATGGCGCTGTCGATCTGCTGGGTCTGGCGCAGCAGGTAGCTGGCCGAGTCGGCGTGGATCTGCCCGCCGACGCGCTGTTCCAGGCCACCGAGGCTGCCGGCGTCGATGGCCGATTGCAGGTAGTAGTTGTAGGCGCTGTAGCGGCCGGACAGGTCGCTGTCCTGCAGGGCGGCGAGCAGGCCGGCACCGGCCGCGGCATTGCCGGCGAGCCCCGCCTGGCCGGGCAGGGTGCCGTAGCGGACCATCTTGCCGCGCAGCACGTAGATCGTTTCCTGGTCCAGGCCCAGGCCTTCCTTGAGGTAGTTGTCGACCGAGCCGTAGCGGGCGGTGATCTGGTCGAGGCCGGCCTGCAGGTAGCTTTCTTCAACACCCAGCAGCGGCGCGTAGACCGAGGCCAGTGCCGGTGCGCGGGCGCTCAGCTTGGCCAGGGTGGCGCTGATGCTGCCGGCGCTGTAGCGGTTGGTGGCCAGGTAGTCCTGCATGATGGTCGCCGAGTCGACGCCGGCGATGGACTGCAGCATGGCGGCGGTCCAGCCGGTGCGGTCCTTGCCGGAGGTGCAGTGGAAGATCACCGGGTCCTCGGCGCTGGCCAGCTCCATGAACAGGTCGTGGTAGCGCGCACGCTGGCCGGCGTCGGTGACGAAGTCGCGGTTCAGGTCGCGCATCCATTCGCGCGCGGCTGCGGGGCTGGTGAGCGGCGGGTTCACCTGCTCGCCGCCGATGATGTTGATGTTCTGGTAGCGGGCGCCGGCGGGGAGGGTGTCCGGTGCCTGGGCGATTTCGCCGGGGGTACGCAGGTCGAAGACTTCGCCGATCCCCAGTCCTTCGAGGATGGCCTTGTCGTTGCCTTTGAGGGTCAGGGCGTTGGAGCGATAGAACACGCCGGAACGCATGACGCCGCCCTTGGCGGTGACATCGGCCTGGCTGGTGCCGGCGACGTCGCGGAAGTTGTCCGCACCGGTGAGGCGCGGGGTATTCAGCGAGAGGTCGAGGGCGAGTGCGGAGGTGTGCGGCAGGCAGAGCAGAGCAGCAGGGATGAGCAGTCGCTTGGCCACGAGGGATGATCCTTATCGAGGGAGGGTGGTCACGACGCAGGTGCGATGAACCCGAGCGGTTCATGCACGGGAGCGTCATCGTTACAGGCGCGAAAAAGCCGCGCCAAAAGGGGAATTCGCAGGCGAAAAAAAACCGGTCGCCCTCGCGAGGGCGGCCGGTTCTGTGGCCTTACTGGCCGAGCTTGCGCAGGTTGCTGGCGGTGAAGTAGCTGGCGTCGAAGCGAGCGTCGTTCAGGTGGGCGGTGCCGCCCATGCCATTGACCAGGCGATCGACCAGGTAGGAGCCGGCGATCAGGTCGTGGTACACCGCAACGCGGGCGTGGAATGCCTGGATCTCGTAGGCGTACACCGAGGTCTGCACGTTGGTGCGCCACAGCTGGCCCTTGGCGTCGTAGTTGTCGGCGAGGGCGGCGGTCCAGCTGTCCTCGTCGAGGTACAGGCGGCGCTTGGCGTAGATGTGCCGGCTGCCCGGACGCAGGGTGCCTTCCAGTACCCAGACACGGTGCAGCTCGTAGCGCACGGCGTCAGGGTTGAGGTGGCCGTTCTCGGTGAGCAGGGTGTTCAGGTCCTGGTCCGGATCGTCGAGCTTGTAGTTGTTGTACGGGATGTACATCTCCTGCTTGCCGACCATTTTCCACTCGTAGCGGTCCGGGGCGCCGTTGAACAGGCGGTCCTCGTCCATCACGCGGAAGCCACCGGCGCCGTACGGCGTGTCGTAGCCGACGGTGGGTGCGCGGCGCACGCGGCGGGTGCCGGGGATGTACTGCCAGCTCTGGCGAGGCTGGGCCACCGGGTTGCTGAACTCGTTGGTGAGGATGATCTCGCCTTTCTTGCGCACCGGTTCCAGGGTGCTGATCATCGCGTAGGCCTGGATGCCGTCGTAGGCCTTGGCGTCGCCGGTGGGGTTATCCCAGGGCGAGAAGATCTGGTAGTGGACCTTCTCGAACACGCGGCTCTGGTTGGAGAGGGTCAGGGCCATCTGGTAGGTCGCTTCTTCCTTCCAGGCGCGGCTGGGCAGGTTGTGGTTCCAGATCAGCTCGTAGCCGTTCTTCGGAATCGGGAAGGGCGAGGCGCCGTAGGCGTTGGCGACACCGTAGCCATCACTGACCAGTTGGGCGTTGGCGGCGTTGTACTTGATGTTGTTTTCCACGGACTCCGAGTAGCGGAAGTCGCGGTGGCTCGGGTAGACGACCAGCTTGTAGGTCTGCGGGTAGCGCTTGAACAGGGCCTTCTGGCCGTCGGACAGCTTGTTGGCGTATTGGTCCATGTTCTGCGCAGTGATGGTGAACAGCGGCTTCTCGTCCGGGTACGGATCGGGGCGCTTGTGCCCGGTGCCTTCGAACTTCACCTGGGGCGGAGTGCCGCGCCACTTGCCGGTCCAGGCAGGGATGCTGCCGTCGGCGTTGCCGGCTTTCTCGGCGCCCATCGGGGTCAGGTCCTTGCCCAAGCGGGCAATTTCTTCAGGGCTGAGCTGGGCTTGGGCGTGAAGGCTGGCGGCGGCCAGGCCGATGGAAATGAACAGGGGCAGCAGGCGGGTTTTGCACGTCATTTTCTTGTTCTCCTCGATTTCAGGATCAGAAGCTGTATTTCGCGGTTAGCGAGACGTTGTCGCGGTCCGACAGGGCGGTCTCGCTCGGGCTGCCGAGGAACATGTTGTAGCGGGCCTCGATGGCGAAGTTGTTCAGGTAACGCCAGGTGGTGCCGATGCCCAGGCGGTCGTCGCCTTGGCCAAGGCCGAAGCTGCCGGGCATCGACGAGCTGCCGTTGACGGCTTGGCTGAAGATCAGCGGAACGCTGAGGTCCCAGCCGTTGAAGACGTTGTTGTAGTCAAGGGTGAGGTTGGCGGTGTAACCCCAGGCGGAGGTGTCGTAGTAGAGCTTGCCGGTGTTGGGGGTCTCGATCATCGCGTAGCCGCCGGCGCCGGTCGGCACGAAGACGTCGAAGCTGGGCGCCTTGTCGTTGCTCAGCACGCGGTTGTAGCCCACCTCGCCGGTGAAGGTGACGTTGTCGGCGAAGGGCTGGTTGCCGAAGGAGTGGATGACCGACATCAACGCTTCCATGGTCTTGGCGCGCACCGGGTGCGGCACCAGGCCGGTGTCCACCAGTACCGGCTGGCCGTCGCGGTAGCTCAGTTCGCCGCTGACGTTGGTGTCGCCCAGCACGGTAGAGAAGCTCGCGCCGTACAGGTCGATGTCGTCGAAGTAGCGAACCTGGTACTCGGCCTGGTTCCAGTGGCTGAGGAAGTCCAGCTGCGGGGACTTGTCGTGGAAGCGTACGTAGTACAGGCCGAACTCGGTGTTGTTCAGTTGTTCGGCGCTGTAGGTCATCGCCAGGCCGAACTGGCCGGAGTCGCTGGGCTTGTCGTCGCCGATGCGGTGGGTCAGGCCGAAGGCGTCGCTGTAGCCGCCGCGGTCCATCTGGTCGGTAACGGAGAAGAAGCTGCCGACGCCGTCGATCTCGGTCTTGCTCCACTCGTACTGGTAGTAAGCCTGCAGGCCGACGGCATCGGTGAGGGCGTACTGGACGAAGGCCTGGCCGACCGGCAGGAACAGTTCCTTGACCTCGACGCCGGGGACGTTGGCTTTGGTCGCATCCACCGGGCTCATGGCGCCGGAGATGCCGAAGCCGTTGAACAGGCTTTCACCCCAGCTCACCACCTGATTGCCGACACGGGCGTTGAGGGCGTGGCCGTCAAGGTCCCAGGTGCCGTAGGCGTAGGTGTCGAGCATGCGCACGCGGTCACCGTGCTGGTCGACGGTGGCTTCGGCGAATTCGTCGGGCTTGTCGCAACGGCCGGCGGCCAGGCAGTTGGAGGTGCCGGTGGTGTTGTCGTTGCTGTGGTGGTAGACGTCGTCGTAGAAGCCGGTGGCGCGGGCGAACAGACCAAAGTCGTCACGGAACTTGAAGTCGGCCTCGGTGAGGAAGCTGGCGCGGTTGTTGATCAGGCTGCCACGGGAGAAGGCGTTGTCGCCGTCGTCGATGTTGGCAATCGCCGGGTTGCTGCCACCGTTGGACAGCGCGTGGGAGCGGTTCTCGGTACGCCAGGCGAGACCATAGCTGACGGTGGTGTTCCAGTTGATCTTGAGATCGTCGTTGACGTCGAACGACAGTGCCTGGGCCTGACTGGCCAGGAACAGGCTCGAGGCGCTGATCGCAACGGCAAGGGGCATCGGCTGGAAGGCGATTCTTATTCTTGTCATTTCGTCCTCTGCTCGGGCAGGCACGTTCGTCCAGACCCGGAACTGTGTTGGCGGGAATGTGGCGGGGCTGACTATGTGGTCACCCGGTTTCGTCAACATCGTCCGAAGGGACTAAGCCACCGGGACGGTGCGCCGGACGCTCTAGGGCTAGTCTCATCGGACGATGTTCGGGCTCATGGGCTGCGCGAAAAATCGCCGAGGATGCGTGGGTCGGACCCACGCCAGCTCCCGGAGAAAACAGCGCATGAACGCAAGGGCGAGCGGCCAGCGGAGCCGCGAGTGGGACCACGAATGTGACGTACTGGTGGTGGGCAGCGGCGCCGGCGGCATGACCGCCGCACTGCGCGCCCGAGACTTCGGCATGGACGTGTTGGTGGTGGAGAAGAGCGACCGTTACGGCGGCACCTCGGCGATATCCGGCGGTGGCATCTGGATCCCCTGCAACCATCGGATCGCCGCCCTCGGTGGCCAGGATTCGGCGCAGGAAGCGATTCGCTACATCCGTACCGTAACCCAGGACCTGGTCACCGATGGCCGCGTCGAGGCCTATGTTGAACACGGCCGGCGCATGGTCGAATACCTCGAGGCCAACAGCCGGGTGCGCTTCGAGGCGCAGCCCGAGTACGCCGACTATTACCCCGAGGTTCCGGGCGGCAAGCCGGGCTTCCGCTCCATGGACCCGCTGCCGTTCGACGCCCGCGAACTGGGCGAGGAATTCGCGCGGATGCGCGAGCCATCGCCGGGCACCCTGATGATGGGGCGCGTGGGCATGACCATGAAGGAAGCGCGCGTGCTGCTCTGTCGCGGCCCCGGCTGGGTCGGTCTGACCCTGAAGATTCTCTGGCGCTACTGGCGCGACCTGGGCGGACGTCTGCGTTCCAAGCGCGACCGCTTCCTGACCCTGGGCAACGCCCTGGTCGCCGCGCTGCGCCGTTCGCTGCTCGATCGGCAGGTGCCGCTGTGGCTGGAAGCGCCGCTGCAGGGCCTGGTGGAAGAAGACGGCCGGGTGGTGGGCGTCGAACTGCTGCACAAGGGACGCCCGCTGCGGGTGCATGCGCGGCAGGGGGTGGTCATCGCCGCCGGTGGCTTCGAGCGCAACCAGGCGATGCGCAGCCAGTACCATCCGCAGCCGTCGCAGAGCCAGTGGAGCGCCACGCCGCCGTACAACAGCGGCGACGGTATCCGCGCCGGCCAGGCATTGGGCGCGGCCACCGCGCTGATGGAACACGCCTGGTGGGCACCGACGACCCATGTCGAAGGTGAAGAGAAACAACGCGCGCTGTTCGTCGAGCGCACCCTGCCGGGATGCGTGCTGGTGGACGCCGCCGGCCAGCGCTTCGTCAACGAAGCCGCGCCCTACACCGACATCGTCTACGCCATGTACGGCCACAACACCGAGCAGGCGCCCAGCGTGCCGTGCTGGATGGTGTTCGACGCCGAGTTCCGCCGCAAATACCCCTGCGGCGCCTTGCTGCCCGGCTACGCGCAACCCGACAGCCGCCTGCCCAAGCACCTGCACGGTTACTACCACAAGGCCGACAGCATCGGCGAACTGGCCACCGCCATCGGCGTTGACGGCGCCGGCCTTGCTCGCACCCTGGAGCGTTTCAACCGCTACGCGGCACTGGGCCAGGACCCGGACTTCCACAAGGGCGAGTCGGCCTTCGACCGCTACTACGGAGACCCCACCGTGGTGCCCAACCCGTGCCTGGCGCCGCTGCTCAAGGCTCCGTTCTATGCGGTGCAGATCAATGCCGGCGACATCGGCACCAAGGGTGGCCTGCTCACCGACGTGCATGCCCGCGTGCTGCGCGAGGACGGCAGCGCCATCGAGGGTCTGTACGCCATCGGCAACTCCGCCGCCTCGATGATGGGCACCACCTATCCCGGCGCGGGCTCCACCATAGGTCCGGCGATGACCTTCGGTTTCCTCGCCGCCGAGCACATCCAGCAGCAGGCCGAGCAGACTCGCGCCCGCGCTACCCAGGAGGCTTCCAAGAATGTCTGAACAGACTCCCCGTATCGCCCTGGTCACCGGCGCCAGCCGTGGCGTCGGCAAGGGCATCGCCGAGGCGCTGGGCGCCGCCGGCATGACCGTCTACCTCACCGGCCGCTCATTGAGCTCCGGCGCCGCCACGCTGCGCGGCCAGGTGATGCACGGCTCCATCCATGAAACCGCCGCGGCCATCGACGCCGCCGGTGGCAAGGGCATCGCCGTGCAGTGCGATCACGCTGACGACGAGCAGGTGCGCGCGCTGTTCCAGCGCATCGAGGCCGAGCAGGGCCGCCTGGACCTGCTGGTGAACAACGCCACCTTCATCCACGAGCAGTTGATCGAGCCCGGCCCGTTCTGGGAGAAGCCGCTGGAGATGGTGGACATCCTCGACATCGGCCTGCGCTCGTCCTACATCGCCAGCTACTACGCCGCGCCGCTGTTGCTGCGTGCACCGAATGCGCTGGTGGCCTTCGTCTCCTCGTTCGGCGCTGGCTGCTACATGCATGGCCCGGCCTACGGGGCGCAGAAGGCCGGCGTGGACAAGCTGGCGGCGGACATGGCCATCGACTTCGAGAACAGCGCGGTCGCGGCCGTCTCCCTGTGGCTCGGCCCGCAGCTGACCGAGCGCACCGCCATCGCCGGCCAAGCCAAGTCCGAGCAGTACGAGGCCTTCCTGGCGATGGCCGAGACGCCGCAATTCAACGGCCGGATCATCCGCGCACTGCTGGACGATCCGAAGCTCTCGGAGCTTTCCGGGCAGACTCTGGTCAGTGCGGAACTGGCGCTGCGCTATGGCATCAAGGACAGCGACGACCGCCAGCCGCCGTCCTGGCGCGAGCAGCTCGGTGGCCCGCGCCTGCAGCATCCGGCGCGGGTGCTCTGAGCCGGCAGTCGTTCGACAATGTCTGTGACGTGAGACAAAAAAGCCGGCCCCCCGAAAGGGGCCGGCTTTTTCATGATGCGGGATCAGGCGATGCGGCGCAGTGCCTTGCGGCCCTTGTTGGCGCGGGTGTGGCGGAACAGGTCCTTGGGATCGTTTTCTTCGTCGTCCTCGCCCCAGGGCACCAGATCGATGCGCTCGCCGACGTTCAGCCGGGTGGCCTGCTCGTTGACGTAGCGCAACGCGGAGTAATCTTCCAGCGCGAAGCCGACCGAGTCGAAGATGGTGACCTGCTCGGCGCTGTCGCGCCCCGCGACCTGGCCAGCCAGGACGCGCCAGAGGTCCACCACCGGGAAGTCCGCCGGCATCTGCTGGATCTCACCCTCGACCCGCGACTGCGGCTCGTACTCGACGAACACCTTGCCGGCGCGCAGCACGTCCGCGTGCAACTCGGTCTTGCCGGGGCAGTCGCCGCCGACACCGTTGATGTGCATGCCGGGCTCGATCATCTCCGGCGTCAGGATGGTCGCGTAGGCCTTGTCGGCGGTCACCGTGGTGACGATGTCGGCGCCACGCACCGCTTCGGCGGTGGAGCTTGCGCGAATGATCTTCAGGTTCGGGAATTCGGAGAGGTTGCGGATCAGCTTTTCAGTCGCAAGCGGGTCGATGTCGTAGACGGCGATTTCCTCGATGCCCAGGTGGAAATGGAAGGCCAGCGCCTGGAACTCGCTCTGCGCGCCGTTGCCGATCAGCGCCATGCGCCGGGAGTTCGGGCGCGCCAGAGCGCGGGCGGCCATCAGCGAAGTGGCGCAGGTGCGCAGGGCGGTCGCCACGGTCAGTTCCGAGAGCAGCACCGGGTAGCCGGTCTCGACATCCGCCAGCACACCGAAGGCCATGACGGTGTAGAGCCCACGCTGGGTGTTCTGCGGGTGGCCGTTGACGTATTTGAAGGCGTAGCGCACCGGGTCGGAAACCGGCATCAGCTCGATGACGCCGATGTCGGAGTGATTGGCGACGCGGGCCGATTTATCGAAGGATTCCCACCGCACGAAGTCTTGCTGGATGGTGTCGGCCAGCTCGCCGATAAAGCGCGCGACACCGATTTCTTGCACCAGTTGAGACATCGTGGGGACATCGACGAAGCGAGTCATGGCGGGACCTCCAGCTATTTTGATTGGTATTGGAATGACAGCTTTGGTATCCCCAACGGCAATGCTCGCAGGCCCTTTCAGCAGCGTGTTCGCAGTCGGCCGGAGAGGGCGATTGTGCGTCGTGGGATGGCGCCATTCTCCCACCCGGCCTGGGGAAATCCCGGCTGTAATGGCGTGGCGCGCCGACCGATCCGGCTGTATTCATCGCTTCGCACAGCCGATTCTGCTGTGCACGATTCGCTCGGCGGGCAGGTGCTTTTTCGGTCGGGAATCAGGAGCGCCGAAGGCCTGCGGCGTTAGCGGGCAGACTCTTTGATGGTGGTCAGTTCGGGGTGGGCGACGAGCTTGTCGATGTGCAGGCTTTCGTCGTTCAGCCAGGTTTCGGTGAGTGCGCGGTAGTGCTCCATGTCCCGGCAGCGCATGCGCACGCTGTAGTCGAAGGTGCCGCTGATCAGCTGGCAGTGCAGCACTTCCGGGCAGGCGATGACGCAGGCTTCGAAGGCCTTCTGCGCGGTACGTCCGCTCTGGTTCGACAGCGCGACCAGCACCAGCAGCGACAGGCCCGAGGCAATCTTCTGCTCGTCGATGACGGCGCCGTAGCCGCGGATGATCCCGTGTTTCTCCAGCTTGCGTACGCGCTCCTGGCAGGGGCGCGGCGTGAGATGCACCAGGGACGAGAGCTTGCCGTAGGTGATGCGGCCCTGGTGGCGGAGGATCCTGATGATCTCTTCGTCGATGCGATCCAGCGTGAATGAGGATGCGGTGTCCTGGTCTTTGGTGCTCATGGTTTCTGCGTTCTGGTTAAGCGGAAAGGGCCGCCGGACGCGCTCTATCCAGCGGCGTCCGGCAGCCCTTGCCTTTATGGGGTAACGCTCTGTCGTCTGTCAAAGACCGCCATCAACTTCATGGCGGCGCAGATGCCGGCTCGATCAGATCTCCCGTGCCAGCTCGGCACCATTGCCGCGCCGGTTGAGCACGACGAGGTAGACCAGGCCAAGTGCGATCCAGCCGATCCCCAGGGTTTGGGCTTCGACGCTCATGCTGACCAGCACATAGGCGATGATCACCAGGCCGATCAGCGGGAAGACCAGGTGCTTGAACACCTGCCCGGTCTTCTGGCGGATGAAGTAGTGGTTGATCACCGCGATATGCAGCAGGCAGAAGCCGGTCAGCGCGCCGAAGTTGACCAGCGAAGTCAGTACTTCCGGGGAGTCGAGGAAGTAGATGCCGATGCCCAGGGACAGCACGCCGACCAGGTAGAGGCTGATGTGCGGGGTCTGGTATTTCGGGTGCACCTTGGCCAGCACGCGCGGCAGCTTGCCGTCGCGGGCCATGGAGTAGAGCAGGCGGGAGACTGCGGCCTGCGAGGTGATCGACACGGTCACGCCCCAGGCCAGCGCAGTGGACACGGCGGTCAGGGTGGACAGCCAGCTGCCGCCTGCGGCTTCGGCGATTTCGTAGAAGGCGGTGTCCGCCGACTTGAACGTCATGCCGGCGGCCAGGTCGGTGGCCAGCCAGGTCTGTACGATGAAGATGCCGCCCATGACGAACAGCGCGATCAGCGAGGCGCGACCGATCTGCTTCGCCGGGTCGCCCTTGACCTCCTCGGCCAGCGTCGAGATGGCGTCGAAG
Organism: Pseudomonas sp. SCB32; assembly: GCF_009189165.1. Classification (NCBI taxonomy): domain Bacteria; kingdom Pseudomonadati; phylum Pseudomonadota; class Gammaproteobacteria; order Pseudomonadales; family Pseudomonadaceae; genus Pseudomonas; species Pseudomonas sp. SCB32. The sequence continues at coordinate 2,535,904 of NZ_CP045118.1, forward strand.
CCGAGGAACGACAGCACCGCGATGGACACCGCCTTCATCACCAGCCCGAGGTTGAAATGTTCCGGCTGCAGCAGCGGCTCCATGGTCAGGCGACCGTTGCCCAGCCCGCCTTGCAGCGCCTGATAGCCGACGATGAGGAAGATCGCCAGCACCACCAGTTCGGCGATCAGGAACAGCAGGTTGAAGCGTGCCGCCAGGGTGATTCCGCGCAGGTTGATGAGGGTGGCGGACACCAGGAAGATCAGCATGAACGCCAGCTTGGGAATCGCCGGGAACAGGTGGTTCAGCGCCAGGGCGCTGAACACGTAGAGCAGCGGCGGGATCAGCAGGTAATCGAGCAGCAGCACCCAGCCGGCGATGAAGCCGACGTTGGGATGGATGCCGCGCTGGGCGTAGGAGTACACGGAACCGGCGATGGGGAAGGCGCGGGCCATGGCGCCGTAGCTGAGCGCGGTGAAGAGCATCGCAACCATGCCTACCAGGTAGGCCATGGGCACCATGCCATGGGCGTCGGCGTGGACCCAGCCGTAAACCCCGAAGGGGGCGATGGGGATCATGAAGATCATGCCGTAGATCACCAGGTCGCTCAGGGTGAGACTACGGCGAAGCTGTTGTTTGTATCCGAACTGTTCGATAGCCACAGGGCAATACCTCTAGGAACGGCAGCTTTAAGGGTTCGGCGCTCATGCGCTGAATTGTTCTTGTTGTCAGAACCTGCCCGGCCCTCGAACCTGCTCGTCGCTGGATGGCCGGCCGGGTGGGGTCCTCAGAGCCAGGGAGCCAGGCGTTCCGCCCAGGTCTCCACCCCTTGCGGGGTCCGCAGTCCGTCATTGCGGATTTCGATCAGCACGGCGTCCACGCCGCGTTCGTCGCCGTGTACAGGGACGGTCATGTCCTCCAGTGGGTCGATGACATAGGGTTGGTTCGAGCCGATTTCCTCACCGCCCTGGCGCAGCCCGCCGATGATGCGGTTCGCATAGGTTCCGGCCTTGCCGAAGAGCACGCCGGCGACCCACGGGCGAGGCTCGCCCCGGTAGCTGGGTGTGAAGCTGTGCACCCCGACGATTCGGGGTGTGCGTTGTGACGCAAGGCGCTCGTCGAGCAACTCGGTGAGCTGCCGGTGGAAGGGCTCGAAGATGCTCGATACACGCTCCACCCGGGCTGCGGCCGACAGTCCCTGGTTGCCGGGAATCGGGTAGATCTCGCTGTGCTCGGGAATGGCGTCGGGCGCCGCCAGGGGCCGGTTCAGGTCGATCAGCAGGCGCGAGTAGTTCGCCACCAGCAGCGTGGCGTCGAGGCGCGCCGACAGCGCCAGCGCCAGGTCCAGCGCGCCGATGTCCCAGGCGATATGTTCCCGCGCCGCCTCGTCGTCCAGCCCCAGTTGCCGCAGTTCCTCGGGGATGAAACGGCTGGCGTGCTCGCAGACCAGCAGCACCGGGCTCTTGCCCTGGGGATTGACGATCTCGAACGGCGGGCGCCGGTAGAGGCCGGATTCAGTAGAACTTTGCATAGGATTCACACAGTTGTTCTTCGCTGTGGTCGCGGGTCAGGGCCAGCTCCTGGCGCTTCATGGCGAAGTAGGTTTCGAGTAGGGCCGGCGGCAGTTCATTGCACAGTTCGCCGTCCTCCATCAGCAGTCGCTGGGCTTCGTCGAGGGAGCCCGGCAGGGCCTTGATGCCGAGTCTTTCGCGGTCCGCCGAGCTGAGGCCGTGCGGGTCCACGTCGGTCACCGCCGACAGCGGCAGTTCCTGCTCGATGCCCAGCCGGCCGGCGATCAGCACGGCGGTCATGGCCAGGTGCGGACTCGCGGTGGCATCCATGGGGCGGAATTCGAGGTTGAACTGGCGTGCTTTCGGCTTGCCCCCGATGTCCACCACCGGGCAGATGCGCAGCGCCGCCTCGCGGTTGCGCAGGCCCAGGCAGGCATAGGCGGCGCTCCAGTGGTGCGGCTTCAGGCGCAGGTAGGAAACGGCGGTCGGCGCGGTCAGGGCGCAGAGCGCGGGCAGATGACGCAGTACGCCAGCGGCCCAGTGTTCGGCGAGCTTCGACAGGTTGGTGGGGCTGGCCTCGTCATAGAACACCGGCGTGCCGTCCAGGCGTTGCAGGCTCAGGTGCAGGTGCACGCCATTGGTCACCGCGCCGGGCGCGAGTAGGGGGGTGAAGCTGCTGCGCCAGCCGAACTGCCGGGCGATCTCGCGGGTCACTTCGCGCACGTTCACGGCACGGTCCGCCGCCGCGACACCCTGGGTAGGGCGGCAGGTGACTTCGTACTGGTTGCGGCCGTACTCGGGCAGGAACATTTCCGGCTCCGCGCCGATCTGTTCCAGCGCGCTCATCAGCCAGCCGCCGAAGCTGCCGGTCTGCCGCTGGGCCTGCAGGGAGAATGCGGCGGCATGTTCGTCCGGCAGGCCGAGCAGGTTGAATTCGTGTTCGAAGGCGGCGGTGACCTGCAGGTCGAGCTGGCGGTAGCGCGCGATCTCGTTGCGCAGCAGGGTGCGCGGGCACACCGGCCAGGGCGAGCCATCGGTCAGCACCAGGTCGCCATGCAGGTAGTCCAGTGGTGCTGCCTGCTGGTCCGGACCGCTTTCCAGGCGTACCCGGCTGCTCGGGTCGGGCAGCAGGCGCAGGTCGCCGTGGCTGCCCCAGGGATTGTCGTCGGCGATGATGTCCTGGGGCGTCAGCGCGCTGTTGGCCGGTACCCAGCCGCAGCCGCTGGCCAGTTGATCGGCGACGTCCGCTTCGGGGAGCGAACGGCCGCGGGTGATGCCGCAGAGGTCGGTGGTGACGAAACTGGTCAGACGCATCGGTTTGCCGGGATTGTTATTGTTCTGGCTCATGGCGTTCTCCTGGCTTCAGGCCAGTGCGGCGATTCGTGCGAGCACGGTGTCGGTGTCGGCGATCCAGCAGTAGCCCTTGATCGCGTCCAGGCAGGCCTGGTGACGCGCGGGGGTGTGGGTGGCGCAGGCGTCTTCCACCAGGGTGACCAGATAGCCGCGGTCGGCGGCATCGCGCACCGCCATGTCGACGCACTGGTCGGTGACCACGCCGCAGACGATCAGGTGGCGGGTGTTCAGGTTGCGCAGGACGTAGTCGATGGCGGTGGAGTTGAAGACGCCCGAGGACGTTTTCGGCAGAACGATTTCGTTCTCGGCCGGCGCCAGGGCATCGATCACCTGGGCGTCGGGGCTGCCCTTGGGCAGATGCATGTCCGACAGCTTGTGGTCCAGCGAGCGGTCACGGCCGTCGGCGGTGAGGCTTTCGATGATGGTGTGCAGGACTTCCCCGCCCACGCTGCGCATCGCGGCCAGCAGGCGCTGCTGGTTCGGCACCACGGTCGCCTCGACGCGATCGTAGAAGTAGCGGTGCTCGGACGGATCGACGTGGGCGTCGCGGCCGGGCACGACCCAGGCATTCTGCATGTCGACGAACAGAATGGCGGTCTGACTCGGTGTGAACGGCAGGTCGCGGGGCGATTGGTGGGGCAGGCTGAACACGGTTATTCCTCCAGGATGTGGCTGCCGAAGGCAGCACGCAGGTGATCGATGCCTTCAAGGCGTTCATCGAGGTGGCCGTCCATGCGCGCCACCAGGCTGGCAATCAGCGCTTCGACCTGGGCCATGGCGGGCACCAGGGTGTCGAAGGGCGAAGGGGATTCCACCGGTGCGCTGACGATCAGGTCGGCGAATTCGCGCAGCGGTGAGTCGTACACATCGGTGAATAGCACCATGCGTGCGCCACGGGCCTTGGCGGCCTTGGTCACGCCCAGTGCCTGCGCCTGGTAGCGGCGGTAGTCGAACACCAGCACCAGCCCCTGACGGTCGATATCGTTGAGCTGATCGGGCAGCGCGGCGCCGTCGTCCAGCAGCAGGCAGCCCGCGCGCAGCATGCGCAGGTGCGCCACCAGGTAGCCGGCGAGGAAGCGGCTGAAGCGACCGCCATGGCAGAACACGCGACTGCGCGTGTCGAGCAGCCAGTCGCCCAGCAGGCGGATGTCGTCGGCCTGGGTCAGCGCCAGGGTGCGCTGGATGCCCTCGCTGGCGTCGCTGAGGAAGTTCGACCAGGCGTCGTTGTTGTTCATGCCCTCCCGGCGTCCGGCGAGCAAGGTGCGCGGCGAGCGCAGGCGGTCATCCACTTCCGCCATCAGCGCATTCTGGAAATCGCTGTAGCCGGCGAACCCGAGTTTCTTCACCAGGCGCAGGATGGTCGGGTCGCTCACGCCGGCCTGGCGGGCCAACCGCGACATCGGCCCCAGGCCCAGGCGCGGGTAGTCGTCGAGCAGGGCACGCAGGACCTTGCGCTCGGCCTTGGTGAGGTCGATCTCAGGGGAGTTCAGGCGGTCTTTCAGTGTGAGCATGGCGGCGTCCCTTGGTGTGCTTTATTTGTATAATGCACTTCATAATTTGGCAATACGTTATTTTTGTAGTGTTCACTACATTACGATGGATGCGTTCCGCGGGGCGGGTGATCCGTATGCCGGGCAGTGGGAGTGGGCTGTCGATGCCGTGGGGTGATGAGCCGCTGCCGTAGCGGCAGGAGGGCTATTCCGCTGCAGGAGGCGAGGAGGCGAGGAGGCGAGGGTGGCCGGCGGGAGTGGGGGCGGGCTGGGCGATGCGGGTTGAATGCCGTCGTGCACGAGGTCCGCCGAGCCATCAAGTCTGTCGGCGGCTTTCGTCGTGAGGCTGGAAGTGCCCTGGATGCGGGCGTGCCAATGACCCTGCGGGGGCCTTGTTCAGGCCCTACAGCAGGCTGGTGAGAAATTGATCCAGCCGGGTGTCCCGGCGATATAGGCCGCGCACCAGCACTGCCGCGACGATGCCGCTCAGGGCGCCGCCGATGAGGTCGCTGACATAGTGCGTGCCCAGGTAGACACGGGATATCGAGACCAGCAGCGCTACCGCCAGAAGCACCGCACCGAGCTTGCGTCGTCCCTGGATCAGCAGGGAGGCGACAATGGCGATGGCCGCCGTGGCGTGATCGGACGGGAAGGACGGGTCGCTGCTGGGGGCTATCAGCAGGTGCGTGATCCCGGCGTCGTAAGGGCGCACCCGCTGGAAGAACAGCAGGATGAGCTGATTGATCGCCAAGGCGAGCAGGAAGGCGAAACCCGTCGCCAGGGAGGTATGGCGAATGTTGCGTCGGTCGTCGCGGCGCCACCACTGCAAGGCGACCGCCAGGACCATCAGCGGTACGCCGACGGTCGACGCCATGAGCATCAGTTGATCGAGCAGGGGATGCTTGCCAGCCGCGCTGTTGAGCATCAGCGTCAGCGCGGAATCAACGTCGTACAAGGTCATGGTCGGGTCCTGTCATGCGGATGTGCGGCGAGAAGCCCATGCGGCTGCCTGGCCATCCGCGAGAGCGCCGTCCAGGGCACGCGCTGTTACGGGCTCGTCGTCTCCATTGGCGCGTGGAGACAGACTACGAGGGGAAAATTAGTGGGAGCTGAAGATGGAGATTTCGCTTGCCGGTGCCGCTTCCCTGGGCAAGGCCCGTGTCACCAGAGCCAGTACGGCAGGAACTTTGGCGTGGGCTCCACGGACAACTCCAGGTGATACGTGATGGAGTTGAATAAAAAAGCATCCAGCGAGAAAAATGCGACAAGCCCGAATGCCACGATGAAGAACTCGCGATAGGGATGCTCGGAAAAATTCCGGGTGATTACATAGCGCCCCAATGCCAGGGCGACCGAACTGCTCAATACGCCAAGATAATTGGGCTGCAATGGCGTCGCTATATACAGCTCGTACAGGAATACGATCAGCAGCATCCCCAGCCCGATCACGTGGATATTCAGGCAGAACTTCAGGAAACGTTCTCGCACGCGAACGAAGACACCTTCCTTGTCGACGAACACGTAGGCCGCCAGCAAGGCGATCGCCGGGGTGATCGACAGGATATAGCGCGCCTTTTTCGAATTGGGGATCGTGAAGAATATGAGCAGCGCAACAAACCAGGATGCGAGGTAAAACAGCAGGGCGGTGTCAGCCTGACGTGGCGCGAAGAGGAACTGTTTGTATTTCTTGACGATCACGTTCAGGGCAACCACTACGGTCACGCCGTACGTCAGCAGCCCGGCACTGAAGTAGAAGTAGTAGCGCGGCGCGTGGGTATTGGCGATGCGACCCAACCCCTGCATCTCCAGCACGTCCTGCATGAAAGCATTGCCTCCCTGCAGGTACGCGGCCCAGGCCAGCAAGGCGACGCCGGCCATCAGTGTCAGGCCGGCAAACAGCAGGAATACCAGCAGCGTCCGCCACTGCTTGCTCAGCGCATAGTAGGACGCAACGACGATCGACGGCCCGATCAGGCCAACTGGCCCCCTGAAGGTAAAGCCAAGGGCCAGCGCGACGAAGACAAATGCCAGGCGATAGGGGGCCTGTTTGAGATCGGCGGTATATGCCAGGTAGAAACAGACCACGGTAAAGAGTGCGGGGTAGACATCCAGTGCCAGATAGGTCACGCCATCCAGGAATGCCCAGGTAAAGAGCGAAAAGACCACCCCATACAGGCCCCACTTCTTGTCGTGCAATGCGCCCAGTTTATAAACGAACACCAGCATCAAGGAGGCGGCCATGCAGATGGGCAGCCCCATCGAAAGAATGGATACGCGGCCAAATGGCAGGGAAAACAAGTACTCCAGGAAGGTATTGGCGATCGTGTAATCCGGGTACGGCTGCAGATCATCCGCGATGGGGAACAGCGTCATGCCGTTGTAGAGCATGTACTGGGTGAAATCGACAAGGCGTGTCGTGTAGTTAAGGATCGCAGGCTTGTATTGCAGCCCCAACAACATCACCAGGCTGATGGAGAAAATACTCCAGCAAGGGCTCTTAGCAACCTGTCTTGTCAAACCGTCCATGCGTTGAGCGTCCCCCCCGGAATCGCGCACGAATTGTCGGCCTAGCTTTTATACGAAAAGTACCGCCGCAGGTAGTGCCGCATGTAGGTTGGTCTCTCTGCAAGGCGCCTGGCCGACCTGAAGTAGGGTGGCCTGTTCCATCGATTCTGATTCTGCCGGCCAGACCTGCGCCCGGAGCATTTCGCTGTCGTTACGTTGGACGGCCCGGCAGCCGCAGTCGTGTTGCGCGGGCCCTGTGATTCCCGACGGCATCTGCCCTGGGCAGCCATTCACCGGACTGACCAGGGCAGAGGCATGGCCTGTCCGGTCAGGCCCTGGCGGTGCTCGCCAGCAGGGCACTACGGCGGCTCATCAGCCGGTAGTACATGCCCGCCGGGAACAGCAGGCCGACGGCCCAGGCGAGGTCGACGCCGTGCAGGCCGGCGGCGATGGGGCCGGTGTAGAGGGAGGTGTTCATGAACGGTACCTCGAGCGCGATGGTGGCGAGGAATACCCCGATCGCTATCCCGTTCACCCGGCCATAGATGCCCGACGGCTCGAAGATGTCCGCGATCTGATAAACGCCTTTGCGCAGGGCGTAGTAGTCCACCAGGTTGATCGCTGTCCAGGGGATCAGGAAGTAGCTCATGAAGAAGATGAAGTTCAGGAAGAACTGGATGAAGTCATCCTGGGCGAGGGTGCACAGTCCGGTGGCTGCGGCGCAGATGACGAGCATGAATCCGGCGCGCACACCTGGAGTGACCTTGAGCGCCGCGAAGGGCTCGATCACCGTCACGGTCGACATGAAGGCCCCGTACAGGTTGAACACGTTGATGGCGATCTGTCCGTAGAGTACGAACGCCACGGCCAGCAAGGTCCCTCCGCCCAACAGGCCGATCAGGTGCAGGCCGACGTTGTCGGCGAAGCCCGCCAGGCCCTTGGCCAGCACCGCGCCCAACAGCATCATCCAGCTCCCGCCGATGACCGTGCCCGAGTAGCTGTACCAGAACACCTGCCGCGTGGAGGTGCTGGTCGGCAGGTAGCGGGAGTAGTCGGCCACATAGGGTGCATAGGACAGCTGCCAGGTCACGGCAATGCTGACCGAGGCCAGGAAGTTCGCCAGGTTGAAGCCTTGCGTCGACCACTGTCCGGCTTCGATGGGCAGGGCCAGGGCGAGCAGGCTGGCGACGCCGAACACGGCGATCGAAACCAGTGACAGCACCTTCTGCAGACGGTGAATCAGCTGGTAGCCGAACAGCGCCACCAGGAAACACAGCACGCCAAGCAGGACGATGTTGCCCCCGTTGCTGAGCGGGCTCGCGGTGGCGACGGCCTGGGCGGCCAGCAGCGTGTTGCTGACGAAGAAGCCCAGGTAGATGAGCATCACGAACAGCAGCGGGACGATGGCGCCGAACACGCCGAACTGCGCGCGGCTCTGGATCATCTGCGGGATGCCCAGCCTCGGGCCCTGCGCGGAGTGCGAGGCCATGAATATCGCCCCGATCAGCGAGCCGACCAGGATCGACAGTGCGCTCCAGAACAGATTGAGGCCCAGGCTGATCGGCAGCACACCCGCTGCAACCGTGGTGATGTTGGCGTTGGCGCCAAACCACACGAAGAACAGTGAACGCGGCTCGCCATGACGTTCAGCTTCGGGAATGAAGTCGATGCTTCGCTTTTCTACTTTCATGTCCTTCTCCGCTCAACAGGTTTCGACGAGGCGTTTTTCCAGGCGCGCAATGGCCTGGACGAACGCTTCCGGCTGGAAGGCAAGGTGGTCGGGCTCCGCCGTGCGAAGCGAGGACGCTGGCTGGTTCTGCCAGCGACGCAGCAATTGCTCCGTGGAGAAGATTTCCAGCCCGTAGAGCCAGTTGGAGAGGATGAACAGCGCAGAGTAATGGGCCGCGGCGGTAGTCGCCGTGCAGGCGTCGGCCACGAGGGTCAGGCGCAAGTCGTGCTGGTAGGCATCGAACAGGCTGCTCATGACGCAGACGTCGGTCAGCACGCCGATCACCACCAGATGCCTGATACCCCGGCGGCTCAACATCTGAGCCAGTCGGGTACCGTGGAAGGCGCTGTAGCGTTGCTTGTCGATGACGACGTCAGCGGCCTGTGGCGCGAGGGCGTCGATGATCTCGATGGAAGGAGTGCCGGCGCGGTAGGTGGTTGGCCGACCCTGGTCGTCTACCGGCTCGCCCGGGGCCAGGTCGCGGCCCTGGGCATCGTTGACGTGGCGGGTATAGAACAGCGGGATGTTCAGGGTGCGGGCGTGGTCGATCAACGCGGCGGCGTTATCGACAACCTGGTCGAATCGCTCGAGAGGGAAGCCGTCTTCCTTCTGCAGGTCGATCACGAGAATGGCGGTGTCTTGGGTCATCAGGTTTCTTCCGGGGGACAGAACGCCGGACAAGCGCAGGTGTCGCTCGCCAGGGGCTCATCGGATGAAGAGGTGCAGCGATCCGCTGGAGCGGAACCTGCGCAAGCTCGAGAGAAACTCTCGCGAGAGGAATTACCTGACTATCTGCCAGAAACCGTTCTGCTTGGCGGCTACACAGGCGGGAAGACGTTGAAGGACGACGCGCGAAGGGGCGCCGGCTCGCCGCAGAAAGCCCTTCATGGCTGCGCAAGGCAATGCGCACACCGAACCACGTGGGCTGGCGTGAAGCTTGCCGAATGCTGCTGCGCAGAGGGGCATGACTGGGAACTCCTGGACGAATCGCACGACGCATACAGCAATATGCAATATGCAGGCCAGTGATCGGGCGAGCTCGAAAGTGGCGGTTTTGAGCGAGGTGAGTTGTCGGTGTTACTGAATGGTATGTGGTATTCCATAATATAATGATACGAAGCGTAGCAAGCCCGCAAGAATCTGCTCCAGCCGGCAGCCAGAACTGGTCAGCCCCCGACAGCGTCCGCGCTCGGCCACTCAGCCAGGTCACCGTCAGCGAAGCGCCATTGGACGTGCGGGCCCTCAGATAGCGGTGCACCGCCTTCCTAGGAAAAACCGGCGCGCAGCAACGGCTCCAGCAACGCCCGCATGCTGCGCCAGTGGGAGCCCTCCCAGAACACCTGGTCGCAATGGTCGCAGGAGAGGAACAGCGCATGCCGCTCTGCCACCCGCGGCGGCACCCGTGAGCGGGCCTGTTCCGCCGGCAGTTCGTGCAGCGGGTAATTGCAGCGCAGGCAGCGGCTGAAGGGGCGGGCGCTGCGGGCCAGGTCCAGTCGTTCGAAGAGTTCCGCCAGTTGCTCCCGTGGCTTGCGCGCGTGCAGGTAGCAGCCGTGGCTGATGATCCGGCGCTTGAGCAGTTCGCGGTCGCGGGTGAGCACGATGCGCCCCTGGTGCGCGCTGATCTCGGCGATCTCGCTGTCGTCGAAGGCGTTCTCGTAGAGGGTGTCGAAACCGCTCATGCGCAGCAGCGCCGCGAGGCCCCCAAGGTGCGCGTCGGCGACGAAGCGCAGGACTCGCAGGGGGCTGGCCCGCACACGCAGCAGTGGGCTGATGTCCAGGCGTTCGAACATGGGGTAGACCGCCAGGCGGTCGCCGTCGAGGATCGCGCGGTCGAAGTCCACCGACTCGCCATCGAGCAGGATCAGCTCCACCTCGGTGTGCGGCACGCCGAGAGCTTCGATCATGTGCTTGACCGTCGCCCCGTCCGGGCAGGCGCAATCGAACTCGCGCCGGCGGCGGCCGGCGGGCAGCAAGTCGTTGAGCTCCTCGTAGAAGCGGAAGGTCGCGCGGGTCATGCCGTTGAGTATGGCAGGCCCGCGCGGGCAGGGCGGTTCAGCCCCGGAAGGGCTGGCCGCTCCCGGTCACTGCGGGTATTGGCTGGTCAGCACGACGCCCAACTGGTCGAAGTCGATGAAGCGCTGGCAGCTGTCCATCATCACCGCGAGGTTGTCCTGGAACTTCGCCTCGTCGCCCGGCGCGTCGAAGAAGGCCATGGGGTCGGTCATCGCCGCCGGCGGGAAGCATTCCTCGACGATCGCCGCCAGCGGCGCGGCGCCGGGGGTGAGCACCTGCACCACCAGGTTCTGCACGTACTGGAAGTTGTCCTGGGTATCGATGGCCACCCGCGTGTGGTGGTTCTGCCAGATCGCCAGCCAGGCTTCGTGGGTCAGGCGCGCCGGGCGTTGGAGAAGCGCCAGCTGGGAAAATCCGTGGGTGCGCTGGCCGGCCCGGGCGGGGAAGCGGGTGTTGGGGATCGGCACCGATTCGCAGACCAGGTAGCCGGCGATCCGCGCGCAGGCGGCCTGCAGTACCTCGTCGTAGGGGCGCCGGAATTCGCCCACGGCGCTGTCGAGCCAGAAGCTCACCACCGCCTGCGGCAGTTCGCCGGCCTGCTCCTGGCGCAGGCCGTCGGCCGGACGCACGTCGGCGTCATCCAGGTTCAGCTGCAGGTGGCGCGCGCCCAGGCGGACCAGGCGATCGGCCAGTTCCGTGCGCACCTCCCGGAAGAAGTCTTCGGCGTTGGCGCGACTGTCACGCCAAAGTAGGTAGATGACCTTCTGCATGGCAAAGCTCCTCGTTATCGACAAACCCGTTCGGGCGAAGAGGTGCAACCATGCAGGGGGAGACGGCCGGCGCCATCGTCTGTGCGGACTAGCCGGCCGCTGGAGCGCCTTCCTCCCCGCAGCCGGGGAGGAGGGAGAGTCGTCACTTGGGCTGGGCGACCACGCGCAGGTACGGCTTGAGGGTCTTGAAGCCCTGCGGGTATTTCTTCTGCGCGTCCTCGTTGGACACCGAGGTCGGGATGATCACGTCGTCGCCCGGTTTCCAGTTCACCGGCGTTGCCACCGTGTGCTTGGCATTGAGCTGGATGGCGTCGAGCAGGCGCAGGATTTCGTCGAAGTTGCGCCCGGCGCTCATCGGGTAGGTCAGCGTGGCCTTGATCTTCTTGTCCGGGCCGATCAGGAACACCGAGCGCACGGTGGCGTTGTCCACCGCCGTGCGCGGGCCGCCGCTGGCGTTGGGGTGGATCATGTCGTAGAGCTTGGCCACCTTCAGGTCGTCATCGCCGATCAACGGGAAGTTCACCGCGTGGCCCTGGGTCTCGGCAATGTCGCCGACCCAGGCGTGGTGGTCGCTGACCGGGTCGATGCTCAGGCCCGCGACCTTGGTGTTGCGCTTGTCGAACTCCGGTTTCAGCCGCGCCACGTAGCCCAGTTCGGTGGTGCAGACCGGGGTGAAGTCCTTCGGATGGGAAAACAGGATCGCCCATTGATCGCCGATCCACTGGTGGAAGTTCAGGGTGCCTTCGGTGCTTTCTGCGCTGAAGTCGGGGGCTTCATCGCCAATTCGTAGGGACATAGCCATTCTCCGTGTGGGCTTGGGGGTGTCTGGACGGGCCGCGCGAGCCGAAGGGCGGGCCGTGGGCTGAAAAGTATAGGTGGGCGTTCGGCATGTCGCCCGTGGGGCAGCGGATCAGCGGTCGTGCCGGGGCTCGCCAGGGCTGCTAATCCTGATTTGTGGAGGTCGTCGGATGCGTGCTGGTCGACGTGGCTCGCGGTGCTGGGGACGCCGCGCGTCTGCACGTCGGGAAGGGTGGCGGTCTTCTTCCGGTGCAGTGGCTTCCGCGCCATCGACCGTCGCTCATCCACACGACAGGAGCTGAACCATGGCTACCTTCATTTCCCTGGTGAATTTCACCGACCAGGGCATCCGCAACGTCAAGGACTCGCCGGACCGCTACGCCGCCTTCAGGGCAATGGCCGAACAACTCGGCATCTCGGTAAGGGCCGCCTACTGGACGACGGGCGGCTACGACATGGTGCTGATCGTGGAAGGCGCGGAAGACGTGGCCACCACGTTGCTGCTCAAGGTGGCGTCGCTGGGCAACATCCGCACGCAGACCCTGCGCGGCTTCTCGGAACAGGAGTTCCGTGGGCTGATTGACGCAATGCGCTGAGGCAAACGCAAACGGGGCGGCCCGAAACCGGCGCCGCCCCGTGCATGGCTTGTCCGACCCCTCGCGAGTGGGGCGGGCCTTCGATTCAGGCGTTGTTGGCCTTGTCGCGGAAGTAGGGGATGACCTTCTCGCCGATGTTCTTCAGCGTTTCCAGCTGCGCCCACTGCGGCACGGTGCCCATCTGGCAGATGAAGAGGATTTCATCGGCGCCGGCGTCGATCAGGCGCTGCACGTAGCCGATGCAGTCGTTCACGGTGCCGTAGGCGTGGTTGGGGTTCATCATCGCCATGGTCGGATCGGAGAAGTCCACGGAGACTTCCTCGGAGGCGAAGCGCGAGCGGATCACCGCCTGGCCGTTGCCGTCGACGAAGGTGTCGTCCTGCCACTTGGCCGGGTCCGGGCGCTCGCCGCCGGCGTACCAGTAGGCCAGGGATTCCATGAAGTAGCGCTGGCCACGGATGCCGATGGCGCGGGCCTGCTCGTTGTCGTCCAGGACGATGGCCGGGCAGAGGGCTGCGATGTGGCGGTTGGGGCGGAAACCGACCTGGTTGGCGGCGTCACGGTTGTCCCAGGCTTCGTGGTACACGGCCACTTTCTTGGCGATCTCTTCCGGGCCGCCGAAGCCCAGCACCAGGGCGCCCATGCCACGGCCGCCGGCGTTCTTCAGCGACTCGGTGTTGGTGCAGGCCAGGTACATCGGCGGGTGCGGGTCCTGGTAGGGCTTGGGATGGATCGGGCGCTTGGGGATCTTCACGTATTCGCCGTTATGCTCGATCTCGTCCTGCACGAACATCTTCGGGATGAGGTACATGGCTTCGTCGATCTGCGGCTGCAGGGTGGCCAGGTCGTAGCCGAAGGTGCCGGCTTCCTGCTGGGTGCCGCCCTTGCCGACGCCGAAGTGCACGCGGCCCTTGGACAGCAGGTCGAGGGTGGCGATGCGCTCGGCGACCTTCACCGGGTGGTTCATCGCCGGCGGCAGGCAGACCACGCCGTGGCCGATGCCGATGCGCTCGGTCTTGCCGGCGACGAAGGCCAGCATGGTCTCCGGGGCGGACATGTGGGAATAGTTGGTCAGTGCGGTGTGCTCCACGCACCAGAAAGTGTCGAAGCCGAGTTTGTCGGCCAGCACGGCCTGTTCGACGGTGTCATCGAAGACGCGACGGTCGCCTTCACGGGTGCTGTCCAGGGTCTGGGCTTCGTAGATCAGAGAGAATTTCATGGGATGCGTCCCTTGTTGTAGTTGCGGCCGGGGGCTCGGCCTCGCGGGCCATGTTCAGTGTTCGCCGGCGTCTCGGAATCGCCCGAATGGACTACGCCGAAACGCCGGACTGTTCTTGGGCGTGGAGTCAGAGGAAGAAGTCGGTGCTGTCCATGCCCATGCTCACGCCGCCCAGGTTCCAGGCGTACTTGGCCGGGCTGTTGGCGACGTGCGCGCGACCGGTATGGATGTCGCGGAAGGCACGGTTGATCGGGTGTTCGCGGAAGATGGTGGAGGCGCCGCTGTTGAACATCAGCGTGCCGGCCGCGCGGGCGCACTTGTCCGCCACCAGGGCCGAGTCGTAGCGCATCTTCACCCGCTCGGGCATGGTCAGCGGCTCGCCGTCGCGGGCGCGCTGCATCATCAGTTCGAAGTTGCGCAGCAGCACGGTGCGGCACTCGTCGGCCACCACCATGGCGTCCGCCAGCGCCTGCTGGGCGCCCGCGTCCTGGCCCATCTTGCGGCCGTCGTTGACGCCGACGCGGGCACGGTTGTGCTCGACGAACAGGTTCACCGCGCCCTGCAGCGCGCCGATGGCCGAGGAGGACACCGCGCGCACGAAGATCTGCCCAAACGGCAGGCGGAACAGCGGGGCGGTGTTCACCGCGTTGCCCGGGCTGTTCTGCATGAAGCCGTCGAGGGCACGGTGGGTGCGGTAGTCGGGAACGAAGGCGTCTTCGACGAGTACATCGTGGGAGCCGGTGGCTTCCAGGCCCATCACGTTCCAGTTGTCGACGATCTTGTAGTCAGTGCGCGGCACCAGGAAGGTTCGGTAGTCCGGCGCGCCGCCCGGTTCGCTCGGCGGCACCATGGCGCCGAGGAAGGCCCACTGGCAGTGCTTGCTGCCGCTGGAGAAGCCCCAGCGACCGGACAGGCGGAAGCCGCCTTCCACCGGGGTGACCTTGCCGACCGGCATATAGGAGGAGGAGATCAGCACGCTTGTGTCGTCGCCCCAGACGTCCTGCGCGGCGCGGTCGTCGAACAGCGCCAGTTGCCAGTTGTGGATGGCCACCACGCCCAGTACCCAGGCGGACGACATGCAGCCCTCGGCGAGGGTGATCTGCACCTCGAAGAAGTCCTTGGGCTCCAGCTCGTAGCCACCCCAGCGCGCCGGCTGGAGGATGCGGAAGAAACCAGCCTCGTGGAAGTCACGGATGGTTTCCTCCGGCAGCTGGCCCTGGCGCGCGGCATCGGCGGCGCGTTCGCGCAGCACCGGTACCAGCTCGCGGGCGCGCTGGCGGAGGCGCTGGCGGATCAGTTCCTGGTCGAGCATCTTGTTGTTCTCCTGTGATCGCCCCGCAGGGCCTGCGCTCGGCCACCGCGCAGCTACGCAGGGGGCCTTCGCTGGCATTTGAACAACGCTCGACTGGCCCGGCATCCTACAAACGGACCATATGCGCCAAGGCTTCGGCGCCCCGGGGCGACTAGTCCCCTCGGACGATGTTGCGCCCTTGTCCCGGTCACAGAATTCATCGCACAACAACAAGCCCCAGCGAGGCACCGTGCGATGAGCCAAGACAATCTGAAAGCCGACATGATCCAGGCAATGCGCCGGCTGGCGAAGTCGGTGACCATCATTACCACCAGCGATGGCAGCGAGCGTTTCGCCATGTCCGCCACCGCGGTTGATTCGCTGTCCACCGAGCCGCCGTCGCTGCTGATCTGCGTGAACAAGACCGCATCGCTGCACCGCGTGCTGGATGCCGGCGCGGACTTCTGTGTGAACATCCTCGGCCAGGAGCAGGAGCACCTGTCGCACCTGTGCAGTGGCCCGGTGAAAGGCGAGGGCCGCTTTGCCAGCGGCGACTGGCGCAGCACCGAGTGCGGCGTGCCGTACCTGGCCGATGCCCAGTCCAGCGTGGTCTGCGAGCAGGACGGCAAGTTCACCTACGGCACCCACACGATCTTCATCGGCCGCATCCGCGAGATCCGCAACAACCCGCGCATCACCCCGCTGATCTATGTGAACGGCACCTACACCACTGCTGTCGACGTGCAGCCGGTGAACGTGGCGGCAGCGGGTTGAAGGCCATGCGCGGCAGCCGTCCGATCGCCCCGCTGCGCTTGCCCGAAGGCATGCAGCCAGACTGGCAGGCGCATACCGACCTGCTGGTGGTCGGCTTCGGCGGCGCCGGCGCCTGTGCTGCGCTGGAGGCCCGCGAGCGCGGCCTCGAGGTACTGGCCCTGGACCGCTTCACCGGCGGTGGCGCCACGGCGCGCAGCGGTGGTGTGGTCTATGCCGGCGGCGGTACGCCGTACCAGCTCCGCGCCGGCTACAACGACGACGCCGATGCCATGTTCGGCTACCTGCGTGGCGAAGTCGGCGATGCCGTGAAGGCCGAGACCCTGCGCGACTTCTGCGATGGCAGCGCCGAGCAACTGGCCTGGCTGGAACGCCATGGCGCGCGCTTCGAAGCCAGCGTGCCGCCGCACAAGACGTCCTATCCCAGCGACCGCTACTACCTCTACTACTCCGGCAACGAGTCAGTGCCGGCCTACGCCAGCCTGGCCCGTCCGGCTCCGCGTGGGCATCGCACCAAGGGCGCCGGCATGTCCGGTGCGGCCCTGTTCTCCGCCTTGCGCGCTTCAGCGCAGGAGAAGGGCGTGCAGCTCTACAGCCAGTGCCAGGTGCGCCGGCTGGTGCAGGATGCCAGCGGCGCGGTGGTCGGGGTCGAAGCCTGGCGCCTGCCGCCAGGCAGCCTGGCCGCGCGCCGCCATGCCTGGCTGGGGCGCATGGCTACCGCCATGCACCCCTATGCGCCGCCGCTGGCCGAGCGCCTGATAGCCGCGCTGCAGCGCATCGAGGCACGCCACGCCAGGCCGCTGCTGATCCGGGCACGCAAGGGCGTGCTGCTCAGCGCCGGTGGCTTCGTCTTCAATCGCGACATGCTCGCCGAGCATGCGCCGCACTACCTGCCCGCGCTGCCCCTGGGCACGCCGGGTTGCGACGGCAGCGGCATCCGCCTGGGTCTTGGCGTGGGCGCCGCAACGCAACGCCTGGAGAAGGTCAGTGCCTGGCGCTTCATCAATCCGCCGCTGGCCTGGGCCCGTGGGGTGATCGTCAACGCCCGGGGCGAGCGCTACTGCAACGAAGAGGTCTACGGCGCCACCCTTGGCCACGCCATGGTGGAAGAGCAGGGCGGCCGCGCCATCCTGATCCTCGACCGCGCGCTGCTCAAGGAATCGCTGCGCCAGGTCGGGCCGGGCAAGGTCTGGTCGTTCCAGCGCCTGCCGGTGCTGCTCAACCTGCTGTTCAACCGTCGCCGTGGCGATACGCCCGCCGCCCTGGCCCGCGCCATCGGCGTGCCGGCGGAGAACCTGCGGCACACCCTTGAGGAATACAGCCGCGCCGCCCGTGGCGAACACACCGATGCCTTCGGCAAGTCCCCGGCGATGCTCGCCGATATGGACGATGGCCCCTGGTATGCCCTGGACCTGTCGGTGGACAGCAAGCTCTATCCGTGCCCGGCCATCACCCTGGGCGGGCTGCGCGTCTGCGAGCGCAGCGGCCGCGTGCTGGACAACGCCGGCGCGCCGATTCCGGGGCTCTACAGCGCCGGCCGCAATGCCGTGGGTGTTGCCTCCAACCTTTACGTATCCGGCCTCTCCATCGCCGACTGCGTGTATTCCGGCCGTCGCGCCGCCGTCCATATGGCAGCCCGCGCGCAGGCCCCCATCCCTGAAACCGCCTGAAGGAAAACAAGCATGAATCGAGTACAAGGCAAAGTCTGTATCGTGACTGGCGCGGCCAGCGGCATCGGCCGCGAGGACGCCCTGCTGCTGGCCGCCGAAGGCGCCCGCGTGGTGATCACCGACCTCAACGAAGAGGCCGGCCGCGCCGTGGCCGCCGAGATCGGCGGCGACGCCCTGTTCATCCGCCACGACATTTCCAGCGAAAGCGACTGGAAGAACGTGATCAAGACCACCGTGGAGCGCTTCGGCCGTCTCGACGTGCTGGTCAACAACGCCGCCATCCTGGCCGTGGCCAGCATCGAGGACACCAGCCTGGAGCTGTGGCGCAAGGTGCAGACCATCAACGGCGACGGCTACTTCCTCGGCTGCAAGTACGCCATCGAAGCGATGAAGGAAACCGGCGGTGGTTCCATCGTCAACATGTCCTCGGTGGCGGCCCTGGGCGGCATGGCGGCGTTCTGCGCCTACTCCGCCTCCAAGGGCGCGGTAGCGGCCATGACCCGCTCCATCGCCGTGCACTGCAAGCAGCAGGGCTACCGCATCCGCTGCAACAGTGTGCACCCCGATGGCGTCAACACCCCGATGACCCAGGCCCTGGCCGGCGGCCAGGCGATCCCCCAGGAAGCGCTCGATGCCGACCCGATGAACCGCATGTGCGCGCCGCGGGATATCGCCAATGTGGTGCTGTTCCTCGCTTCGGACGAGTCGCGCTTCATCAGCGGCGCCGAGCTCCGCGTGGACAACGCCCAACTGATCAGCGGCGTCTGACGGAGCGTGGCGATGGGCAGTGCGCAGACTCTGGCGCCGCAAGCGGAGCCAACCGCCGCCGGCACCTTCCGCCTGGAAGTGGCCGACGTCATCGAGGAAACCGCCGACGCGCGCTCGCTGGTGCTGCGCGTGCCGGCGGAGCTGGCCGGGCGCTTCAAGTACCGCGCCGGGCAGTTCCTCAGCTTTCGCGTGGCGCTCGACGGCAAGACCCTGACGCGCTGCTACTCCATGTCCAGCACGCCTGGGCTGGATGAAACGCTGCGGGTGACGGTCAAGCGCGTGGCCGGCGGCCGCGTGTCGAACTGGATGAACGAACGCGTGCGTCCGGGCGACGAGCTGGACGTGCTGCCGCCCGCCGGCCACTTCCACCTCGGCGAACAGAAGCGCGACCTGCTGCTGTTCGGCGGCGGGTCGGGGATCACCCCAGTGTTCTCCATCCTCCGTGAAGCGCTGGCCCATCGCGACTGCCGCATCCGCCTGGTGTACGCCAACCGCGACACCGACTCGGTGATCTTCCGCGACGCGCTGCGCCGCCTGGTCTGCGAGCACGGCGAGCGCCTGCAGGTGATCCACGTGCTGGACAACCTGCAAGGCTTCCTCGCCGCCAGCGACGTGCGCCATCTGCTGCGCGGCTGGGAAGAGGCCGAATGCTTCATCTGCGGCCCCGGCCCGTTCATGGACACGGTGGAAAGCACGCTGCTGCGCGAGGGTGTCGAGTCCGCGCACATCCATGTCGAGCGCTTCGTTTCGCCGCCCGACCCGGACGCGCTGGAAGCGGCGAGCGAAGAGGCTCGCAGTGTCGCCGCCGAATCCGGTGCGGAAAGCCTGGTGGTGGCGCTGGACGGCGAGGAGCACCAGGTGCCCTGCATCCCCGGCGAAACCCTGCTGGAAAGCTGCCGCCGCGCCGGCCTCGCGCCGCCGGCCTCCTGCGAGGAAGGCTTCTGCGGCGCCTGCATGTGCAAGGTGGAGCAGGGCGAGGTACTGCTGCCGCGCAATGACGTGCTCAGCGCCGCCGAGATCGCCGAAGGCTGGACCCTGGCCTGCCAGGGCCGCGCCGGTAGCCGCGAGGTACGGGTGCGCTTCCCCGATTGATTTGCTTTGTTGAGTTGCTCTCGAGTGTGGGGCTTGTGCCGCCCCTTCTTTCACCCGGCTTCGGCCGGGTTTTTTTTCTCCCGCCATGCCATTCGAGACATGCGGGCATCGGACAAATGGCCCTGGTTGTCCTTGTACGATGCTTAGTCCCAATGGACGATCTCCCATCGCCGGGGCATCGCTAGACTCCGGCGCACAGCAACCCCAATAACGACAAGACAGAGGTGGGCAATGAATCGACTGCAAGGCAAGGTCGCGGTGGTCACGGGTGCGGCATCGGGCATCGGCCTGGCGTGCGCACGCTGCTTCGCCGAGGAAGGCGCGCAGGTGGTGGGGTTGGACGTGGGCAAGACGCCCGCCGAGTTCCCCGGCCTGTTCATGGCCCTGGACGTGAGCAACGAGAGCAACGTCGAGCAGGTGATGGGCGAAGTCGTATCGCGCTACGGCCGCCTCGACGTGCTGGTCAACGCCGCTGGCGTCGCCAGCCGTGGCAGCGTCACCGATTCGACCACCCGCGAGTGGCAGCGCGTGCTCGACATCAACCTCACCGGCAGCATGCTCACCAGCAAGCACGCGGTGGGTCAGATGGTCGCGCAGCGCAGCGGCTCGATCATCAACATCGGCTCGATCTTCGGCCTGCAGGGCTGCGACGGCAACGTCGCCTACAACGTCGCCAAGGGCGGCATCAGCCAGCTGACCCGCTCCATGGCCATCGACTACGGCCACGCCAACGTGCGCGTCAACGGCATCTGCCCGGGCCTGATCGAAACCCCCATGACCCAGATGGTGCGCGAGCAGGCGGCCTTCCACGCCTTCTTCGCCTCGCAGCACATGCTCAGCCGCGCCGGGCAGCCGGAAGAGGTGGCCAAGGCCGCGCTGTTCCTCGCTTCCGACGATGCCTCCTTCGTCAGCGGGCAGATGATCGCCGTCGACGGCGGCTTCTCCGCCGGTCGCCGATTCGCTCCGCCGCAGGCCTGATCATCGCGGCAACGGGGCCGGCGTTGCGCCGGCCCTTCTTCGGTTTTCGTTCGTGAGTTTCCTGCCATGACCAGCCCGCAATCCGCCCTGACCATTCCCCAGCTGCTGAGCGCCACGGCGACCGCCTATGGCGAGCAAGCGGCCATCGAGGACGGTGACGTCCGCCTGAGTTACCGCGAGCTCGACCAATGGCGCCAGCGTGCCGCCCGCGCCCTGCTGGCACTGGGCATCGGCCACGGCGAACGGGTCGCGGTGTGGGCGCCGAACCACTGGGAGTGGATAGTCGCGGCCACCGCGCTGCACAGCGTGGGCGCCGTGCTGGTGCCGCTGAACACCCGCATGAAGGGCGCCGAGGCTGGCCTGGTACTGCGCGAGAGCGGCGCCAGCCTGCTGTTCGTCATCGCCGACTTCCTCGGCAATGACTACCCGGCGCTGCTGGCCGGCGAGGAGCTGCCGGCGCTGCGCCAGCGGGTGATCCTGCGCGGCGAGCGTCTTGGAGCGCTGGGCTGGGACGCGTTCCTGGCCCTGGCCGACGGCGTGCCCGAGGCACAGCTGGATGAGCGCCAGGCGGCGGTCAGCAGCGACGACCTGTGCGACCTGCTGTTCACCTCCGGTACCACCGGCAAGCCCAAGGGCGTGATGACCGCCCACGGCCAGAACCTGCGCCTGGTGCGCGACTGGAGCGAAATGGTCGGCCTGCGCCAGGGCGACCGCTACCTGATCGTCAATCCCTTCTTCCACAGCTTCGGCTACAAGGCCGGCTGGCTGGCGGCGCTGATGCGCGGTTGCTGCATCCTGCCGCAGGCGGTGTTCGACGTGAACGTGCTGCTCGAACGCGTCGCCGCCGAGCGCGTCACTGTGCTGCCCGGCCCGCCGACGCTGTACCAGTCGCTGCTGGCACACCCCGATCGCGGCGCGTACGACCTGAGCTCCCTGCGCGTCGCCGTCACCGGCGCTGCTTCGGTACCCGTGGAAATGGTCCGGCGCATGCGTAGCGAACTGGGCTTCGAGACCATCGTCACCGCTTACGGTCTGACTGAGACCTGCGGCTTCGTCACCATATGCCGTCCCGGCGACGATGCCGAAACCATCGCCACCACCAGCGGCCGCGCTTTCCCCGAAGTGGAAGTGCGCTGCGTGGACACCGAGGGTCGCAGTGTCCCGACCGGTGAACCGGGGGAAGTGGTGGTGCGCGGCTACAACCTGATGCAGGGCTACTTCGGCAATCCCGAAGCAACTGCCGAAGCCATCGACTCCGAAGGCTGGCTGCACACCGGCGACGTCGGCGTGCTGGATGAGCGCGGCTACCTGCGCATCACCGATCGTCTCAAGGACATGTTCATCAACGGCGGCTTCAATGTGTACCCGGCGGAGATCGAGCAGACCATCCTCTGCTACCCGGGCGTCGCCCAGGCGGCGGTGATCGGCATTCCCGACGAGCGCCTGGGGGAGGTGGCCATGGCCTTCCTGCTGCCGGCCGCCGGGCAGTCCATCGACCTCGATGCCTTCCTCGCCTGGTGCCGCGAACGCATGGCCAACTACAAGGCCCCGCGCCGCGCCATGCTGCTCGACGCCCTGCCGCTGAACGCCGCCGGCAAGGTCACCAAGGCCGCCCTGCGGGAGCTGGCGGCGAGCTGATACAACCGAATCCTTTGGCTGGTCATGCCCCGCGGGGAAATCTACCCTCGGGGCTTTTTTTTGCTTGGCGGGTAATGGGGACCAGGGATGGGAATGCCTACGTAGGAGCAACTGTCTTTTGTGCCCTTGTAGGATGGCGTAGAGCGAAGCGAAACCCATCAAGATCGTGCACCGACAGCATGGGTATCGCTTCGCTCCACCCATCCTACGAATTGCGGCAACTCGAGTCCTGATGCACGACTCCTGTAGGAGCGGACTCTGTCCGCGATGCTCTTGCTTTACGTAGGGCGGATAACGCCTAAGGCGTTATCCGCCGTATCGGGGGTTAGGTGTTCCTGCGCCGCTTTAGCGTGTTTTGATGTATTGGGTTTCGCCCCCTCGGGCGAGTTACTTTCTCAAACTGCGGATGGCCGCCCCACAGAAAGTAACCAAAGGTCTTTGCCCCATCATCCGGCCCCGGCTTCGCCGGGGTTCCCTCCTTCCATCGAAGTTTCAGGGGCCCGCGCTGACGGGCCATCCCTGGCCCGACAGCGCTCTCGCGGCATCCATGCCGCTCAACCCCTGAAACTCCGATTCCACTCGGCCTCCTGAAGGGGCGCTCGGAGTGCGCGGATATTTCTCTGGAAGTCTTAGAGAGCCAGAGCCAGAGCCAGAGCGACGCTGCGCTCCCGTAGGAGCGGACCTTGTCCGCGAAATCCGTAGCGGATGGCTCCTCTCGTACAGGGGAATGCCAACGCATCGCGCCTACGTAGGAGCTGACTCCGTTCGCGATGCTTGTGTAGGGCGAATAACGCGCAGCGTTATCCGCCTTGATGGGTTTCGCTTCGCTCTACGCCATCCTACGAAGAGCCTCCACAGTTTCAAGCGCGCGCAGAGTCCCGTCAGGAGGCCGAGTGGAGGTATTGCGCAGAGGGGCGAACGGCATGGATGCCGCGAGAGGACTAGGCGTCCCCGCTAAAGGGCCACGGATGGCCCTTGTACGCCGATCCTCGGAGCGATACCGGAAGGAGGGAAACGGAGCGCAGCGTAGTAACAGCCGAAGGCTGGCCCGAAGGGTGAGCGCAGCGAATCAGTCCGGCGAAGCCGGGGCCGGATGTCGGGACGAGACCTTTTGGTTCCTTTTGTGAGGGCGGCTATCCGACGTTTGACAAAAGGGACTCGCCCGAGGGGGCGAAACAAAAAGTCCCAGCACACGCCGAAGCGGCGCGGAAACACCGAACAAGACTTCGGATAACGCTTGAGGCCTTATGCGCCCTACGAAATACAAAAAGGCCCGCCCCCAGTGAAGGGGCGGGCCCTGGTGCTTTACCGCTCCAATCAACCCTTCAACAACATCTCCACGATCCGCTCCGCAGCCACCTCCGCCGATTCATGGCGGGTGTCGACGCGAATCTCCGGGCTCAGCGGCGCCTCGTACGGCGAGTCGATGCCGGTGAAGTTCTTCAGCTCACCACGCCGGGCCTTCTGGTACAGCCCCTTGGGATCGCGCTCTTCGGCCAGGCTCAGCGGCGTGTCGACGAAGATCTCCAGGAAGTTGCCTTCGCCGGCCAGGTTGCGCGCCATGTCGCGTTCGGCGCGGAACGGCGAGATGAAGGACACCAGGGTGATCAGCCCGGCATCGAGCATCAGCCTCGCCACTTCGGCCACGCGGCGGATGTTCTCCACGCGGTCGGCCTCGGTGAAGCCCAGGTCGCGGTTCAGGCCGTGGCGCACGTTGTCGCCGTCGAGCAGGTAGGTGTGCCGGCCGAGGGCGTGCAGCTTGCGCTCCACCAGGTTGGCAATGGTCGACTTGCCGGCCCCGGACAGCCCGGTGAACCACAGCACCCGTGGCGTCTGGCCCTTGAGCGCGGCATGGGCCTCGCGGTTCACGTCGATGGCCTGCCAGTGCACGTTCTGCGCGCGGCGCAGGGCGAAGTGCAGCATGCCGGCGCCGACGGTGCGGTTGCTCAGCCGGTCGATGACGATGAAGCCACCGGTGTCGCGGTTGTCGGCATAGGCATCGAAGGCGATCGGGCGGTCCAGGTTGAGGTTGCACACGCCGATCTCGTTCAGCTCCAGGGTGCGCGCGGCCAGGTGTTCCAGGCTGTTCACGTCGACCCGGTGCTTGAGGCTGGTGCAGCTCATGCCGACGGTGCGGGTGCCGATCTTCATCAGGTAGGGGCGGCCGGGCAGCAGGGCGTCCTCGTCCATCCATACCAGGGTCGCTTCGAACTGGTCGGCCACTTCCGCCGGGGCGTCGGCCAGGGTGATCAGGTCGCCACGGCTGATGTCGATCTCGTCTTCCAGGGTCAGGGTCACCGCCTGGCCGCAGACGGCTTCCTGCTGCTGGCCGGCGGTACCAAGGATGCCGCTGACCACGCTCTGCTGGCCCGAAGGCAGCACGCGGATACGCTCGCCGACGCGGATGCCGCCGGCGGCGATATTGCCGCTGAACCCCCGGAAGTCCAGGTTCGGCCGGTTCACCCATTGCACCGGCAGGCGGAACGCCGCCTGGCTCTGCCGCGACTCTTCCAGCGGCACGTTTTCCAGGTACTGCAGCAGGCTCGGTCCCTGGTACCAGGGTGTGTTCGGGCTGGCTTCGAGCATGTTGTCGCCGCGCAGCGCCGAGAGCGGGATGCACTGGATGTCGTCGAGGCCGATCTGCGCGGCGAAGGCGCGGTAGTCGCGCTCGATACGCTCGAAGACCTCCTGCGAGTACTCCATCAGGTCGAGCTTGTTGATCGCCAGCACCACCTTGCGGATGCCCAGCAGGGACACCAGGTAGCTGTGCCGACGGGTCTGCACCAGCAGGCCCTGGCGGGCGTCGACCAGGATCACCGCGAGGTCGGCGGTGGAGGCGCCGGTGACCATGTTGCGGGTGTACTGCTCGTGGCCGGGGGTGTCGGCGACGATGAACTTGCGCTTGTCGGTGGCGAAGAAGCGGTAGGCCACGTCGATGGTGATGCCCTGTTCGCGCTCGGCGGCCAGGCCGTCCACCAGCAGGGCGAAGTCCAGTTCCTCGCCCTGGGTGCCGAGCTTCTTCGAGTCGGCCTCCAACTGGCCGAGCTGGTCCTCGAAGAGCACCTTGGATTCGTAGAGCAGGCGGCCGATCAGGGTGCTCTTGCCGTCGTCGACGCTGCCACAGGTGATGAAGCGCAGCAGTTGCTTGTGCTGTTGCTGGGCCAGGTAGGCGCCGAGGTCGTCTCGTGCCGATTGGGTGATGGCGTTCATCAGAAGTAGCCCTCTTGTTTCTTCTTCTCCATGGAGCCGGCCGAGTCGCTGTCGATCAGGCGGCCCTGGCGTTCGGAGGTGCGGCTGACGAGCATCTCCTGGATGATCGCCGGCAGGTCGTCGGCGTCGCTGTCGATGGCACCGGTGAGCGGGTAGCAGCCCAGGGTGCGGAAGCGCACCTTGCGCAGTTCCGGGGTTTCCCCGTCGCGCAGCGGCAGGCGCTCGTCGTCGACCATGATCAGGGTGCCGTCACGGCGCACGACCGGGCGCTCCTTGGCGAAATACAGCGGCACGATGGGAATCTGTTCCAGGTAGATGTATTGCCAGATGTCCAGCTCGGTCCAGTTCGACAGCGGGAAGACCCGCAGGCTTTCGCCCTTGCGTTTACGAGTGTTGTACAGGCTCCAGAGTTCCGGACGCTGCTGCTTGGGGTCCCAGCGGTGCTGCTCGGAACGGATCGAGAACACCCGCTCCTTGGCCCGCGATTTCTCCTCGTCGCGGCGTGCGCCGCCGAAGGCCGCGTCGAAGCCGTGGTGATCCAGCGCCTGCTTCAGGCCCTGGGTCTTCCAGATGTCGGTGTGCAGCGCCGAGCCGTGCTCGAAGGGGTTGATGCCACGCTCCACGCCCTCGGGGTTGACGTGCACCAGCAGCTCCAGGCCCAGGCGCTTGGCGGTCTGGTCGCGGAAGTCGATCATCTCGCGGAATTTCCAGGTGGTGTCCACGTGGAGCAGCGGGAAGGGCGGCTTGCCGGGGGCGAAGGCCTTCATCGCCAGGTGCAGCATCACTGCGCTGTCCTTGCCGATGGAGTAGAGCATCACCGGGTTTTCACACTCGGCGACCACTTCGCGGATGATCTGGATGCTTTCCGCTTCCAGCCGTTGCAGATGACTCAACATCAGTTACCTCCTCGTGTCTTGCCGTCCTCGGGGTCGGCGTGACATCACGGTAGGTAATGCGCCGTCGCGGGTTCTTCGTCCGAGCGGACGAAAAAACCGCGACGACCCGACTCAGGCCGACGTCCCGTGCAATGCCTCGGCGTGGGCCTTGAGCGCCAGGGCCACGGCGTCGAAGCCCTGCTTGACCCAGGGACCGTGGTTGGCCATGACCTGATCGGCGGTAGGGCCGAGGAATTGGTCGGTGGTCTGGTAACGACAGCTGCGCGGGCCGGTCGGTTCGATGATCTGTTCGCGGCGCGCGGCGTCCGGGTTGTCGGCGCTGGCGATCATTTCCCAGGCGAGCAGGCGGTGTGGCTCGAAGTCGGCCAGGTGCTCGACCACGTGCAGCAGCTCGCCGGGGCGAGTCGGGTCGGGCAGGAACAGGTTGACCGGCTCGCCCAGACGCAGGCTCGATTCCACCTTGACGGTGTAGGGGTTCCACTGCGGGTAGCTCGGCAGGTCGACCAGGATCGACCAGACCAGTTCGGCGGGCGCCGCGATCTCCACGCTCAGCGAGCGCACCAGGTTCTTCTCTGTGCTCATGGGAGTCTTCCTCCAGACGTACGCATCGCACCGCGCGACGCGTCAGAGTCGATACTCGGCGCAAGCGTCTTCGCGCTCCTCGTCCGCTCGGACGAAGAATCCGTAACCGGCTCCTCCCTAAGGTCTGTACAGGCCCACTGGAGGAGACCGAAATGCCCACCGACAGGATCGAACAAGAGGTCATCAGCGGCGAAAGCTGGAACCTCTTCTGCGAACAACTGCGCCGCAGCGGCGAACAGATACTCCGCGCCGAGGCGCCCGCCGACGGGCAGACCCGCGCCGAAGGCTTCCGCTACCTGACCCGCCTGCTGCGCATCGCCCTGGAAATGCACCTGGAGTTCGCCGACCCGGACTTCCCCGGCTTCATCACGCCCTCCCACGAGACGGCGAAGATCGGCGCCGACAACCCGGACAACCTGTACCGCTACGCCCGCCTCAACGGTGAGCACCAGTACCGCGTCAGCGGCAGCCGGGGCAGCGTGTTCTACCTCAGCTTCGGCACCCAGAAGGGCGGCTACGAGACCGACGGCAAGATGATCCAGACCGGTTTCATCGACGCCAGCCAGCTGGAGATCGATGCCGACGGCAACTTCGAGATCATCCTCAGCCAGCATCGTCCTGCCAGCGGCAACTGGCTGCCGATGGAGGCTACGAGCAACGCGCTGGTGGTACGCCAGACCTTCCTCGACCGCGGCGCCGAGCAACCGGCGCAACTGCGCATCGAGCGGCTGGACGGCGCCCAGGCACCGGAGCCGCTGAGCCCGCAGCGCCTGCAGCAGGGGCTGACCCGCGCCGCCTCGTTCGTCGAAGGCACCGCGCGGTTGTTCGCCGACTGGGCCCAGGGCTACCAGACCCACGCCAACCAGCTGCCGCTGGCGGACCAGGCGCTGTGCCAGTCGGTCGGCGGCGACCCGAACATCCTCTACTACCACTCCTACTGGGCACTGGCCGACGACGAGGCGCTGGTGATCGACGTGGAGCAGGTACCGGAGTGCGACTTCTGGAACCTGCAGATCAACAACTACTGGATGGAATCGCTGGACTACCGCTACCACCGCATCTGCCTGAACAAGCATTCGGCGCAGCTGGACGGGAAGGGTGGCGTACGCATGGTCCTCAGCGCCCGCGATCCGGGCCTGCCCAACTGGCTG
Organism: Pseudomonas sp. SCB32; assembly: GCF_009189165.1. Taxonomy (NCBI): domain Bacteria; kingdom Pseudomonadati; phylum Pseudomonadota; class Gammaproteobacteria; order Pseudomonadales; family Pseudomonadaceae; genus Pseudomonas; species Pseudomonas sp. SCB32. The sequence goes on from NZ_CP045118.1 coordinate 2,563,914, forward strand.
GAAACCGCCGGCCATCCCAACGGCACCCTCTGTCTGCGCTGGGTTGGCGCGAAGCAGCCGGTGCACCCGACCACCCGCGTGCTCAAGCTCGCTGAACTCAAGGATCTGCTGTGATGGACGATTTCTCCGCTAAAGCCCTGCTGGCCGAAGCCAGCGCCCGCGCTGGCGGCCTCGATGACTTCGGCGAGGGCGACTTCCGCGCGGCGCTGGACGTGCTCGCCGTCGCCCTGCGCGACGAGGCCAAGCTCTCCGCCCAGGGCCGCGCGCTGCTGCGCGAGAAGCTGCTGGCGCAGCTGGGCAACCGCCTGGTACTGGAGGATTACTGCAAGCGCCATCCGGAAATCCTCGAGCAGCCCATCGACGACCCGCTGGTGATCGTCGGCCTGCCGCGTACCGGCACCACATTGCTGCAGCGCACCCTGGCGGTGGACCCGCAGTTCAGCAAGGCGCAGTGGTGGGAAACCCGCTACCCGGCGCCGCTGCCGGGCGAGGCGGTGGAGCAGCCGAGCCAGCGCATCGAGCGGGCGCGCAAGGAAGTGGCGGGGATGATCGAGTTCCTGCCGCAGCTGCTGACCATCCACCCGCTGGACGCCGAGCAGCCGGACGAGGAATTCATGCTCATGGAGCATTCCTTCCTCTGCGCCATGGACTCCTACGTCAACGTGCCGGGCTACACCGCCTGGCTCGATCGCCAGGACCAGGCCCAGGTCTACCGCTACCTGAAGAAGACCCTGCAGTTCCTGCAGTGGCAGCAGCAGCGCCGGGGCATCGCGCCGGGACGCCGCTGGCTGCTGAAGAGCCCGCAGCACCTGCACACCGTGGAACTGCTGTTCGAGGTCTTCCCCCGTGCCCAGGTGGTGCTGACCCACCGCGACCCGGGCAAGACCATCCCGTCCCTGGCCAGCTTCATCCATACCCTCTGGCAGCTCTACAGCGAGCAGGTGGACGCCCGCGCCGTCGGCGGCCAGTGGAACCAGCGCATGGCCCGCGCCCTGCATCACACCATGCAGGCGCGTGACGACCTGCCCGCCGGCCGCTTCCTCGACGTGCGATTCGAGGACACCCTGAGCGACCCGCTCGGCGTGGTCGAGCGCATCTACGCCTTCGCCGGCCTCGAGCTGACGCCGGACTGCCGCGCCGCCATGCAGCGCTGGTTGGCCGACAACGGCCGCGAGAAACGCGCCGCCCACCAGTACAGCGCCGAACAGTTCGGTCTCGACGAGGCCACTTTCGAGCGCGACTACGCCGACTACCGCCGCCGGCATATCCAGGCCTGAGCCGCCAAACACAGGAGAGATTCCCCATGCTGCTGAAAGACAAGGTCGTGATGATTTCCGGCATCGGTCCGGGGCTGGGCATCAAGCTGGCCCTGGAAGCCGCCCGCGAAGGCGCGCGCGCCCTGGCCATCGGTGCGCGCAGCGAAGCGCGGCTGATCGAGGCGCAGGAGCGCATCCACGCCATCGCCCCCGATTGCGAAGTGCTGCGCCTGCCCACCGACATTACCGATCCCGCCGCCTGCAACGATTTCGCCCAGGCTACGGTGGCGCGTTTTGGGCGCATCGACGCGCTGATCAACAGCGCCTTCTCCCACGGTGGTTTCCAGGCCGTGGAGGAGGGCGACAACGACCCGCTGCGCGAGGCCCTGGAGGTCAACCTGTTCGGCTCGCTGAACATGAGTCGCGCGGTACTGCCGGCCATGCAGGCGCAGCGCGCCGGCGCCATCGTCATGATCAACACCCTCGGCGTGCGCAAGCCCTACCAGGGCGGCGCCGCCTACTCGGCGTCCAAGGCCGCGCTGGCGGCTTCGGTGCGCTACCTGGCGGCGGAACAGGCGGTGCACGGCCTGCGGGTCAACGCCCTGTCCTGCGGCTGGATGTGGGGCGAGCCGGTGCAGGCGGTGGTGCGCCAGACCGCCGCTGCCCGTGGCGTCAGCGAGGAGCAGGTGCGCGCCGAATTCAGCGCCGGCATTCCCGGCGGGCGCATGCGCACTGACGAGGAATGTGCCCGTGCGGCGCTGTTCCTCGCCTCGGACTACTCCAGCGCGATCAATGGCGCGCAACTCGACGCCAATGGCGGCGAGCTGATGGCCTGAGGAACGGACATGAGCCTGATCGACCACTGCGCCTTCAACGGCGACGCCGACGGCCTCTGTGCCCTGCAACAGCTGCGCCTGGCCGGGGAGCTGGACGCGGGCGTGAAGCTGGTCAGCGGGGTGAAGCGCGACATCGACCTGCTGCGCCGGGTACAGGCCGGGGCCGGCGAGCGGGTGACAGTGCTGGACATCTCCCACGCGCAGAACCACGCCGACACCCGGCGCCTGCTGGAGGCCGGTGCCGCCTTGCGCTACTTCGACCACCACCACGCCGGCGAGCTGCCGACGCATGCGGCCTTCGAGTCCTTCATCGATACCGCTGCCGACGTCTGCACCAGCATCCTGGTCGACCGTTACCTCGACGGCCGCTTCCACCGCTGGGCGGTAGCGGCGGCCTTCGGCGACGGCCTGGCCGGCCCGGCGCGCGCCCTGGCGCAGCGGCATGACCTGGCCGCCGACGATGTGACGGCACTGGAGGAACTGGGCCTGTTGCTGAACTACAACGCCTACGGCGAAAGCCTGGCCGACCTGCACTTCGATCCCCAGGTGCTGGCGGCCGAGCTGCTGCCTTACGAAAACCCGCTGGAATTCATCCGCGACAGCCCCAGCTTCACCACCCTGCGCGCGGCCCACGCCACCGACATGGCGGCCGCCCAGGGCCAGAGCCCCTGGCGCAAGGGGCCGGGCGCGCTGCTCTACCGCCTGCCCACCGAGGCCTGGGCGCGGAGGGTGAGTGGGGTGCTGGCCAACCAGCTGGCGAGCCGCGAGCCGCAGCGGGCCATCGGCCTGCTCAGCGCCAAGGCCGAGGGCGGTTGGCTGTTCAGCCTGCGCGTGCCGGCGGGCGCGGCGCTGGCGGCGGATGCCTTCTGCCGTGGCTTCCCCACCGGTGGTGGGCGGGCTCGCGCGGCCGGCATCAATCATCTCGACGACGATCAACTGGACGAACTGGCCAGCCGCCTGCTGGCCAGCTATCCGCAACAGGCGGCGCAGGCCGCCACCCTGGAGGCAAGTGCATGAAGCGACTGGATGGAAAGGTAGCCCTGATCACCGGCGCCGCGCGCGGGCAGGGCGCGGCGGAAGCGCGTCTGTTCGTCGAACAGGGCGGCCGGGTGGTGATCGCCGATCTGCTGGACGAAGAGGGTGCTCGCCTGGCCGACGAGCTGGGTGATGCCGCGCTCTACCAGCATCTGGACGTGACCTCGGCGGAGCAGTGGGAAGCGGCGGTACGTGCGGCGGAAGCGCACTTCGGCCGGCTCGACGTGCTGGTCAACAACGCCGGCATCCTGCTCCTGGCGCCGCTGGAAGAGTGCTCGCTGGAGAGCTACCGCAAGGTCATCGAGGTCAACCAGGTGGGCTGCTGGCTGGGCATGAAGGCTGTGCTGCCGGCGCTCAAGCGCGCCGGTGGCGGTTCCATCGTCAACCTCTCCTCGACGGCGGGCATGGAAGGCGTGGCCGGTGGCAGCGCCTACGTCGCCAGCAAGTTCGCCGTGCGCGGCATGACCAAGTCCGCCGCGCTGGAGCTGGGGCGCCATGGCATCCGCGTGAACTCGGTGCATCCGGGCGGCATCGACACGCCCATGGCGCGCCCGCCGGAGATGGCCGAGATCGATGCGTCGGCCTTCTACAGCGGCTTGCCGATTCCGCGTATCGGCCAGCCGGAGGAAGTGGCCAGGCTGGTGCTGTTCCTCGCCAGCGACGAGTCCAGCTACTGCACGGGGGCCGAGTTCGTGGTCGACGGCGGCATGCTGGCTGGCGCGACCTTCGGCTGAGGCCATAACCCCTGGGCTCGGAGACTCGCCCGTAGGATGGCGTAGAGCGAAGCGAAACCCATCAATCCCGTGCACCGCGACAGCATGGGTTTCGCTTCGCTCTACCCATCCTACGTCTCATCGACTACTGAGGAGGATGACATGCTGTCCCTGCAGGAAATCTCGGATCGGCTGGAAATCCAGCAACTGGCGGTCGACTATTCCACGGCCATCGACAGCCGCGACTTCGACGCGCTGGACCGGGTGTTCAGCGCCGATGCCTACATCGACTACCGCGCCATGGGTGGTATCGATGGGCGTTATCCGGAGGTGAAAGACTGGCTGCGCGAGGCGCTGAGTAACTTTCCGGCTTACCAGCACATGATTTCCAACTTCTCTATTCAGCTGGATGGTGACCAGGCCAGCGGCCGCATCCTCTGTTTCAACCCGATGCAGGTGGACTTGGCTGATGGTACGCGGCAGACCTTCTTCCTCGGGCTCTGGTATCACGACCGCTACCGGCGGACTGCTGACGGTTGGCGTATCGAACGGCGCAGCGAGGAGAAGAGCTACGCCTTCAATGTGCCGGAGGGGTTGCCGGTCTGAGCGTCGTACCCTCCTCGTAGGAGCGGACTCTGTCCGCGAAATCCATCGCGGCGAAATTTGTGCAGACAGGAAAGCGCACCTCGCGAATCGCACGGCACGATGCAGATCGCAGACGAAGTCCGCTCCTACGGATTGATCCAGCCTTTACGCCAACGACGCCACGCTATTGAGCAGCGTCTTCACCAGCTCCGCCTGGCGCGTCACGCCGGTCTTGGCGAACACACCGCGCAAGTGCGCGCGCACGGTGTTACGCGACACGCCCAGGGCGTCAGCGGTTTCGTCCAGGGTCAGGCCGTCCATCATCTGCATCGCCACCTCGGTTTCCGTGCGGGTCAGCTGAAACAGGCTGCGCAGCAGGGTGCGCGAGGCCCGGGGCGAGTCGGCCGGATTGCGGATGAATACCACCAGCGCCGGCTGGCGGGCCTCGCCGTGACTTTCGTGGTTCAGCGCCAGGGGGCGCAGCAGCAGGTTCAACGGCATCCCGCCGCTGGGGCGCGACAGCGCCAGGACTTCCACACCGTCGCCGTTTTCCCGCCTTTGCAGCAGCGTCTGGATGGCGTTCTGCAGGTTGCGGTTGTCCTGGCGGCCGAAGGCGTGCAGGCGCTCCTGCCGGCATTCCAGGCCGTCGCGGCTGTCGAGCAGGCGCTGCGCGGCGTCGTTGCTGCGCATCAGCCGGCCCTGGGTGTCGAGGATCGCGGTGCCCACCAGCAGGCGGTCGATGGTCAGGGCGTAGAGGCGCCGCTCGGATTCCAGCTGGTCGACCGTGGAATGCAGGTCCACGGCCTGTTGCAGGTGCGGCAGCAGCAGGCGCACCAGGGCCTGTTCCGCATCGTTGAAGTCCTCGCCATCCGGCCCCCGGCAGGCGAACAAGGCACAGTGCATGCCGCCCGGCGTGCGCATGTGGGCGACCAGTACGTAGCGCAGGTCCAGCGGCGCCAGGTATTGCCGGTAGAAGTCGTGCTCCAGCCAGGCCTCGGTGCCGATCACCTGGTCGGCGCTGGCGACCTGACCGACGGGCCAGTCGAGGAAGGGGCAGATGGCGTAGTAGTGCTCGCTGTACGACGGCTCGCCGGGCAGGTGCGGGCCGTGTACCGAGGCGTTGACGATCAGCCCCGGCCTTTGCTGCGCGGGGTTGCGCAGCACCAGGGTGAAGTAGCTGGCACCAAAGCGCTGGCGCAGGTGCTCCAGCAGGCTCGCCCAGGGTGTGGTTTCCTGCGGGCCGCGGTAGACCAGCTCGAGCAGTTCGCCCAGGGCGGCGGCGTCGATGCCGGCGCTGGCGCAGAGTGCCTGGCTGTCGGGGGTGGAAGGGGTCATGTGTGCCGTGCCCGTCCTTTATTGTCGTGGGCGGAGTATCGGTGGCGGAGGCTGTCGATAAATCGTCCGTTCGGCCTAGAGCGTGACGCACCTCCCGGATAACCCCCGGCGGCCCTGAATCGCCCGCGCCATGCCCCTTTGGCGCTAGTCCCATTGGACGATGTTCGGGCACGCCTGCGCTGTTTGAATCCTCATCACCGGCCAATCCGCCAGGCGGAGCGGCAATAACGATGAGGAGAGCACCCATGGATATCCGAGGACTGGGCTACGTGACCGTCCTGGCCAGCGATCTTTCGCGCTGGCGCAGCTACGCCAGCCAGGTGCTGGGCATGATGGTGGACGACGCCGCGCCCGAAGGCGCGCTGTACCTGAAGATGGACGAGCGTCACTACCGCGTGCTGGTGCTGCAGGACGAGCGCGACGGCTACGGTGCCAGCGGCTGGGAAGTGGCCGGCAAGGCCGCCTTCGAGCAGGCCATCGCCGAGCTGGCCCAGGCCGACGTCGAGGTTGTCCGTGGCAGCGCCGCCGACTGCGCGGTGCGCAAGGTCCAGGAGCTGGCGCAGTTCCGCGATCCGGACGGCAACCGTCACGAGCTGTTCTGGGGCCCGTGCCAGGACTTCCGCCCGTTCGTATCCCCGGCGGGTGTCAGCGGTTTCGTCACCGGCGCCATGGGCATGGGCCACGTGGTACTGCCGGCGCCGGCCTTCGAGCGCTGCCGCGATTTCTACGAGCAGGTGCTGGGCTTCGGTCTCTCCGACCTGATGAAGGTGCGTTTCACCCCCGATCCGCAGGAGCCGGAGAAGCGCATCCACTTCATGCACTGCAACAACGCCCGCCACCATTCCCTGGCGATCTTCGAGTGCCCGATCCCCAGCGGCTGCGTGCACATGATGCTGGAGACCGCCTCCCTCGACGACGTGGGCCGCGCCCTGGACCGCATGCACGCCAACGGCGTGAAGCTCTCGGCGACCCTCGGCAAGCACACCAACGACCACATGGTCTCGTTCTACATGCAGAGCCCCGGCGGCTTTGACATCGAATACGGCCACGGCGGCCTGGAAGTGGACTGGGAGGCGCACACGCCTTTCGAAAGCACCGTGGTCAGCCATTGGGGCCACGACTTCAGCGTCGGCCGCCAGTAAGGAGCGCAACATGGACAAACGCATGACGGCGGCCGAAATGGTCGCCCAGCTGCGCGACGGCATGACCATCGGTATCGGTGGTTGGGGTCCGCGCCGCAAACCCATGGCCCTGATCCGCGAAATCGTTCGCTCGGACCTCAAGGACCTCACCATCGTCGCCTACGGCGGCGCCGACGTCGGCATGCTGTGTGCCGCCGGCAAGGTCAAGAAGCTGGTGTTCGCCTTCGTCTCGCTGGACTTCATCCCGCTCGAACCCTACTTCCGCAAGGCCCGTCAGGCGGGTGAGCTGGACGTGATGGAAATCGACGAGGGCATGCTGCTGCTGGGCCTGCGCGCGGCTGCCATGAACGTGCCGTTCATTCCCACCGCCGTGGGCCTGGGCACCGATGTGCTGAAGTACAACCCGCAGATCAAGCTCGTTGCCTCGCCCTACGCCGACGGCCGCGACTGGGTCGCCATGCCGGCGCTGAAGCTGGACGCGGCGCTGGTCCACGTCGACCGTGCCGACGCCCGTGGCGTCTGCCAGATCGAAGGGCCGGATCACTACATGGACGACCTGTTCGTCCGTGCCGCGGCGAAGACCTTCGTCTGCTGCGACGAGCTGGTGGAGTCCGCGCACTTCCACGCCAACCCGCAGGCGGCCCGCACGGTGTTCTGGGAACGCAACCTCACCGACGGCGTGGTGCACGTCCCCGGTGGCGCCCACCCCAGCTCCTGCGCACCGCTGTACGGCTTCGACGTGCCGCACTTCCAGCGCTACAACGCTTCCGTCCAGGAAGAGGACGGCTGGCAGCGCTACTACGACGAATTCATCCGCGACGGCGAAGCCGCCTACCTGGAAAAGGTCGGTGGAATCGAGTCCCTCCGCAAGCTGCCCCTGCCGGTGTTCTGACCATGACTGACGCTACCGCTTCCTGCAGCCTCGCCGAGCTGTTGATCTGCGCCGCCAGCGAATGCTGGCGTGACGACGGCGAAGTGCTCGCCACCGGCATCGGCGTGGTTCCGCGCCTGGCCGCTTCCCTGGCCATGCTGACCAGCAATCCGGACCTGCTGATGACCGATTCGGAGGCCTTCATGGTCGCCGAGCCGGTGCCGCTGGGCGCCCGCAACGGCTACGTGCCGAAGTTCGACAGCTGGATGGGCTTCTCGCGCATCTTCGACAACGTCTGGGGCGGTCGCCGCCACGCGCTGGTCGGCCCGACCCAGATCGACCGCTTCGGCCAGGCCAACATCTCCTGCATCGGCGACTACGCCAAGCCCAAGGCGCAAATGCTCGGCGTGCGCGGCTTCCCGGGTAACTCCATCAGCCACGCCAACTCCTTCTTCGTGCCGTCGCACAGCCGCCGGGTATTCGTCGAAGGCGAAGTCGACATGGTCGCCTCGGTCGGCTACAACCCCGCGCGCCTGGCCCGTGGCTGGTCGCTGGACGACATCGATATCCGCCTGATCGTCACCGACCTCTGCGTGCTCGACTTCGGCGGCCCGCAGCACCAGATGCGCGTTCGCTCGCTGCATCCGGGCGTGGAACTGGCGCAGGTGCTGGACAACACCAGCTTCGACCTGGCCCTGCCGGCGCAGATCCCGACCACCGCCATGCCGTCGGCCGAGCAACTGGCAATCCTGCAGCGCCTCGACCCGCACAACCTGCGTGGCCGCCAGCTCAAGGACAACCCGCCGGCGCTGCGCAGCGCCAAGGAAGCCTAGTCATGAGCGAAGTCGAAGAGGTCGTTCTCTACGAGGTGCAGGGCCCGGTGGCCCTGGTCACCATGAACCGTCCCGAGTACCACAACGCGCAGAACTCGAAGATGACCTACGCGCTGGACGCGGCCTTCCGCCGCGCCTGCGACGACGATTCGGTCAAGGTCATCGTCCTGCGCGGCGAGGGCAAGCACTTCTCCGCCGGACACGACATCGGCACGCCGGGCCGCGACGTGAACGAAAGCTTCGACCGCGCGAGCCTGTGGTACGACCACGTGAACAAGCCGGGCGGCGAATTCCTCTATGCCCGCGAGCAGGAGGTCTACCTGGGCATGTGCCGGCGCTGGCGCGAAATGCCCAAGCCGACCGTGGCCATGGTGCAGGGCGCCTGCATCGCCGGCGGGCTGATGCTGGCCTGGGTCTGTGACCTGATCGTCGCCAGCGACGATGCCTACTTCCGCGACCCGGTGGTGCGCATGGGCATCCCCGGCGTCGAGTACTTCGCCCACGTGCATGAACTCAGCCCGCGCATCGCCAAGGAGTTCCTCTTCCTCGGCGAACGCCTGGGTGCCGAGCGCGCCTGGCAACTGGGCATGGTCAACAAGGTGGTGCCGCGCGACGTGCTGCTGGACGTGACCCTGGACATGGCCCGCCGCGTGGCCGAAATGCCGCGCCTGGGCCTGCAGCTGGCCAAGCAGGCGGTGAACAACGCCGAGGACCTGATGGGCAAGCGCGCCACCATGGACATGGTGTTCGGCCTGCACCACTTCGCCCACGCCCACAACGAACTGGTCAGCGGCGACCGCCTGGGCGGCTACGACGCCCGCGCCATGGCCAGCTCGCAGCGCGAGCCGGCGGAGGGCGGCCGATGAGCCTGGACCTGAGCACCCGCGTTACCCAGTTGCTCGGCTGCCGCTACCCGATCATCCAGACCGCCATGGGCTGGGTGGCCGATCCGCGCCTGGTGGCCGCCACCGGCAATGCCGGCGCGTTCGGCTTCCTCGCCGGCGCCACCATAGAGCCGCACCTGATGGAAGCGGCGATCCTCGAAACCAAGTCGCTGACCTCGGCACCGTTCGGCGTCAACTTCCACATGTACCAGCCCAACGCCGCCGAGATCGTCGAGCTGGTGCTGCGCCATGGTGTGAAGGCGGTGAGCTACAGCCGCTCGCCGGGCAAGCAGATGGTCGCCCGGCTGAAAGAGGCCGGGGTGATCTGCATGCCCACCGTCGGCGCGCTCAAGCACGCGCAGAAGGCCGTGGAGATGGGCGCCGATATCGTCACCGTGCAGGGCGGCGAGGGCGGCGGTCACACCGGCTCGGTGCCCACCTCGCTGCTGCTGGCGCAGGTGCGCGACGCGGTGCAGGTGCCGGTTGTCGCCGCCGGTGGCTTCCATGACGGCGCCGGTCTGGTGGCCGCGCTGGTCCTGGGCGCCGAAGGCGTGGCCATGGGCACGCGCTTTTTGATGAGCCAGGAAAGTCCGGTGCCGGACGCCACCCTGGCGCGCTACCTGGGCGTGAAGGACCCGGCGAAGGTGATCGTCAGTCGCGCGCTCGACGGCCTGCCACAGCGAATGATCCGCAACGAACTGCTCGACGCCCTGGAGGCCGCCGGCCCCTGGCGTCGCCTGGGCCTCGCCGTGCAGTGCGCGCTGGCCTACCGCCGCCACTCCGGCATCAGCATCGGGCAGATGCTCCAGGCCCTGCGCAACCGTGGCGAGCTGACCCTTTCCCAGGCGCTGCTGGCTGCCAACGCACCCATGGTGATCCAGAAGGCCATGGTCGACGGCCAGCCCGAAGACGGCGTGCTGCCGGCCGGTCAGGTCGCCGCGCTGCTGGGCAGCCGTTCCCCGTGCGCCGAGATCATCCAGAACATCGTCACCCAGGCCGAGGCCCGGCTCACCGAGCTGGCCCGCCGGGTAGAACCGCAACAGACCCAGGAGAGCCTCCATGCAGCCGTTTCGCGTTGAGATCAACGAGCACATCGCCGAGATGGTGTTCGACCGCCCGCCGGTGAACGCCTTCAACTGCGCCGGCTGGGCGGCCATCGCCGCCGAACTGGAACGCCTGGGCCGCGATGACGCGGTGCGGGTCATCATCATCCGCGCCGAGGGCCGGGGCTTCTGCGCCGGCGTCGACATCAAGGAACTGGCCGCCGACGGCAACCTGATCGTCGCGGTGAACAAGGGCAACTACGACAGCTTCAAGGCGGTGCACCGCAATCCCAAGCCGGTGATTGCCGCCGTGCATGGCTTCGTCCTCGGTGGCGGCATCGGCCTGTGCGGCGCGGCGGACATCGTCGTCGCCAGCGAGTGCGCGACCTTCGGCGTGCCCGAGGTGGACCGTGGCGCCATGGGCGGCGGTGCACACCTGCAGCGCCTGTTCCCGGTGCAGAAGGTGCGCCACATGTACTTCACCGGTGAGCCGATCGACGCCTACGAGGCCTACCGCCTGGGCGCGGTGGAGCGCGTGGTGCCGCGCGACAAGCTGCGTGACGCGGCCCTGGACGTGGCGCGCAAGATCGCCGCCAAGAGCCCCGCGATGATCGCCCTGGCCAAGGAAGCGCTGACCGGCATCGAGGACGGCAACCTCGAAGACAAATACCGCTGGGAGCAGGGCTTCACCCTTGAAGCATACCGCTCGCTGGATTCCCAGGAAGCACGCGACTCCTTCGTCGAGAAGCGCGACGCGCAATTCAACTGATCAACCACAGGCACAGCCCATGGACCTTAACTACAACAAAGAGCAACAGGCCTTCCGCGAGGAAGTCCGCGCCTGGCTGGCGGCCAACGTGCCGAAGAACCCCTTGCCCTCGTACGACACCGAAGAGGGTTTCCGTCTGCACCGCGAGTGGGAAGCGCGCCTGCATGACGGCCACTGGGGCATGGTGACCTGGCCGGAAGCCTATGGCGGCCGTGGCTGCGACCTGATCCAGTGGCTGATCTTCGAAGAAGAGTACTACCGTGCCGGCGCCCCCGGCCGGGTCAACCAGAACGGCATCTTCCTGCTCGGCCCGACCCTCATGGAGTTCGGCACCGAGGAGCAGAAGGCGCGCTTCCTGCCGCGCATGGCGCGTGGCCAGGACGTCTGGGCCCAGGGCTGGTCCGAGCCGGGCGCAGGCTCCGACATGGCGGCCATCCGCTCGCGCGCCGAGCGTGTCGGCGACCACTACGTGATCAACGGCCAGAAGACCTGGTCGACCCGCGCGGTGTGGGCCGACTGGCTGTTCGGCATGTTCCGCACCGACCCGGCCTCCAGCCGCCACCACGGCCTGACCTTCATCCTGGTGCCGCTGGATTCGCCGGGCATCACCGTGCGCCCGATCGCCCAGCTCGACGGCCTGCCGGGCTTCGCCGAAATCTTCTTCGACGACGTCAAGGTCCCGGTGGAGAACGTACTGGGTGGCGAAGGGCAGGGCTGGCACGTGGCGATGTCCACCGCCGGCTTCGAGCGCGGGCTGATGCTGCGTTCCCCGGCGCGCTTCCAGGAAACCGCGCGGCGCCTGCTGCAGCTGTACCTGGAGAACCGCGAAGCGGCCGACCGCGACCCGGCCATCGGCGAAGCGGTGATGCGCGCCTGGCTGGACGCCGAGGCCTACACCCTGAGCACCTACATGACCGCCTCGCGCCTGCAGCAGGGCGGCCGCATCGGCCCGGAATCCTCGACCAACAAGATCTTCTGGTCGGAGCTGGACCAGCGCATGCACGACACCGCCCTGAGCATCCTCGGCGCCCGCGCCGAACTGCTGCCCGAAGCACCGATGGCGGGCGAGGTCGGCCGCTGGCTGGACGGTTTCCTGTTCTCCCTGGCCGGCCCGATCTACGCCGGCACCAACGAAATCCAGCGCAACATCATCGCCGAACGCATGCTCGGCATGCCGCGCGCCTGAGGAGCCAGGACCATGGACTTCACTTTCAACGACGACCAGCTGAGCTTCCACGACAGCGTGCGCGCCTTCCTCACCAACCAGGTGACCCCGGAGCGCCTGCGCGAGCTGTGGGACAGCCAGAGTGGCCGCAGCGACGAACTCTGGGCCCAGCTCGCCGAGCTGGGCCTGACCGCCCTGAACCTGCCGGAGAATTACGGCGGCCTGGGCCTGGACGAAACAGACTGGATGCTGCCGGCCCAGGAATGCGGCTACGCCGCCCTGGCCGAACCGCTGCTCGACACTGTACTGGTGGGCGCGCCGCTGCTGGCGGCCCTGGGCGCCGAGCACGAAGCGCTCAAGACCGAGTGGCTGGGCCGCATCGCCTCCGGCGAAGCGCGCCTGGCGGTGGGACACCCGGACAACCTGCTGGTGGCCGACGCCCACGTCGCCGACCTGCTGATCCTCGGCAGCCAGGACGAAATCCACGCGGTACCGCGTGAGGCCGTGCAGCTCACCCGCAACCCGGCACTGGACCCGTCGCGCCATCTGTACAGCGTGACCTGGACGCCGAGCGACGCCACCCGCGTGGCCAGCGGCGATGCGGCCCGCGCCCTGTGGAACGCCGCCTTCGAGCGTGGCGCCCTGGCCTGCGCCGCGCAGCAGCTGGGCCTGGCCCGGCGCATGGTGGACCTGGCGGTGGACTACAGCTTCGAACGCAAGCAGTTCGGCAAGCCCATCGGCAGCTTCCAGGCGGTCAAGCACCTGATGGCCAACGTCGCGGTGCTCATCGAATTCGCCAAGGCGCCGCTGTACCGCGCCGCGCAGTCCCTTGCGCAAGGTCATCCGCAGGCCGCGCTGCACGTGTCCCAGGCGGCCCTGGCCTGCTCCGAGGCCTCCCAGCTGGCGGCGAAGAACGCCATCCAGGTGCACGGCGCCATGGGTTACACCTGGGAAGTCGACCTGCAGCTCTATATGAAGCGCGCCTGGGCCCTGGACAAGGTCTGGGGCGACCGCAGCCTGCACAAGGCGCGGCTGTGCCAGGCGCTGTTCGGCGGGGCGGTCAGCGCCGGCGCCGGCCACACCTTCGCGGTTTGAGAGCCTGTTCAAGGAGAATGAAATGGCAGAAGCCTACATAGTCGACGCTCTGCGCACGCCCACCGGCAAGCGCAAGGGCGGCCTGTCGCAGATCCACGCCGCCGACCTCGGCGCCCATGTGCTGCGCGAACTGGTGCAGCGTAACGGCATTCCGGATGCGGACTACGACGACGTCATCTTCGGCTGCGTCGACACCATCGGCCCGCTGGCCGGCGACATCGCCCGCACCGCCTGGCTGGCCGCCGGCCTCGACCAGGGCGTGCCCGGCACCACCATCGACCGCCAGTGCGGCTCCTCGCAGCAGGCCGTGCACTTCGCCGCCCAGGCGGTGATGAGTGGCACCCAGGACGTGGTGATCGCCGGTGGCGTGCAGACCATGACGCAGATCCCGATTTCCTCGGCCATGACCGCCGCCGAACCGCTGGGCTTCAGCGATCCCTTCAGCGGCTCCGAAGGCTGGGTGAAGCGCTACGGTTCCACGCCGCCGAGCCAGTTCCGTTCCGCGCAGATGATCGCCGAGAAGTGGCAGCTCAGCCGCGAGGCCCTGGAAGCCTACTCGCTGGAATCGCACCGCCGCGCGCTGCGCGCCATCGAGGCCGGCCACTTCGCCCGCGAGATCGTCCCGCTGGCGGGTGTGCAGCACGACGAGACGCCGCGCCAGACCAGCCTGGAGAAGATGGCCGAGCTGGAAGCTCTGTTCGGCTGCGACCGCGTCACCGCCGGCGTATCGAGTCAGACCTGCGACGCCGCCAGTGCCATGCTGATCGTCTCCGAGCCCGCCCTGAAGCGTTACAACCTGACGCCGCGTGCGCGCATCCACCACATCAGCGTGCGCGCCGACAACCCGGTGTGGATGCTCACCGCGCCGATCCCGGCCACCGAGTACGCGCTTAAGAAGGCCGGCATGCGCCTGGACGACATCGACCGGGTGGAGATCAACGAAGCCTTCGCTTCGGTGGTCATGGCCTGGCTGCAGGAAACCGGCTACCCGCACGAACGCACCAACGTCCACGGCGGCGCCATCGCCCTCGGCCACCCGCTGGGCGCCACCGGTACCCGCCTGATGACCACGCTGCTCCACGAGCTGGAGCGCACTGGCGGCCGTTATGGCCTGCAGACCATGTGCGAAGGCGGTGGGCAGGCGAACGTCACCATCATCGAACGACTGTGACGGGGCTACTGCGCTAGGCCATGCGGCGTTGGAATGCCAGTCGTGAATGCTCATTGGCTGCAGCCAACTCCGCTTCCCGACCGGCATTCCGCCTTGCCTGGCCGTCGCTCGCTACGCCCTGAAAATTCTCGCAAGCGAAAAGAATTGGAGAACCCATGTCCATCTGCAAAGACCGCGTCGTGATCATCACCGGCGCCGGCGGCGGCCTCGGTCGCGCCTATGCCCTGGCCCTGGCCGCCGAAGGCGCCAAGGTCGTGGTCAACGACATCAACCGCGAAGCCGTCGCCGGCGTGGTCGCCCTGATCCGCGACCAGGGTGGCCAGGCCATCGGCGACAGCCACGACATCACCAGCTACGCCGAAGCCGGCGAGATCGTCCGCGCTGCCATCGACGCCTTCGGTGACCTGCACGCCGTGGTCAACAACGCCGGCATCTGCCGCGACCGCATGTTCGCCAGCCTCACCGAGGCCGACTGGGATGCGGTGATGTCGGTGCACCTCAAGGGCCACTTCTGCATCGCCAGCCACGCCGTGCACCACTGGCGCGACCAGGCCAAGGCTGGTGTGAAAGTGCAGGCGCGCATCATCAACACCAGCTCCGGCGCCGGCCTGCAGGGCTCCATCGGCCAGTCCAACTACTCGGCGGCCAAGGGCGGTATCGCCTCCCTGACCCTGGTGCAGGCGGCGGAACTGGCGCGCTACGGCGTCACCGCCAACGCCCTGGCCCCGGCCGCGCGCACCGGCATGACCGAGCAGGTGTTCGCCGACGTGATGAAGAAGCCCGAAGACGGCTTCGACCACTTCGCCCCGGAAAATGTCGCCCCGCTGATTGCCTGGCTGGTTTCCGCAGACTCCCAGCAGGTCACCGGTCGCCTGTTCGAGGTGGAAGGCGGCAAGCTCTCCATCGGTGACGGCTGGCGCCGTGGCCCTGAGCACGACAAGGGTGCGCGCTGGCTGCCGGAAGAGATCGGCGGCGTGGTGAAAGAACTGATCGAACGCGCCGTGCCGGCCCAAAAGGTGTACGGCACCTGATCCTGACCCCCGCTTGTAGGATGGCGTAGAGCGTAGCGAAACCCATCGATCCCCTGTGCCGTGACGGCATGGGTTTCGCTTCGCTCTACCCATCCTACGACGCTGATCCGCGGCGTGACCTTGTAGGAGCGGATTCATCCGCGATTTTCCGCATCGCGGACAGAGTCCGCTCCTACACGCTATCCCCCAGCTTCATCGCTTCCCCCCCACGTCCATTCGGACGATTCCCGCCTGACCATCTCCCGCCAGACTGCCCTGCATCTGAACCGACAGGGCCGCTTCCCATGGAATTCGCCTTCACCGACGAGCAGGAGATGATCCGCGACAGCGCGGAAAGCTTCCTCGCCGATGCTTCACCCTCCAGCGCCGTGCGCGCGGCCATGGCCGCCGGCGGTCATGACCTGGCGCTCTGGCAGCGCATTCGCGATGAACTCGGCTGGCAGGCGTTGCTGGTGCCCGAGGCCCATGGCGGCCTGGGCCTGGGCTTCGTCGAGCTGGCCATCGTCCAGGAGCAACTGGGCCGTCGTCTGGCGTCGCTGCCGTTCTTCGCCAGCACCCTGGCCGTGTGCGCGCTGCGCGTGCTGGGCAACGAGGCGCAGCAGGCACGCTGGCTGCCCGGCCTGGCCGAAGGCAGCCTGAGCGCCACCCTGGCACTCGGTGCCCAAGGTGCGCCGGACGCTAGTGCGGTACAGGTGCAGGTGCGCCCCGAAGGTGACGGCTTCGTCCTCGACGGCCGCCTGCGTCCGGTGCTCGACGGCCACAGCGCCGACCTGCTGCTGATCCCCGCGCGCCTGGCCGGCAGCCAGGTTGAGGAGGGCGTCTGCCTGTTCGCCGTGCCCGCCGCCAGCGAAGGTCTGCAGCGCCGCGCATTGCCGACCCTGGACCAGACCCGCCAACTGGCCGAGGTCGAACTGAACGGTCTCTACCTGCCCGCCGACGCCCTGCTGGGCGCGGCCGGCGCTGCCTGGCCGGCGCTGGACAAGGTCCTGCAACTGGCCGCCGTGACCCTGGCCGCCGAGCAGGTTGGCGGCGCCCAGCAGGCGCTCGACCTGACCGTTGCCTACACCCAGGAGCGCCGCCAGTTCGGCCGTCCGGTGGGCAGCTTCCAGGCGCTCAAGCACCGCATGGCGGACATGATGCTGCAGGTGGAATGCGCGCGCTCCGCGCTCTACTACGCCGCCTGCGTGGCCCAGGAAGCGCTGGACGGGCAGGGCGATTCCGCGCTGGCCGCCGAGCTGCCGCTGGCCGCCGCGCTGGCCAAGTCCCAGGCCTCGGAAGCCTTCTTCCACGGCGCCGCCGAGTCGATCCAGCTGCACGGTGGGGTCGGCTTCACCTGGGAATACGACCCGCACCTGTATTTCAAGCGCGCCCGCGCCAGCGAAAGCCTGTTCGGCACGCCGGCCTGGCACCGCGAGCGCATCGCCGCCGCCATCCTGGAGGAACGCCCATGAAGATCGGATTCGACGCCGCCGACGAGGCCTTCCGCGCCGAAGTCGCCCAGTGGCTGGCGGACAACCTGTGCGGCGAGTTCGAGCCGCTGCGCTTCCGTGGCGGCCCGGGCGACGAGCACAGCTTCCCCGAGGAACGCAAAGCCTGGGAGCGCAAGCTCGCCGACGGTGGCTGGACCTGCGTGGGCTGGGCGAAGGAACACGGCGGGCGCGGCCTGTCGATCAACCAGCAGGTGATCTTCCACGAGGAATACGCCCGCGTCGGCGGCCCCGGCCGCATGGGCCACATCGGCGAGGGCCTGGCCGGTCCGACCATCGCCGCCTTCGGCACCGACGAGCAGAAGCGCCGGCTGCTGCCGGGTATCGTCAGCGGCCGTGAGTTCTGGTGCCAGGGCTACTCCGAGCCGGGCGCCGGCTCCGACCTGGCCGCCGTGAAGACCCGCGCCTCTTTCGACGCCGAGCGCAACGTATGGCGCATCAACGGGCAGAAGGTGTGGACCTCGCTGGCCCACGAATCCGAGTGGTGCTTCGTCATCGCCCGCAGCGAGCAGGGTAGCGTCGGCCACCACGGTCTGGCCTTCCTGCTGGTGCCGATGAATCAGCCGGGCATCACCGTGCGGCCGATCGAGCAGCTCACCGGCACCTCCGAATTCAACGAGGTGTTCTTCGACGACGCCGAGACCGCTGCCGAGAACCTGCTCGGCGCGCCGGGCGACGGCTGGAAGATCGCCATGGCGCTGCTGGGCTTCGAGCGCGGCGTGTCCACCCTCGGCCAGCAGATGCAGTTCCAGAACGAGCTGGACGAGATCATCCGCATCGCCCGCGCCAACGGCGCCGCCCGCGACCCGCTGCTGCGCCAGCGCCTCGCCGAGGCCTGGGGCGGGCTCAAGGTGCTGCGCTACAACTCGCTGCGCATGCTCTCGGGCGGCCAGGACAGCGGCCTGCGCCGCGAAGCGCTGATCTACAAGCTGTGCTGGTCCGACTGGCACGCGCGCCTGGGCAAGCTGGCCATGGACGTGCTCGGCGCCGAGGCGGAAATCCTCGATGGCGGCCCGTACCAGCTGAGCCGCCTGCAGGGCCTGTTCCTGTTCAGCCGCTCCGACACCATCTACGGCGGCAGCAACGAGATCCAGCGCAACCTCATCGCCGAGCGCGCCCTCGGCCTGCCCAAAGAACCCAAGGCGCCCCGTCAGGGCCCGCAGTAAGGAGACTCACCATGCTCAAACCCGAATACGTATCCGGCCGCGGCCTGCTGCGCGGCAAATCGGTGCTGATCACCGCCGCTGCGGGCGCCGGCATCGGCTTCTCCGCCGCGCTGCGCGCCGCCGAGGAAGGTTGCCGCGCGCTGATGATCAGCGATATCCACGAAGGCCGCCTGAACGAAGCGGTGGAGCGCATCCGCCAGGCCTGCGGGCTGCAGGCGGTGTACGGGCAGGTCTGCAACGTCACCAACGAGGAGCAGGTGCGCGCCCTGGTGGCCGTCGCAGAAGAACGCCTGGGCGGTGTCGATGTGCTGATCAACAACGCCGGGCTGGGCGGCTCGCGCTCGGTGGTGGAGATGGTCGACGAGGAGTGGAACCGCGTCCTCGACGTCACCCTCACCGGCACCATGCGCATGACCCGCGCCATGCTGCCGTACATGATGGAGCGCCGCGCCGGCGCCATCGTCAACAACGCCTCGGTGCTCGGCTGGCGAGCGCAGAAGGAACAGAGCCACTACGCCGCGGCCAAGGCCGGGGTGATGGCGCTGACCCGTTGCGCCGCCGTGGAAGCGGCCGAGCACGGCATCCGCATCAACGCGGTGAGCCCGAGCATCGCCCTGCACGACTTCCTGCGCAAATCCGCGCCGCAGGAACTGCTGGACAAGCTGGCCGCCAACGAAGCCTTCGGCCGTGCCGCGGAGGTCTGGGAAATCGCCAACGTGATGATGTTCCTGGCCAGCGACTACAGCTCCTACATGACCGGCGAAGTGCTGTCGGTCTCCAGCCAGAGGGCCTGACATGGCGCGCATCTTCGAACATCCGCAAGAGTTGCTGGCCTGCGTCGGCGAAGTCCTCGGCGAGAGCGAGTGGATCACTGTCGAGCAGTCGCGCATCGACCAGTTCGCCGAGGCCACCGGGGATCACCAGTGGATTCACGTCGACCCGGTTCGCGCTGCGAGCGGCCCCTACGGCACCTGTATTGCCCACGGCTACCTGACGCTGTCGCTGGTCAACCTGTTCCTGCCGCAGATCGTCGAGGTGCGCGGCATTTCCATGGGCGTCAACTACGGCTGTGACCGCGTGCGCTTCCCCAGCGTGGTCAAGGCCGGCGCCCGCGTGCGCGGCCGCGCCGAGCTGGTCGCCGCCGAGGCGGTGAAGGGCGGCGTGCAGTCCACCGTGCGCGTCAGCGTCGAGATCGAGGGCGAAGACCGCCCCGGCTGCGTGGTGGACACCATCAGTCGCTATTACCCGGCCTAACCGGCTCTTCGTAGGAGCGAGCTTGCTCGCGAACAAGCCCCGCTGCGAGGTCAGTTCGCGAGCAAGCTCGCTCCTACAGATCAAAGCTCGGCGCCGACCTGAGATTAATTTGAGGAATCGCACATGAGAGAAGCCGTAATCGTCTCCACCGCCCGTACCGCCATCGGCAAGGCCTTCCGCGGCGCCTTCAACGACACCGAAGCCCCTGCCATGGGCGGCGCAGTGGTGGCCGAGGTGGTCCGTCGCGCCGGCGTCGAGCCGGGCGAAGTGGAGGACGTCATCATTGGCGCCGCCGCGCAGCAGGGCACCCAGTCCTACAACCTCGGCCGCCTTTGCGCCATCGCCGGCGGCCTGCCGTCGAGCGTCGCCGGCATGGCGATGGAGCGCCAGTGCGCCTCCGGCCTGATGAGCATCGCCACCGCCGCCAAGTCGATTGCCTGCAACGAGCTGGACATCGCCGTGGCCGGTGGCCTGGAGTCCATCTCCCTGGTGCAGAACAAGCACAAGAACGCCTACCGCAACCAGTCGCAGGCCGTGCTGGAGCGCGATCCGGCGGCCTATATCCCGATGATCGAGACCGCCGAGATCGTCGCCGCCCGCTACAACATCAGCCGCGAAGCCCAGGATGCCTACTCGCTGCTCAGCCAGCAGCGCACCGCCGCCGCGCAGAGCAGTGGCCTGTTCGCCGACGAGATCCTGCCGATGCGCGCGCAGCGCCTGGTGGTGGACAAGGCGACCGGCGAGAGCCGCCACGAGTCCGTGCTGATCGACCGCGACGAATGCAACCGCGCCGACACCACCCTGGCCAGCCTCGCCGCGCTGGAGCCGGTCTGGCAGGGCGGCCAGTGGAGCGGAGCGGGGCGCTTCATCACCGCCGGCAACGCGTCGCAACTGTCCGACGGCGCCTCGGCGTCGCTGCTGATGGAAGCCCGCGAGGCCGAACGCCGTGGCCTGCAACCGCTGGGCATCTACCGTGGCCTGGCGGTGGCCGGCTGCAACGCCGACGAGATGGGCATCGGCCCGGTCTTCGCGGTGCCCAAGCTGCTCAAGCGCCACGGCCTGAAGGTGGACGACATCGGCCTGTGGGAAATCAACGAAGCCTTCGCCTGCCAGGTGCTGTTCTGCCAGGACAAGCTGGGCATCCCCGACGAACGCCTGAACGTCAATGGCGGCGCCATCGCCATCGGCCATCCGTTCGGCATGTCCGGCGCGCGCATGGCTGGTCACGCGCTGCTGGAAGGCCGTCGCCGTGGCGTGCGCTACGTGGTGGTGAGCATGTGCATCGGCGGTGGCATGGGCGCGGCCGCGCTGTTCGAGGTGGCCTGATGGACGCCCAACTGATCCGCCGGCGCATGGCGCGCTACGTGGAGCTGGTGGATGCCGGTGACATCGACGGCATCCTTTCGCTCTATGCCGATGACGCGGTGGTCGAAGACCCGGTGGGCGCCAAGCCTCTGGTCGGGATCGAAGCCATCGCCCGTTTCTACCGCGAGGGCCTCGGTCGCGCCGAGGCCAGCGCCCAGCTCACCGGGCCGGTGCGGGTCACCGGCAACGGCTGCGGCGCCATGCCGTTCCGCGTCGACCTGAACTGGAACGGCGCGCCGTGCAGCCTGCACGTGATCGACGTGATGGAGTTCGACGAGCACGGCCGCATCCGTTCGATGAAGGCCTACTGGGGTGACCTCAACGTGGAGAGGAGACCGGAATGAACCTGGAACAACGACTCGAGCGCCTGGAGGCGCTCGAAGCCATCCGCCAGCTCAAGCACCGCTACCTCAACGCCTGCGACCTGAAGGACGTGGAGGCGATCCGCGCCTGCTTCGCGGGTGGCGAAGTGCTGATCGACTACGGCCCGCTGGGCGTGTTCCGTGACCGTGAGCCGTTCCTCGCGCTGTACCAGGAACTGGCCTGCGTGCCGCGTGTGATCGACCTGCACCATGCGGCGAATCCGGAGATCGAGCTGGAGGATGCCGACAACGCCAGCGCGCGCTGGGCCCTGCATTACCAGAACCGCGACGGCGAGACCGGGGCGACCCGGCAGCTGGGTGGGTTCTACCAGGACCGCTACCAGCGCTTGGACGGCCAGTGGCGGATCGTCGAGACGATCTTCCGTGGGCATTTCGAGGTGGCGCGGGACGGCTCTTCGTAGGATGGGTAGAGCGTAGCGAAACCCATGCTGTCGCGGCACTCAAGCTCGATGGGTTTCGCTGCGCTCTACGCCATCCTACGGGGTGTAATCCGCGTTCTGCGTGCGTCCGGTCTCGTAGAACGCCTTGAGATTCACCGCGATCTTCGCCACGGTCTTCTTCAGCGCACCCGCCAGCAGCCATTCGCCAAAACGCCCGCCCCGCAGGTCGCCATCCAGGCTCAGGCTCAGCCGGGTACGCCCACCGCTTTCCGGCTGCAGCGCATAGCGGAAGCTGGCCTCACGGAACGGGAAGGGCGGTCCTTCCTCGGCGCGGTGCAGGCGCAGCACCAGGCCCTGGCCTTCGCGCCACTCGATCACGCTTTCATCGAGGAAGCCGCGCTTCATCAGCACCCGGCGGCTGGCGCCCAACCCGTCGCGCGGGCCGGGGTGGAATTCGCAGCCGGTCAGGCCGGGTACATAGTGCGGTGCCAGGCTCAGGTCGCGCAGGCGCGCCCAGGCGGCTTCGGGAGTGAGGTCGAGCACGAGATCGTGACGGGCGCTGAGCATGGGCTTACCCCTGTGCCGCTTCGAGGAAGGCCGGACGTTCGCCGCCGCCATGGACGGCGATTTCGGCGCCACTGACGTAAGACGCCATCGACGAGGCAAGGTACAGGCAGGCATCGCCGATGTCGCCCGGCTCCGCCAGGCGTCCCAGCGGGATGGTGTCGGCCACGCGCTGAATGCCGTCCTCGTTGCCGTAGTGCAGGTGGCTCTGCTCGGTGCGGATCAGGCCGCCGATCACCGCGTTCACCCGGACCTTCGGCGCCCATTCCACCGCCAGCGAGCGGCCCAGGTTGAGCAGCCCGGCCTTGGCCGCGCCATAGGCGGCGGTGCCCGGCGAGGGGCGCACGGCGCTGACGCTGCAGATATTGACGATGGCGCCGCCGCCCGCCTGCTTCTGCATGCGCTGGTTGGCGAGCTGGCAGAGGTTCAGCGGGGCCAGCAGGTTGAGCCGTACGATGGCCTCGGAGAAGCGCGGCGAGGCCTCCGCGGCATCGGCATAGGGTGCGCCGCCGGCATTGTTGATCAGCACGTCCAGGCGCCCGTGGCGCTCGTCGATGGCGGCCATCAGCGCCTGCAACTGCTCGAAGTCGCGCACGTCGCAGGGCACGAACCAGGCTTCCCGCCCGTTGTGGCTGGGCAATTGCTCAGGGGCTTCGCGGCCGCAGATCACCACGTCGGCGCCCTGTTCCAGGAAACGCTGGCTGATACCCCGGCCAACGCCCTTGCCGCCGCCGGTGACCAGTACCACCTGGCCGCTGAAATCCAATGCTCGTGTCATGTCCGCTCCTCGATGGGGAAGGCTTCCAGCCTAGGCGCGACGGCCTCGCGCGCCCACGTCCGAAGGGACTAGGGGCATGTCCGTGATTCGCCCGGTTCAACCACGGCGTTGTGGGTACGTTCGGTGTATCGGCGTACAACCGCGAACGGTTGTACGCCCTACGTTAGCGGCGAGCTAGGCGTTGACCTGCGGCCCCTCACCCCAGCCCTCTCCCGGGGGGAGAGGGCTGGGGTGAGGGGGAATCGCAGGCACGGACTTTCCTGGAGGCATCAGCCAGTAGGATGGGTGGAGCGCAGCGATACCCATGCGGTCGCTGCCGTGATTGATGGGTATCGCTGCGCTCCACGCCATCCTACGAGGTGAGCGTGATGTGCACGAAACCACCCGTAGTCCTCTCGGACGATGTGGCCCCCGCCAGGGCGCCCGAATAATCCCGGCACATTCCAATGCCAGGAGCGACGCCATGGCCGCCTTGCCGCAAGGGCACTTCGTCACCCTCAACGACGGACTCCGATTGCATTACCTGGACAACGGCAGCGGCGACGCCGTGCTGTTCATCCATGGCAGCGGCCCCGGCGCCAGCGGCCACAGCAACTTCAAGCAGAACTACCCGGAATTCGCCGCCGCCGGCCACCGCGTGCTGGTGCCGGACCTGCCCGGCTACGGCGCCAGCGACAAGCCGGAAACCGACTACACCCTCGATTTCTTCGTCGACGCCATGTTCGGCCTGCTCGACGCCCTGGACATCCCGCGCTGCACCCTGGTGGGCAACTCCCTGGGCGGCGCCATCGCCATGAAGATGGCCCTGCTGCAGCCGCAGCGCATCGCGCGCCTGGTGCTGATGGCGCCGGGTGGGTTGATGGAGAAGGAGCAGTACTACCTGCAGATGGAAGGCATCCAGAAGATGGGCGCCGCTTTCGCCAACGGCGAGCTGAACGACGCCGCCGGCATGCGCCGCCTGCTCTCGCTGCAGCTCTTCGATGCCTCGCAGATCAGCGACGAGACGGTCAACGAGCGCGTCGCCGTGGTCAAGGAACAGCCGCGCTGTGTGCTGACCCGCATGCAGGTGCCGAATCTGGCTTCGCAGGTTGCCCAGCTGAGCTGCCCGATCCTCGGCTTCTGGGGCATGAACGACAAATTCTGCCCCTCCAGCGGCGCACAGACGCTGATGGACGCCTGCAGCAACATCCGCTTCGTGCTGCTCAGCGAGTGCGGGCACTGGGTGATGGTCGAGCATCGCGCGCTGTTCAACCGCGAAGTGCTGGCCTTCCTCGAGGAGACCCCGGCATGAGCCAGCAGCTTCAGCAGCAGTATGCCCAGGAGCTTTACCGCGCGCTGGTCGAAGGCCGCAGCGTCGCACCGCTGACCGAGCGCTGGGAGCAGATTGGCGTCGAGGACGCCTACCGTATCTCCCACCTGATCCTCGAACAGCGCCTGGCCGACGGCGACGAGCTGGTCGGCAAGAAGATCGGCGTCACCTCCGAAGCCGTGCAGCGCATGCTCAACGTGCACCAGCCGGACTTCGGCTTCATCACCCGCAAGATGTGGTTCGCCAATGGCGCCGACATCTCGCTGTCGGAAAACAACCTGATCCAGCCGCGCGCGGAGGGCGAGATCGCCTTCCGCCTCAAGCACGACCTCAAGGGCCCCGGGGTGACCGAGGCCGACGTGCTGGCCGCCACCGAATGCGTGATGGCCTGCTTCGAGATCGTCGACTCGCGCATCAACGACTGGAAGATCCGCATCCAGGACACCGTGGCCGACAACGCCTCCTGCGGTGTGTTCGTGATCGGCGAAGTGGAGCGCGACCCGCGCGAACTGGACCTGCCCAACCTGCGCATGCGCGTGTTCAAGAACGGCGCGCAGATCAGCGAGGGCAAAGGCTCCGCGGTGCAGGGCAACCCGCTCACCGCCGTGGCCTGGCTGGCCAACACCCTGGGCGCCTTCGGCATCCCCTTCAAGGCTGGCGAAATCATCCTCTCCGGCTCGCTGGTGCCGCTGGAGCCGGCGAAGGCGGGCGACCGTTTCGAACTGGACATCGACGGCCTGGGCAGCGCCCAGGTGTCCTTCCGTGCATAGGAGTCATCCATGAGCAAGAAACTCAGGGCCGCGATCATCGGCCCCGGCAACATCGGCACCGACCTGCTGATGAAGATGCGCAGGTCCGAGTGGATCGAACCGGTCTGGATGGTCGGTGTCGACCCGTCTTCCGACGGCCTGGCGCGCGCCCGTGAATTCGGCCTGAAGACCACCTCCGACGGCGTCGACGGCCTGCTGCCGCACGTGCTCGACGACGACATCCGCATCGCCTTCGACGCCACCTCCGCCTACGTGCATGCCGAGAACAGCCGCAAGCTCAACGCGCTGGGCGTGATCATGGTCGACCTGACCCCGGCCGCCATCGGCCCGTTCTGCGTGCCGCCGGTGAACCTCGCCGAGCACGCCGGCAACCTGGCGATGAACGTCAACATGGTCACCTGCGGCGGCCAGGCCACCATCCCGATGGTGGCGGCGGTGTCGCGGGTGCAGTCGGTGGACTACGCCGAGATCGTCGCCACCGTGTCCTCCCGTTCGGTCGGCCCGGGCACGCGCAAGAACATCGACGAATTCACCCGCACCACCGCCGGCGCCATCGAGCAGGTGGGCGGTGCCAAGCAGGGCAAGGCGATCATCGTCATCAACCCGGCCGAGCCGCCGCTGATGATGCGCGACACCATCCACTGCCTGACCGCCGGCACGCCGGACCAGGCGGCCATCCGCGCCTCGGTGCACGAGATGATCCGTGAGGTGCAGCGCTACGTACCGGGCTACAAGCTGATCAACGGCCCGGTGTTCGATGGCAATCGCGTCTCGGTGTACCTGGAAGTGGAAGGCCTGGGCGACTACCTGCCCAAGTCCGCCGGCAACCTCGACATCATGACCGCCGCTGGTCTGCGCACTGCCGAGATGTTCGCCGAACAAGCCCACCAGGGCGCCCTGCAACTGCCGGCCCGCTGAGGAGAGACAACCCATGAACCTGCAAGGCAAGCGCGTGCGCCTGCACGATATGAGCCTGCGCGACGGCATGCACGCCAAGCGCCACCAGATCAGCCTGGAGCAGATGGTTTCCGTGGCCACCGGCCTGGATGACGCCGGCGTACCGCTGATCGAGATCACCCACGGCGACGGCCTGGGCGGCGCTTCGGTGAACTACGGCTTCCCGGCCCACACCGACCGCGAGTACTTCGAGGCGGTGATTCCCAGGCTCAAGCAGGCCAAGGTCTCGGCGCTGCTGCTGCCGGGCATCGGCACCGTCGAGCACCTGAAGATGGCCCACGGCTGCGGCGTTTCCACCATCCGCGTGGCGACCCACTGCACCGAGGCGGACGTTTCCGAACAGCACATCGGCATGTCCCGCGAGATGGGCCTGGACACCGTCGGCTTCCTGATGATGGCGCACATGGTCAGCGCCGAGCAGCTGCTGGAACAGGCGCGGCTGATGGAAAGCTTCGGCGCCAACTGCATCTACTGCACCGACTCGGCCGGCTACATGCTGCCCGATGAAGTCAGCGAGAAGATCGGCCTGCTGCGCGCCGAGCTGAAGGCGAACACCGAGGTCGGCTTCCACGGCCACCACAACATGGGCATGGCCATCGCCAACTCCCTGGCCGCCATCGAGGCCGGTGCCGCGCGCATCGACGGCTCGGTCGCGGGCCTGGGCGCCGGCGCCGGCAACACCCCGCTGGAAGTCTTCGTCGCCGTGCTCAAGCGCATGGGTGTGGACAGCGGCGTGGACCTGTACCGCATCATGGACGTGGCCGAAGACCTGGTGGTGCCGATGATGGACCACCCGATCCGTCTCGACCGCGACGCGCTGACCCTGGGCTATGCCGGCGTGTACAGCTCCTTCCTGCTGTTCGCCAAGCGCGCCGAGGCACGCTACGGCATCTCCGCCCGCGAGCTGCTGGTGGAGCTGGGTCGCCGTGGCACCGTGGGCGGCCAGGAAGACATGATCGAAGACCTCGCCCTGACCATGGCGGCCAAGGCGGGTCTGCTGCCGACCTGATACTCGGCAACGCAAGCAGGGTGACTCCTGGGCGACCAGGGTCACCCTGTTTTCATTTCCGGCTTCAGTGGGCGTCGGCCGAGGGTTGCGACGGCGCGGCGATCTTGTGCATCAGCGGGATCAGCAGCAGGGTGACCGCGAAGCACACGCCGATGATCAGGAAGGCGTCGGAGAAGGTCATGGTCTGCGCCTCGCGGAACGTCAGGTTCCACAACTGCCGCAAGGCCTGCTGGCTGACTTCCCCGGCCGCGTCCCAGTGCGGCGCCAGCCACTCGCCGAGCGCCTCGTTGCGCGCGTTCAGGTGTTCGGCCAGGCGCAGGAAGTGCAGGTTGGTGCGGTCGTTGAGCACCGTGGCGCAGGCGGCGATGCCGATGGCGCCGCCGAGGTTGCGCATCAGGTTGAACAGCCCGGAGGCCAGCTTCAGCCGTGCCGGCGGCAGCGAGCCGAGCGCCAGGGTCACGGTGGGCGCCACGCTGAATTGTTGCGCCATGCCGCGCAACGCCTGCGGCAGCATCAACTGGGCGGCGCCCCAGTCATGGGTGAGGGAAGAGAACTCCCACATCGACAGGGAGAACATGCCCAGGCCCAGCGCCAGTATCCAGCGCAGGTCGAAGCGCTTGGCCAGGGCCGCGTAGAGCGGGATGCTCATCACCTGGAAGATGCCCGTGGAGAACACCGCCAGGCCGATGTCCAGCGCGCTGTAGCCGCGCACCCGGCCGAGGAACAGCGGGGTCAGGTAGATGGTGGCGAAGATGCCGATGCCGGTGACGAAGGAGAACAGGCAGCCGAGGGCGAAGTTGCGTTCCTTGAGTGCGCGCAGGTCGACGATGGGGTGCGCGGCGGTCAGGCTGCGGTAGATGAAGGCAACGCCCGTCAGGCCGGAAATCCACGCGGTGACGAGGATGGTGTCGTCGCTGAACCAGTTCCAGCGCGGGCCTTCCTCCATGGTGTATTCCAGGCAGCCGAGGAACACCGCCATCAGCAGCATGGCCGGGTAGTCGGCGCCCTTGAGCAGGGACCAGTCCGGTTTGTCGATGCGCACCATGATCGGCACGATGACAGTGACGAACAGACCGGGCACCAGGTTGATGTAGAACAGCCAGGGCCAGGAAGAAATGTCGGTGATCCAGCCGCCGACCACCGGGCCGAGGGTCGGCGCCAGCGAGGCGATGGCGCCGATGGTGGCGGCCACCACCACGCGCTGCTTGCCGTCGAAGTAGAGGAAGCCGGTGGTGAACACCATGGGGATCATCGAGCCGCCGAGAAACCCTTGCAGTGCGCGGAAGGCGATCATGCTCTGGATGTTCCAGGCCATGGCGCAGAGCAGGCTGGTGAGGGTGAAGCCCAGGGCCGAGGCGGCGAACAGCCAGCGGGTCGACATCACCTTGGACAGCCAGCCCGACAGCGGGATGACGATGATCTCGGCGATCAGGTAGCTGGTCTGCACCCAGGCGGTGTCGTCGGCGCCCGCCGACAGGCCGCCGCCGATGTCGCGCAGCGAGGCGGAGACGATCTGGATGTCGATCAGCGCGATGAACATGCCCACGCACATGCAGGCGAAGGCGATCACCTTCTGCCGGGTGGACAGGCTCTCGACCGGCACCACCTCATCCGACCAGAAGTTCACGGCCGCAGCTCCTGGGCGACGCGCGAGTCGGCCTCGCGGCGTTGCGCGCGGGTGTCCACCTCGACCACCACCGAGAGGCCGGGGCGCAGGTCGCCGAGCTTGCCGTCCGCCGCGTCGAGGTGCACCCGCACCGGCACGCGCTGGACGATCTTGGTGAAGTTGCCGGTGGCGTTCTCCGGCGGCAGGATGCTGAACTGCGCACCGGTGGCCGGCGCCAGGCTGTCCAGATAGCCGTGGAAGACCTTGCCCGGCAGGATGTCGGCCTCGATGGTCACCGCCTGGCCGGCCTGCATGTGCGCCAGCTGGTCTTCCTTGAAGTTGGCGTCCACCCACAAGCCTTGCGCGGGCACCACCGCGAGCAGCTGAGTGCCGGCGCTGACGTAGCCGCCGATCCGTCCGCGGCGGTTGCCGATATAGCCATCCACCGGCGCGCGCAGTTCGGTGTAGCCCACGTCCAGCTGGGCCCGGTCGCGTTCGGCGACGGCCTGTTCCAGGGCGGCCTGGGCCTGCTGCCGCTGGCTCTGGATCACGTCGAGCTGACGGCGCGCGGCGAGCAGCGTGGCGCGGGCCTTGTCGCTGTTGGCGCGGGCGGTCTTCCAGCTGGCGTCGGCGCGCTGCGCGGCCTCCACCGACACGGCATTGGTACGCACCAGGGTGGCGTAGCGGCGCTGGTCGTCGCGGGTGCGGGTTTCCTCGGCGCTGGCGGCGTCGATTTCCGCCTGGCTCTGGCGGATCAGCGCGTCCTGCAGCGCCGCCTGGGCATCGACGTTGACCAGCAATGCCTGTTCGGCGTGCACCGCGCCTTCGGCCTTGGCCAATGCTGCGCGGTAATCGCGGTCGTCGATGCGCGCCAGCAGGTCGCCGGCATGGACGAACTGGTTGTCGTTCACCAGCAGTTCGGTGATGTAGCCGGCCACCCGCGGGCTGATGACGGTGACGTCGCCGCCGACGTAGGCATCGTCGGTCTTCTCCAGGAAGCGGGCGTTGAGCCACCAGTGGCCGGCATAGGCTGCGACGCCGAGCAGCGCCGCGCTGGCGATGGCCAGCTTCAGTGCCTTGCGCGATCGGGGTTTGGCCGTGTCGGCGGCCGGGGTGACGACAATGGAGGCGGGCTGGTTCATGGCGGCTACCGTCAGGCGTGGGTGGGGGAAAGCAGAGCGCCGTCGCGACGGCGAATCTGGTGCTGCGGGCCGATGGGCTCGCCGCTGTTGGCGTCGACCAGGGCGATCTGCACCGGCTGGCCATTGCGCGTATCGATCAGTTGCACGGCGTCGGTTCCGGCGGCGGCGTGACGCTTGCCCCACTGCAGCAGGGTCAGCAGCACCGGACGAAGTTCGCGGCCGGCGTCGGTGAGCAGGTACTCGTAGCGCGGCGGGTGGTCGTTGTAGCGGCTGCGCTCGAAGAGGCCGCTGTCGACCAGGGCGCGCAGCCGGCGGGTCAGCACGTTGCTGGCGATGCCCAGGTTGGCGCTGAACTGCTCGAAGCGGTTGGAGCCGTAGAAGGCTTCGCGCAGGATCAGCACGTTCCAGCTGTCGCCGACCAGGTCCAGGGCCTGGGCGACGGGGCAGGGCATGTGGTCGAAGCGGCTTCTGCGCATGGTGGTGAACCTATTTAGATTAATATCATCATGTAATAGGGGCGCTCTGAAACGGCCTCTGCAAAGCGGAGGACAAAGCGCTTTGGCTAAATATTATGGTTGTAATCTAATCCGGTGACTTGCTTTGCGCAAGTGACTCCGGCGACAGGAGACGAACGGCAGAGGGGCTTTCGGGTGCTCGCTGGAGCGTCCCGACATCGTCGAGCACGGTGAGCACCCCATCTACTTCCGGGTCGATTTGTTCTTCTGACGGATGAGGATGTGTCAGACGGCAAGTTGGGAAAGCACCGGCTCGGCTAAAAAATGACCTGAAGCTAGTGTTCGCGTCCCGGTTCCGTGACGAGACGCGCAAAATGGACATTCGCCAGCCCGCCTGCAAACTGATTGCCAGCGTCTTGTCTGGCCTGCTGATCCTCAACCCCCTCGTCGCGGCAGCGGCCGAGCTGGCGGTGGATGCGGCGGCGGGCGGCAATACCCAGCTGGGTGTGGCGGGCAATGGCGTGCCGGTGGTGAATATCGCCACGCCCAATGGCGCGGGTCTGTCTCACAATAAATTTTCCGACTACAACGTCGGCCAGAACGGCCTGATCCTCAACAACGCCACCGGCAAGACCCAGTCCACCCAGCTGGGCGGGATCATCATCGGCAACCCGAACCTGAAGGGTGCCGCCGCTACCAAGATCCTCAACGAGGTCACCGGGGCCAATCGCTCGCAGCTGCGCGGCTACACCGAGGTCGCCGGCCAGTCGGCCCATGTGATCGTCGCCAACCCGCACGGCATCACTTGCAACGGCTGCGGTTTCATCAACACCCCGCGCGCCACCCTCACCACCGGCAGGCCGGTCCTCAACGGCGGGCGCCTGCAGGGTTATGACGTCGACGGCGGCGAGATCGCCATCGAGGGCGCCGGCCTCAATGCCGGCAACCTCGACCAGTTCGAGCTGATCACCCGCAGCGCCAGACTCAATGCCGAGCTGTACGCCAACCAGCTGACCGTGGTGACCGGCCGCAACCAGGTGGACGCCGAGACCCTCGCCGCCAGCGCCAAGGCCGACAACGGCAGCGCCAAGCCGCAACTGGCCATCGACAGTTCGGCGCTGGGTGGCATGTACGCGGGAGCCATCCGCCTGGTGGGCACCGAGCAGGGCGTGGGGGTGAAGCTGGCCGGCAACCTGGCCGCCAGCGCCGGCGATATCCAGCTCGATGCCAACGGCCAACTGAGCCTGGCCCAGACCAGCACTGTCGGCAGCCTGCGTGCCAAGGCGCAGGACATCGCCGTCACAGGCCCGGCCTACGCGGCGGGGGCGGTCGAACTGACGGCCAACGGACAATTGAGTAACAGCGGCCAACTGGCGGCGGGCTCCCGCGTGCAATTGCAGGGTGCCCAGGTCAGCAACAACGGCATCGTCGAAGCCGGGGTCAACTCGGACAACAGCCGCAACACCCAGGGCGACGTGGCGATCAACAGCCAGACCCTGCGCAACAGCGGCAGCGTGGTCGCCAGCCGCAACCTCGATATCAGCGCCAGCGGCGCCCTCGACAACCCGGTTGGCAGCCTGCGCGGGGCCAACACCACGCTCAGCGCCACCACCCTGAACAACAACCAGGGCCGCGTGCTGGCTGCCAACGCCCTGAGCCTCTCCGGCCAGCAACTGAGCAATATCGGCGGCCAGGTCGGCGCGCCGTTCATCCAGGTCCGTGGCGGCGCGCTGGACAACCGCTTCGGCCTGTTCAGCGCCGAGCAGTCACTCAACCTCGACCTGGCCAGCCTCGACAACCAGCAGGGCACCCTGTCCAGCCGGGGCACGTTGGCGGCCCAGGTCAGCGGCACGCTGGACAACAGCCAGAACGGCAAGCTGATCAGCGAAGGCGCGCAACACCTGCGCGCGGGCCAGCTGAGCAACCAGAGCGGCGGGCGGGTCTCGAGCCGTGGCCCGCTCGATGTCCAGGCCAATGCACTGGACAGTCGCGGCGCCTTGAACCTGCGTGCCGCCAGCGTCGACAACAGCGCGGGCCGTATCGCCAG
Organism: Pseudomonas sp. SCB32; assembly: GCF_009189165.1. NCBI lineage: Bacteria > Pseudomonadati > Pseudomonadota > Gammaproteobacteria > Pseudomonadales > Pseudomonadaceae > Pseudomonas > Pseudomonas sp. SCB32. The sequence continues at coordinate 2,596,350 of NZ_CP045118.1, forward strand.
CGATGGCCTCCTGCACTGGCAGGGCGACAGCCTGGTAAACCGCGCGGGCAGCCTGGTCGGGCAGGGCGGCCTGAACCTCGATGGCCGCAGCCTGGACAACAGCCAGGGCGGCCAATTGCTCAGCGAAGGCGCCGTGAACCTCAGCGCCGCCCAGGTCGACAACCGTGCCGGCACGCTTTCCAGCGCGGGCGCCGTGACTGTCATCAGCACCACCCTGAACAACCTGGGCGGCAAGTTGGTCACCGACCGCACGCTGAACGTTGCCGCGCACAGTCTCGACAACCGTCAGAGCGGCGTAATCAGTGCCAAGGGCGCGCTCGACCTGCGTGGCGATAGCCGGCGCAGCCGGAGCGGCTACCGGTGAACTGATCGCTGCAAGCCTCTACCCGAACAAGAGTCCTCAAGACCTGACGGAATCTGAGCGGCAGATCGTCTCCGCGCTCTCCACCCTGGCAGCGGGGATTGCAGGTGGACTGGCGACCGGCGATAGCGCTGGTGCGGTGGCGGCAGCGGGCGCTGGGAAGACGGCGGTGGAGAATAACTTCCTGAGCGGCAACCAAGTCAAAGCGTTTGACCAAGAAATGCAGGAATGCACGAAGGTCGGCGATTGTCAGAAGGTTATTGAAAAATATGTTTCTCTGAATGAAGAAAATCGTCAGAAAATGAAGCTGCAATGCGAGAAAAATCCTGTGGCTTGCGCCGACTATACCAAGGACTTGGTAAAGACAGGCTTGTATACGGCAGATGCCTCATTGCCGGCCTTCTTCGGTGGTATTGAAAATGAGAACGTCAGGATGATGGTCCAGTATGAGAATGGTCAGGACTTGCAGTACATAAATAATCATACCGATACGCTGTCGAAAGCCTTGGCCTTCGCCTCGCAGACTGAGAATTTCATGTTGCTGTCTGGCGGCTTGGTGAACCTGACCAACGCATCAACCAAGTCCATTGCAACCGGTGTGGGACTAGGGATGGTCGCTAATGGTGGCGTACAGCTTGCGACGGGGAATACAGGCGATAAATTCGACTGGGTAGGCTTTATGGCTTCTGGTGTAACTGGCGGAATGTCTGCTGGTCAGTCGCTGACGCCTACAGTGCAGACCAATATGGGTGGAGCTTATATTGCAAGTCAGCTCAATGGGCAGAACTCTGTGAATTCTGTACTTGGCGCTGCTGCTGGGTCTGCGCTGGGCTTCGGGTTGGGAAGTGCCATTGCAGGTAGGCTTGAGGGGGATATTGTTAGTAGGTATTTTGGTTTGGGTGGTAATAGCGCTAATGCGCTTAAGTATTCGGAGGTTCCACTCTTCCCTGGCTCTTACCTGCTTAGAGAAACGAGTATGAGCGCAGCTCCAGGGATTTCTGGGGGTATATTTGGTGGGATGGGATCTGAATATTCAAACTACTTGCTTCTGGAGAATTTAAAGAATAGGGGTAACTAAGTGTTGATAGTTAGAAGAGTTCTCCTCCTTTTGTTTCTGGTAGTCACGTACTTTGTTGGTGGCGCTTTACTTGCCGCCTTCCTGCAATTTGTACATTCGGTGAGTGTCGATTCTAATGGGGGGTTCTCTATAGATTACGAGTTATTTGACATGTATATGATCTTGAAGATGGGGTGTGTTGGTGGGGTGGTTGCGGGGATTGGAACATGGTTTATTTACATAAATGGTCGTCATTAGTGTTGTGTCCCGTTGTCTGTCCCGTCCAAGCGTTGTCCCGTCCAAGTGTCCAAACCAATTTCCCCGCCAGTTGGCGGGGTGGTTTTTCGTGAGCGGATCGCCGAAATCCCGTGTCGCTACCTTCCGCCTGTCGGTTTTTCGACTGACTTTCTCTGTGTAAAAGCCTCGATTTCCTGAGTTTTCCGCTGCCTGGTCAGCCGAATTCACCTGTTCCGTGGACAGGTGATGTTCCTTTTGCGGCAATCCGGTGTCGGCTATCCGCTCAGATAAAAACCGGTAAGCAATCCCTCCCAGGCTTCGAACCATTCCACTCGTTTCGGTATTCGCTGGTAAGGATCGACCCCGCTCCAGGCTTCCAGTGGTGTTCGTCCATTCAGGCTCTGATGCGGGCGCACCGCGTTGTACCAGAAGCCGAATGTCTGCAACGCGGTCTGCAACTGCTCGCCATTTGCTACGTGCCATTGATCCAGCTTGCGTTTGAGCGTGCCGAATAACCGCTCGATTCTGCCGTTCTGCCAGGGACAACCGACTTCGCTGCGCTGGTGGCGAATGCCGGCCCACCTCACTACTTGAGTAAAAACCTTCCCGGTAAACACGCGCTCATTGTCTGTGCGAATCGCTTGGGGTTTGCCGTATTGCCCGATGGCCAGGAATAGATACTCCAGTAGCGTCCAGGCGGATTTGTCCGGTAACGCTCGCAGATCGAGTAGCCGGCGGGTGCCGTGATCGATCAGGCCAAGGATGTTGTGACGTTGCCCGTGGATATCCTGCTTGCCCGTCAGGTCCAGTGCCCACACGGTGTTTCGTATGGAGGTGCTTGGTTTGAGTCTTCGAAGCTCTCGTCGTTTGCACTCCACGGCATAGCGCTCACGACGCAGCATATAGGCGACAAAGGATTTGCTGACGGTTATCTGCCGCCGTTGGGCATGCAACCGATTGAAGGTATCGGCCATCCGCCGGCACCCCGCAGTGGGCATCAGCGCCTTGAGCCGAATCAGCTCGTCGATGATCCACGCGGGTTTGCGTGCCGTGCGGATGGACGCTTTCGCCTGGGGGTGTTTCCAGCCCTCACGTTTCTCCTGCCGCACGGGTCGCCAAAACACGATCAACCACCGTCGCAGGACACACCATAACCACTGCCACCACGTCACCGCACACCTCTTGCCTGAGCGAAGGCGGTAGTGAAGAGCAGGGCCTTGTCATACAGCGGCTTACCGTGGCGTAGGTACTTTCCCGGAATATGCGTGATGGGTCGTCAGGCGCCATAGGTGACTTCGATGAATAGAAAAATCCCCGGCGAGTGCCGGGGATTGAGTTCATCTCACTGCGTCAGACGCCCTCGTCTCTGCTCGTGATCAGCCTGGTACAACGACTACGCATCGGAAACCAGCAAGAGCAGCGCGCGGCTGATCTGGAAGACGTTGCGGATCGGCATATCGTCCTGATTGATCCTTTCCAGCACGACCAACAACTCGATGACCGCACCGAGACGATCTTCCGCCGCGTCGAACAAGGCATCGGCGGGCGCATCCGTTTTCAGGAACAGCGTGGCGTCGCGGGGGAAGTAGCTGTGTTGTGACGTCGTTGCCAGCGGGATGAAGCCGTGGCTGGTGGTGCGTTCAGTTATAGCGGGGCGTGACGTATCATTGGCGTTAGCCATATTCAGCTCCTAGATAGCTGCTTGTGGTTAGCGGGCTCAAGGTGTTGACGCACCTTGGGCCCGCGTCGTTTGTGTCCTGCGTAACTTCCTTTCTCTTTCCTTTCCTACCTGTCCACGCCGTCCGGCGTTTCGGGATTCTGTTGCCTGTCGCGGTTCATTTCCGAAAGCGATCGTGACGGCAAAATTCAATAATGAGCTGCTTAAAGCGAGTAACGTGCGTCTATTTTATAAGATCGTGCCGATCTTGTTTCGCCTTCGGGTACGACTCCGCCACGTCACTCAGGTTCTTGGGAAATGGCTGACCTGGCCTGGAGGAGGGGCCGACAGGAGCGAGCGGCACCGGCATCGATTCCTTATATGCACCTTTGCTGTTTATCGGTAAACAGCGCCGCCAGCAGGTCCAGCGCCGAACACAACACGAAGTAGAGCAGGGCGACGAACAGGAAGACTTCCGTGGGATGCACCATCACCCGGTTGCTCACCTGGGTGGCGACGAAGGACAACTCGCCGACGCCGATCACGTAGGCCAGCGAGGTGTCCTTGATCAGCGAGACCCACTGGTTGAGGAAGGACGGCAACATGATCGGCAGCGCCTGCGGCAGGATCACCAGGCGCAGCACCTGCCAGGGCCGCAGGCCGAGGGCGCGGGCGGCGTCCCACTGGCCCTTGGGCAGGCTCTCGATGCCGGCGTGCACCGAGTGGGCGAGATAGGCGCCGCCGATCAGCGACAGCGCGCAGACCACCGTGCCCAGCGCCGGCACGTCGATGTGCAGGACGATGGGCAGCAGGAAGTAGGTCCAGAAGATCAGCATCAGCACCGGGATGGCGCGGAAGAATCCGAGGAACGCCACCAGCAGCAGGCGTGGTTTGCCGCGCAGCACCGAGAGTGCGACGCCCAGCGTAAGGCCGAGCACCGCCGAAGCGATGCCCGAGGTCAGCGCGAGAATCACGGTCAGCGCCGCGCCGCCCAGCGGACCGTCGGGATAGGCGCCCAGGAGGAAGTAGGACAGGTTGTCCTGGATGACGGTGAAATCCATGTCAGGCTCCCTGGCGATAGCGGCGGGTCTGCTGGAGCGCCTGGCCCAGCGCCTCGATCAGCGCGATGGCGCCGATGTACAGCAAGGTGGCGATGCCGAAGGCCTGGAAGGTCTTGAAAGTCTGCGTCTCCACCTGCCGCGAGGCGTAGGACAGCTCGGCAAGCCCGATGGCCATAGCTAGCGAGGAGTTCTTCAGCGCGTTCATGTATTGCCCCATCAGCGGCGGCAGCGCGGTGCGCAGCGCCTGCGGCAGGATCACCCAGCGCCACACTTGCAGCGGCCGCAGCCCCAGCGCCATGCCGGCCTCGCGTTGCTGAGGGCTGACCGAGGCGATGCCGGCGCGGAACTCCTCGGCGATGAAGGCGGTGGTGTAGAGCGTCAGGCCCCAGGCGGCAGCGAGGAATTCGAAGGACGGCCAGCTCAGCCCGCCCAGTTCATGGGGCGTGTTGAGCCAGACCACGAAGTCTTCCGGCAACAGTGCCGGCACGCCGAAGTACCAGAAGAACAGCTGCACCAGCAGCGGCGTGTTGCGGAACAGCGCCAGGTAGGCCCGCGCCGGCCACGCCAGCCAGCGGGATTTCGCCTGCCGGGCCACGGCCAGCGGCGCGCCGAGCCCGGTGGCAAGAGCGCAGCAGAACAGGGAAATACCCAGGGTGAGCAGGAAGCCGTCGAGCAGCCAGCTCAGGTAGGTTTGGGCGAGCGGTTCGCCGAACATCGTGAGAGTCCATCAGAGGGAAGAACGACAACGCCCCACGAGGTGGGGCGTGCGGTGACGCGCTGGGATCAGCTCTTGTCGCCGATTCTGTAGAGGCGGGCCAGCGGGGTCTTGGTGTCCGGGCCGAACCAGCTGTCGTAGATCTTCTGCGCCTGACCGTTGGCCTCCAGGTCCGTGAGGCTCTGGTTGACGAACTCGGTCAGGGCCGTCTCGCCCTTGGGAATGCCGACGCCGATCAGGTCGTTGGAGATGGTGAAGGGTGGCACTTCGTACTTGTCCTTGTCCGGCACGTTGGCCAGCAGGCCGATCAGCTTCGGGCCGTCCTGGGTGATGGCCTGCACCTGGCCGTTGCGCAGGGCGGTGAAGGCGAAGGGGGTGTCGTCGTAGGCGATGACCTTGGCGCCGGGGAATTTCTCCCGCAGCACGCCTTCGTTGACCGTGCCCTTGTCCACGCCGACGCGCCATTTGTTCAGGTCTTCCGGCGATTTCAGGCTGCCCTTCTTGACGATGAACTGCTGGCCGGACGAGAAGTAGGGGATGCTGAAGTCCACCTGCTGGGCGCGCTCGGGGGTGATGGTGAAGTTGGCCAGCACCAGGTCGACCTTGTTCGCGGTCAGCAGCGGGATGCGGTTGGCCGGGTTGGTCGGCAGCACTTGCAGCTTTACCCCCAGCTTGTCGGCCAGGGCCTTGGCGTAATCCACGTCCAGGCCTTCGATCTGCTTGCTTTTGGCATCGACGAAGCCGAACGGCGGGTTGCTGTCGAACGCGGCGACTCGCAGCACGCCGGCCTTCTTGATGTCTTCCAGGCGGTCGGCGTGGGCCAGGCCGGAGAGCACGGCCAGGGCGAGGGCGGTAACGGCAGTGAGTTTCTTCATGGATTTCCAGCTCCTTTCGGAACGCGCCAATCCGGCGCGTTTCCCTATGATCGAGAGCGGGCGTTCAGGGTGTGAGGGGCCCGCGATAGAGCCGCGGGGGTGGCCCGTCGGCGAGGCCGAGTCTGGCAGGAAGCGGGGTAGGCGGAGAAAGAATGAATCGGTCTACTTGATAACTGGATGGAATATAAAGTTCTTTTAGTGCGATTTTTGTTGAATAACGATGCGCGCCGTTCAAATGTGGCGAGTGACCGATGAAACCTGTCCGCCGCTAACGCGACGGACAGGTTTCGCTTCATTGCTGGATCACTGCTTGCGGATGCTCATGATCGCGGCGCCGTCATTGCCGTTGCGGAACTCGAAGGCCACCTTGTCGCCGACCTGCAGTCCGTCCAGCTGGCCCGGCGTGGTCTTGAACGCCATGGTCATGGGCGGCCAGTGCAGCGCCGCCACCGGGCCATGGGCGAGGGTGACGGTATGGCGCTCGCCGTCGATGGCCTTGATGGTGCCTTCCGCGCTGGCGGTGGGGGCGGCCTGGGTGCTTTCCATGGCCATGCCGTCCATGTTCATACCGTCCATCTTCATGCCCGGCATGTCTTCGGCAGTGGCGGAAAAGGACAGGGTGAGCAGCAGGGCGCCGGCGCTGATCAGTGGGGTATTCATGCAATTTCTCCTGGGTGGGGTTGGGTTGCCGCAGCGGTCTGACGACGACGCATCAGCCAGTAGGCGGCGGGGATGACGAACAGGGAGAGCAGCGGCGCGGTGATCATGCCGCCGACCATGGGCACGGCGATGCGGCTCATCACCTCGCTGCCGGTGCCGCTGCTCCAGAGGATCGGCAGCAGGCCGGCGACGATCACGGCCACGGTCATGGCCTTGGGGCGTACGCGCTGCACCGCGCCTTCGCGGATGGCCGCGAGCAGCGCGTCGGGACTGCCGGCGTCCGGGCGTTCGGCCCAGGCGTTCTTCAGGTAGACCAGCATGATCACCCCGAACTCCGCCGCGACCCCGGCCAGGGCGATGAAGCCGACCCCGGTGGCCACCGACAGGTTGAAGCCCATCAGGTACAGCAGCCACACCCCGCCGGTGAGGGCGAAGGGCAGGGTCGCCATGATCAGCACGGCCTCGTCGAAGCGGCCGAAGGTCAGGTAGAGCAGCACGAAGATGATGGCCAGGGTCGCCGGCACTACCAGCTTGAGCCGGGCGTTGGCGCGTTCCAGGTACTCGAACTGGCCGGAGTAGCTCAGGCTCATGCCCGGCGCGAGCCGCACGTCGCGCTCCACCGCCTGGCGCAGGTCCGCCACCACCGAGGCCAGGTCGCGGCCGCGCACGTCGACGTAGACCCAGCCGGAAAGGCGGGCGTTCTCGCTCTTGAGCATCGGCGGTCCCTCGCTGATGCGCACCCGCGCCACGCTGCCGAGGGTGATCTGGCCGCCCTGGGCGGTGTAGATCGGCAACTGCTGCAGCGCATCGACCGAGTCGCGCCACTCGCGCGGGTAGCGCACGTTGATCGGGTAGCGGGCGAGGCCTTCCACCGTTTCGCCGACGTTCTCGCCGCCGATGGCGCTGCTGACGATGGCCTGCACGTCGGCGATGTTCATGCCGTAGCGGGCCGCCGCCTGGCGGTCGATGTCGACGTCGATGTAGCGCCCGCCGGTGAGGCGTTCGGCGAGTGCCGAGCTGACGCCCGGAATGCCCTTGGCGACCCGTTCCACCGCCTGGGTGGCGCGGTCGATCTCGGCGAGGTCGGTGCCGGCGACCTTCACCCCGATGGGGCTCTTGATGCCGGTGGCGAGCATGTCGATGCGGTTGCGGATCGGCGGAATCCAGATGTTGGTCAGGCCCGGCACCTTCACCACGCGGTCCAGTTCCTCCACCAGTTTTTCGCTGGTCATGCCCGGCCGCCACTCGTCCTTCGGCTTGAAGCGGATCGTCGTCTCGAACATCTCCAGTGGCGCCGGGTCGGTGGCGGACTCGGCGCGTCCGGCCTTGCCGAACACGCTGGCGACTTCCGGTACGTTCCTGATCAGGCGGTCGGTGCTCTGCAGCAGCTCCGAAGCCTTTTGTGCGGACAGGCCGGGCAGGGCAGAGGGCATGTACAGCAGGTCGCCTTCGTCCAGCGGCGGCAGGAACTCGCCGCCCAGGTGGGACAGCGGCCAGAGCCCGGAGAGGAAGACCAGCACGGCGGCAGCCAGCGTCATGCGCGGCCGGTGCAGCACCGCATCGAGCGCGGGTTGGTAGAGGCGGATCAGCCAGCGGTTGAGCGGGTTGCGCTGCTCCGAGGGCAGGCGGCCGCGAATCCAGTAGCCCATCAGTACCGGCACCAGGGTCACGGAAAGCCCGGCGGCCCCGGCCATGGCGTAGGTCTTGGTGAACGCCAGCGGGCCGAACAGCCGGCCTTCGTGGGCCTGCAGGGTGAACACCGGAATGAACGACAGGGTGATGATCAACAGGCTGAAGAACAACGCCGGGCCGACCTCCGCCGCCGCCTCGGTCATCACCTTCCAGTGCTGCTCGCCCACCAGCGGCGTGCCGGGGTGCTTCTCCTGCCAGGCCTCGACCCGCTTGTGCGCGTTCTCGATCATTACTACCGCCGCGTCGACCATCGCGCCAATGGCGATGGCAATGCCGCCCAGGGACATGATGTTGGCGTTGATCCCCTGGTGGCGCATGACGATCAGCGCAATGAGCACGCCCACCGGCAACGAGACGATGGCCACCAGCGACGAGCGCAGGTGCCAGAGGAAGGCCGCGCAGACCAGCGCAACCACCAGGAACTCCTCGATCAGCTTGTGGCTGAGGTTGGACACCGCGCGGTCGATCAGCTGGCTGCGGTCGTAGGTGGTGACGATCTCCACGCCCTCGGGCAGGCTCTTCTTCAGCGCCTCCAGCTTGTCCTTCACCCGGAGGATGGCTTCGCGGGCGTTCTTGCCGCTGCGCAGCACGATCACCCCGCCGACCGCTTCGCCATCGCCGTCCAGCTCGCCGATGCCCCGGCGCATTTCCGGGCCGAGCTGGATGCTGGCCACGTCGCCCAGGGTCACCGGGCTGCCGTTGGCGGCCAGGCGCAGGGGGATCGCGCGAAAATCGGCGAGGGTCTTCAGGTAGCCCGAGGCGCGCACCATGAACTCCGCCTCGCCGAGTTCGAGCACGCCGCCGCCGGTTTCCTGGTTGGCCTTGCCGATGGCCTCGATCACCTGGCTTTGCGTGATGCCCAGGCTGGCGAGGCGCACCGGGTCGAGCAGCACCTGGTACTGGCGGACCATGCCGCCGACGGTGGCGACTTCGGCCACATCCGGCACCGTCTTCAGCTCGAACTTGAGGAACCAGTCCTGCAAGGCGCGCAGTTGGGCGAGGTCATGCCGGCCCGTGCGGTCGACCAGGGCGTACTGGTAAATCCAGCCGACCCCGGTGGCGTCCGGGCCGAGCGCGGTCTTCGCGGAGGCCGGCAGGCGCGACTGCACCTGGTTCAGGTATTCCAGCACCCGCGAGCGCGCCCAGTAGAGGTCGGTGCCGTCCTCGAACAGCACGTAGACGAAGCTGTCGCCGAAGGAGGAGAACCCGCGCACGGTCTTCGCGCCAGGCACCGACAGCATGGTGGTGGCCAGCGGGTAGGTGACCTGGTTCTCGACGATCTGCGGCGCCTGTCCCGGGTAGCTGGTGCGGATGATCACCTGCACGTCGGAGAGGTCCGGCAGCGCATCGACCGGCGTGCTGCGCAGCGACCAGAGGCCCCAGGCGACGATGAACAGCGTGGCCAGCAGCACCAGGAAACGGTTGGCCACCGACCAGCGTATGAGCTTCGTGATCATGGCTGCTGCTCCTGCGTGCGGACCTGCTCGATCACCAGCCCCGCATCGCCCTGGCTGACACCGAAGCGGATGCGGTCGCCGGGTTTCAGGCCGGCCGCCAGCTCGGGGCGGGCGAGGGCGAAGGTCATGGTCATGCCGGGCATGCCCAGGGTGTTGAACGGGCCGTGGCTGATGGTCATGCCTTGCGCGGTGATTTCCACGATGCGGCCGTCCGCCTCATGCACGGCGGGCTTGGTCATCGTCCACGCGGGTTCGTCCGCCGTGCGCGCCTCGATGCCTTTCAGGCTGGCTTCCGAATCGATCAGGAACTGCCCGGAGGCGACCACCCGCTGGCCTTCCTCCAGGCCTTGCAGGACCGCCACCAGGCCATCGCTCTCCTGGCCGAGACGGACTTCAACCGGGCGGAAGCGCCCCTGGTCTTCCGCCAGCATCACCAGGTTGCGCTTGCCGGTGCGAATCACCGCTTCGCTGGGGATCTGCAGCACGTCGGCCTGGCCGGCCAGGTCGAGGCTGACCTGGGCGGTCATGCCGGGGCGCAGTTGCCCGTCCGGGTTGGGCAGTTCGATGCGCAGGCGCAGGGTGCGGCTCTGCTGGTCGTTTTCCGGCAGGATGCTCGCCAGCGTGCCGGTCACCGGATGGCCGGCAAGCGCCGGCAGGCGGGCATCGACCGACTGGCCGACCTTGAGGCCCGCGGCTTGCACCTCCGGCACGGCGGCCTCCAGCCAGACATGCCCCAGGCCATTGATCCGCGCCAGGGGCGCGCCGGCCGACAGGGTCATGCCGGGGCGCACCTCCAGTTCACGGATCACCCCGGCAATCGGCGCGTTCAGGGTCGTCACGGGCTGGACCTTGCCGCTGCGCTCGATCTGCTGCACGAGTCCATTCGGCATGCCGGCCAGCAGCAACCGCTGGCGCGCCGCCGCCAGCAGTGCCGGCTCGCCTGCGTGGCGCAAGGCGATGAACTCTTCCTGCGCCGCCGCCCATTCCGGCACCAGCACGTCGGCAATCGGCGCTCCGGCGGCCACCACATCGCCCGGCGCGCGCGAATAGGTACGCTCGACGAAGCCGCCGGCGCGGGCCTGCAGCAGCGCCACGTCGCGGCCGTTGAAGGCCAGTACGCCACTGACCTGCAATGTGCGGTCGAGCTTGCCACGGGTGACGCTGGCCAGGCGCACGCCGAGGTTCTGCTGGATACCCGGCTCGATGCGCACCGCTGGCGCGCTGTCGGCGGCAGTGGCGTCGTCGGCGTACTTGGGCACCAGCTGCATGTCCATGAACGGCGACTTGCCCGGCGCATCGAAGTGCTGCTGCGGGACCATCGGGTCGTACCAGTACAGCGGCTTGCGCTCCGGGGTGGCCGAAACCAGCGGTGCCTGCGCCTGGGCCTTGCGGGCCAGCCAGTAGCCGCCAGCGCCGCCGACGGCCAGGGTGAGGATCAAGAGTGCGGAGGTATTCCAGGGGAAACGGCTCATGCGCGTTCCTCCTCGTAGGTGAAGTAGAGACGTGCGGCGACTTGTGCCAGGGAGCCTTGCAGGTCGATCTGTCTGAGCCGCGCCTCGACCAGTTGCTGGCGGGCGCTGACCACCTCATCGAGCCCGCTCTTGCCGGCGCGATAGCCGGCGGTGGCCAGGCGCACCTTCTCCTCGGCCAGCGGCACCAGGGTGCCGCTGCCGCGCTCGACGGCGCGTTGCAGGCGGCGGTATTCGGCCAGATCGTCCTCCAGCGCCTGCTCGTGCTCACGGGCCAGCGCGTCGCGCTCGGCCTCCAGCTGGCGCACCTGGGCGCGCCGCGCAGCGATCTTCGGGCCCTGGCGGGTGCCGGTGAACAGCGGCAGGTCGAAGATCACCTGCAGCGTCATCATGTCGCCGAACTCGCGGCCACGGCGCTGGTAGTCCACTTCCCAGCTCCAGTCCGGTTTCTTCTCCGCCACGGCCTCGCGCACCAGGGCTTCGGCCTCGCGGGTCATCGGCCCGTAGGCGGCGAGCTCCGGGTGCTGGTGGAGCGATTGCAGGGAATGAGAGGCGTCGATGGACCAATGCGGGAAGTCGCCACTCAGGGCCTGCGGCGCGTCCTGGCCGATCCAGCGCTTGAGCGCGGCGCGCGCCTGGGCTTCCTGGCGCAGCAGGTCGTCCTTCTGCTCGTCCAGCAGCGCGGCTTCCTGGCGCGGCGCCACCGTATCCACCGTATTCGCGCTACCGCCGGCCAGGCGTGCGCGGACGGTCGCGTCGAGCAGGCGGTTCTCGCGGTAGAAGTCGTCGAACATCGCCAGCTTGCGTTGCAGCGTATAGGCCGCGATCCAGGCTTGTGCCGAAGCACTGCGGACCTTCAGGCGTTCGACCCCGGCCTCGGCATCGGCACGCTCGACGGCGGCCTGCGCGGTCTCGACGCGGGCCTTGCGCTTGTCGCCGTTGGGCATCTCCTGCGTCAGGCCCACCACCTGCATGGACATGTTGTCGCGCTGGGTGGTCCAGCGCTCGTCACCCTCGATGGGGACGTTCTGCAAACCGAGGTTGAGCTTGGGGTCGGGCAGCTCTCCGGCGGGGATGGCGGCACTTTTCGCCGCCGCGACCTTCTCGCTCTGCGCGAGCAGGGAAGGGGCGTTGCGTTCGGCCAGCAACAGGGCGTCGTCCAGTGACAGGGACGCAGCCTGCGCCGACAGGCCCGGCAGCAGCGCAAGCAGCAGCCAGCCGGGGTGGAGTCGGACGTGAGTCACGGTGAGGATTCCTCTGGAAAACCAGCGCATGAGCGCAAGCCACCCGGCAGCCGTCAGGGCCGCGGGCAGGGTTCAGTTCGGGAGAGGAATCAGGCGCAGGGAGGGCGCCAGAGCTCGGAGGGTGCCTGGCTGAGGATCGGATCGGTATAGGGCGCTGGGCGTGGGAGCGTGACGGCGGGAGGCGCGGTCTTCAGGACGCTGACCTGCAGCAGGCTGCCGGTCTTGCATTCCTCGCCGCTCTTGCAGTCCTTCTTGCCGTGCTGGGTCATCTTGCCCATGTCCTGGCAGCAGTCCTGGTCCATGCCCGCCATCTGGCCCATGCCCATGCTCTGCATCGGGCAGGGTTCGGTCGGCGCCTCGATGCCCGCCATCCCGGTGAGAGGAAGCGCAAGGCTGAGCAGGAGGACGATGAACAGACGCAGACGGCGGGTCATGGCGCGCAGTGTAGAGCCTTCCCATGGGGGAAGGTCAACGGCTGATTGGGGATGGATTACCGAATCGTCATGCTCGCCTCAGCTTGCCGTTAGGGACGGCGCCTTAAGGTGGAGTCATTCTCCAGACCACACCGACGAGGTGACGACCATGAAACTGCAACGCGTATTTCTGCTGACCGCCCTGCTGGGCACTTCCTCCCTGGCGCTGGCCGATGGCGGCGGCGACATCACCTTCGCCCGCATGGAGCAGGCGCGCATGCTGGTGATGAAGGCGAACCAGCCGGGCCCGGAGCAGATGGCCGAGGTGAAGCAGTACACCTACGGCATGAACCTGGACATCGCCAAGGTGGTGGCGGTGACGCCCATGAGCAGCGACTGTGGCGTGGTGCCGGTGCAGATGCGCTACGAGGACTCCTTCGGCGACCTGCAGACCGTCGAGTACCGCGCCGAGCGGGTGGCCTGTCGCACCACCCGCTGAGCGGGTCCGGCATGATTCATTCGGGCAAGGGTGGAAACGCCAGGCGGAAACGCGTCGGGCCTTCCACCGAACTCTCGGCGCTGGCCGTGCCCTGGTGCAGCTCCATGATCGAGCGCACGATGGCCAGCCCCAGCCCGGTGCCGCCGTCGGCACGCGAGCGCCCCTTGTCTACCCGGTAGAACCGCTCGAACAGGTGCTCCAGGTGCTGCGGCGCGATACCGGCGCCGGGATTCTCCACCTGCAGCGCCACCGTCTCCTGATTGCCTTCGACCCGCACCCGGATGCGCCCGCCCTCGGGAGTGTGGCGGATGGCGTTGGACAGCAGGTTGGAAATGGCGCGCTGGATCATCAGGCGCTCGCCCAGCACCCAGCCGTGGCCGTCGATCTCGATCGCCAGGGCCTTCTCTTCGGCGCTGAAGGCGAACAGCTCGGCGACCTTCCGCGCTTCCTCGTCCAGCCGTACCGGCTCCCTTGGCAGCAGCGCCTTGGGGTGGCTGACCTGAGCCAGGAACAGCATGTCGCTGACGATGCGCGTGACCCGCTCCAGCTCCTCGATGCCCGAGGCCAGCACGGCTTCGTATTCCGCATTCTCCCGTGGCCGTGACAGCGTCACCTGGGCCTTGCCCAGCAGGTTGCTGATCGGCGAGCGCAATTCGTGGGCGAGGTCATCGGAGAACTGGGTGAGCTGCTGCACGCCATTATCCAGTCGGTGCAGCATCAGGTTCAGCGCCCGCGCAGTGTCGCCCAGTTCACGGGGCAGGCGTTGTACCGGCATGCGGTGGCTGAGGTCTTCGGTGGACACCAGCGAGGCGACCTTGCCGAAGCGCCGCAAGGGTTGCAGGCCGCGTTTGGCCACCAGGCGCGCGCCGAACGCGATGAGCAACAGCAGAGGCAGCATCGCCAGCAGCGCGGAGCGCAGGAAGGCGCCGAGCAACGCGTCGTCATCACGGCGATCGAGGGTCAGGAAGACCCGCACGGTGCTGCCATCGCGCAGCTGTACCTGGCTCCGCCCGGTCAGCAGGCGACGGCCATCCTCGGTGCCCCAGCCGAAGGGCCGGCCATTGCCGGCAAAATCATCCAGGGTGGCGAGGTCCGCCTCCCGGCCACTGTTGAACAGCGCCAGCTGGCCGTGCCTTATCGCCAGCAGCGTGGCGCTCAGGTTGTCGTGCCCCATCAGCTGGTCCTTCAATGCGTAGCCGCGCAGCGGCAGCGCGGCGAGGCCGGGGTCGACGTCCAGGCTGTGGCGCAGTTGCCCGAGCTTGTCGTCCAGAGCTCGCACAGCGCGGACATCCAGCTGGTGATCGAGCGCGAGATACGCCAGCGTCACCAGCAGGAACATCAGCACCGAGCCGAACAGGCCGACCCACAGGCCGATGCGCAACGAAAGGCTGGCCGGCCTCATGTTCGCGCCTCCAGCACGTAGCCGACGCCGCGCAGGGTGTGGATCAGCTTGTCCGCGAAGGGATCGTCGATCTTGGCGCGCAGGCGGCGCACGGTGACCTCCACCACGTTGGTGTCGCAGTCGAAGTTCATGTCCCACACCAGAGAGATGATCTGGGTGCGCGAGAGCACTTCACCGCTGCGACTCATCAGCAGGTGCAGCAGGGCGAACTCCTTGCTGGTCAGGTCGATGCGCTGGCTGTCGCGGTAGGCGCGGTGGCGGCCGGGGTCGAGTTCCAGCCCGCCGATCTGCAAGACCTGGGGCTGTTCGATGCGTTCGCTGCGGCGCAGCAGCGAACGCACCCGCACCAGCAGTTCGGGGAATTCGAAGGGCTTGAGCAGGTAGTCGTCGGCACCCAGGTCAAAGCCTTTCACCCGCTCGGTGAGGCGGCCGCGCGCGGTCAGCATCATCACCCGGATGTCGCTGTGCTGGCGCAGGCTGGCGAGCACTTCCCAGCCGTCCATCTGCGGCAGGTTCACGTCGAGGACCACCAGGTCATAGGCGCACTGCCGGGCCAGGTGCAGGCCGTCGACGCCGTTGTCGGCGTGGTCGACGACATAGCCGCTTTCGCTCAGTCCCTGTTGCAGATAATCGGCTGTCTTGTGGTCGTCCTCGATGAGCAGGATCTTCATTGAATAGTTACCCGGTAATGACTCGAATAATGGCGCCGCGCTATTTCAGGCAGGCAGGAAAGTTCGCCGCGGCAGGCACAGGGCGCGCAGTCTAAAAGCTGTAGCGACTTCAGGGTCAACAGCTCAGGAGATGGATTAAATGTTGCGAATTGATTCTGTAAGGCACTGAGATGTCTGGGATTTAAGAAGTCGTAGAAGTGCGCGATGAACTCGCCAATTGTTTCCTGAAGTTACATGGAACAGCGCTGCGCCTTTTTTAAATACATACAACGAGAGTGAGCCGGCTGACCAATTACATGTTTGTAATTATCCGGTCACCTTGTCGCTAGAGAGACGCTTCTAGATTTGCCGGTGGAAATGACGGTGCGCCGTCGAAGTTAAATCCACTGCGTGAGGTTCACTGTGCGTTCGAGTCGTTCTGGAGGCGTTTTCCGAGGGGGTTGGGTGCTCGGCCTGCTGCTGTTCTGCGGCCTGGCCCAGGGCCGCGAGATCGGCGTCGACGAGGCCCTGCAAGCCGCTTTCGCCAACAACCCCGACCTGGCTGCCAGCGGCCGTGACATCGGTATCGCCCAAGGCCTGCGCGAACAGGCCGGATTGCTGCCCAACCCGACCCTGTCCTGGGAGCAGGAGGGCACCGGGTCCGCCAACCGCACTACCACCATCGGCATCAGCCAGCCGCTGGAGCTGGGCGGCAAGCGAGGTGCGCGGGTGGCCCTCGCCGAGCGCGGCCAGGATGCCGCCGCGTTGGGCGTGCAGGCGCGGCGCAATGAACTGCGCGGCGCGGTGATTTCCGGCTTCTACGGCGCCTTGCGCGCCCAGGAGAGAGAACGCCTGGCGCAGCAGTCGGTGGAGCTGGCGCAGCGTGGTCTGACGGCGGCGGAAGGGCGGGTGCGCGCCGGCAAGGCGGCGCCGCTGGAGGCCAATCGGGCCCAGGTGCAACTGGCCGAAGTACGCCTTGAGCAGGAGCGGGCCCGACGTGAGCGCGCCGATGCCTACCAGGGCTTGGCCGCCCTGATGGGCCTGCCGACGCCGGACTTCAGCGCCGTGCGCAGCGCCGTCGCCGATCGCCTGCCGCGCCTGCCCAGCAGCGACGAACTGCTGAGCCGCCTGAAAGACAGCGCGGAAATGCGCCTGGCGCAGACCCGTATCGACGAGGGCGAAGCGGCGCTGAATCTGGCGAAGACCCAGCGCATCCCCGACCTCGACGTCAGCCTCGGTAGCCAGGAGGCCATCGAGGATGGAGTGTCCGACCGCATCGCGGTGATCGGCCTGAGCGTGCCGCTGCCGCTGTTCGACCGTAACCAGGGCAACATCCTCGCCGAGGCCCGCCGCGCCGACCAGGCGCGCGACCTGCGCAACGCCACCGAACTGCGCCTGCGCCAGGAAACCCAGCAGGCGCTGCAGCAATGGAGCACTGCACAAGTGGAGGTGAACGCCTTCCGCAGCACCATCCTGCCCAGCGCGCAGACCGCCGTGGAAAGCGCCACCCGTGGTTTCGAGATGGGCAAGTTCGGCTTCCTCGAAGTGCTCGACGCCCAGCGCACCCTGATCACCGCCCGCGACCAGTACCTCCAGGCCCTGGCCCAGGTCAGCGACGCCTGGGGCCGGATCGAGCGGGTCTACGGCGATGTCGGCGCGGCGTCGCCCTAGCTGCCGGTGCGCCGGCCTGGGCGTCGCGCTCGCCCTGGCGACATCCGCTGCCGCGCCGACCCGCCACTGGCCTGCCGGCCACTGGTGCATCCACGACCTGATCCGGCACCTGAATCACCTATTCATCAGTCCCGGCGGCTGACGCCCGCGCGTCGCCGCCGGACCTTCCGCGGAGTCCCCATGATCAAGAGAACCCACCTTGCCGGCGCCCTGATACTGGCGTCGGTACTGGGCGTCAGCGCCTTCACCTGGCAGATCGGCGAGCGCCCGCCCGCCGGGCACCAGGACGACCCGGCCCATGCCGATGGCGAACACCACGGCGGCTCCGCCCCGGCCAGCCACAGCGAATCCGCCGGCCACGCCGACGGCGAGCACGCCCACGCCGAGTCGGCCGAACCCGAGGGCGAGGGCCTGCACCTGAGCGCCGAGCAGATCGGCGCCGCCGGCATCCAGTTGGTGACCGCAGGCCCCGGCCAGCTCGACGAAGCCTTCAGCCTGCCGGGGGAAATCGGCTTTGACGAAGACCGCACCGCCCACGTCGTGCCGCGCACGCCGGGGGTGGTGGAGTCGGTGGCGGTGGAGCTGGGGCAGAGCGTGAAGAAGGGCGCGCTGCTGGCGGTGATCGCCAGCCAGCAGGTCTCCGAACTGCGCAGCGAGCTGGCCGCCGCCCAGCGCCGGGTGAGCCTGGCGAGCAAGACCTTCGAACGCGAGCGCGAATTGTGGCGCGAGAAGATATCCGCCGAGCAGGACTACCTGCAGGCACGGCAGGACCTGGAGGAGGCACAGATCGCCCTGGCCAACGCCAGGCAGAAAACCAACGCCCTGAGCGGCGTCTCGGCTAGCGCCGGCGGTAACCGTTACGAACTGCGCGCGCCGTTCGACGGCGTGGTGGTGGAGAAGCATCTGGTGCCGGGTGAAGTGGTCAGCGAGGCCACGGCGGCCTTCACCCTGTCGGACCTGTCGCGGGTCTGGGCCACTTTCAGTGTGGCCCCGCAGGACCTGGCGCGGGTGCAGGTGGGCAAGCGGGCGCGGGTCGAGGCGGCGGACCTCGGCATGCAGGTCGAGGGCCGCGTGAGTTACGTCGGCAACCTGCTCGGCGAGCAGACCCGCAGCGCCGTGGCCCGCGTCACCCTGGCCAACCCCGACGGCGCCTGGCGCCCCGGCCTGTTCGTCAACGTGCGGGTCAGCGACCGCGCGCGGCCGGTGCCGGTGGCCGTGCCGGAACAGGCGATCCAGGAGGTGGAAGGCAAGCCCTGCGTGTTCGTGCGCAACGCCGAAGGCTTTGCCGTGCGCCCAGTCGACCTGGGCCTGCGCAGCGCCGGCAAGGTGGAGGTGCTCGCCGGTCTCGCGGCGGGCGATCAGGTGGCGGGCGAGGGCAGCTTCGTCCTGAAATCCGAGCTGGGCAAAAGCTCGGCCTCCCACGCGCACTGACGGGGCCCGAGCATGTTCGAACGCATCATTCGTTTCGCCATCGAGCAACGCTACCTGGTGCTGCTCGCCGTACTGGGCATGGTCGGCCTCGGCATCGCCAGCTACCAGAAGCTGCCCATCGACGCGGTGCCCGACATCACCAACGTGCAGGTGCAGGTCAACACCTCGGCGCCGGGCTTCACCCCACTGGAGACCGAGCAGCGCGTCACCTATCCGGTGGAGACCGCGATGGCGGGCTTGCCGGGGTTGCAGCAGACCCGCTCGATTTCCCGCTCGGGGCTGTCCCAGGTGACGGTGATCTTCACGGACGGCACCGACCTGTTCTTCGCCCGCCAACTGGTCAACGAGCGCCTGCAGCAGGCCCGCGAACAGTTGCCCGAAGGCGTGGAGTCCGCCCTCGGGCCGATCTCCACCGGCCTGGGTGAAATCTTCCTCTGGACCATCGAGGCCGAGGAGGGCGCGCGCAGGGAGGACGGCACGCCCTACACGCCGACCGACCTGCGGGTGATCCAGGACTGGGTGGTGAAGCCGCAGCTGCGCAACGTGCCCGGCGTGGCCGAGGTGAACAGCATCGGCGGCTTCGCCAAGCAGTTTCAGGTGGCCCCGGATACCCGCCGGCTCGCTGCCTACCGCCTGACCCTGGCCGACGTGGTCGCCGCGCTGGAGCGCAACAATGCCAACGTCGGCGCCGGCTACATCGAGCGCAACGGCGAGCAGCTGCTGGTGCGCGCACCGGGGCAGGTGGAAAGCCTGGAGGACATCGGCAACATAGTCGTCGCCAACGTCGACGGCACGCCGATCCGCCTGCGCGATGTCGCCGAGGTGGAGCTTGGCCGCGAGCTGCGTACAGGCGCCGCCACCGAGAATGGCCGCGAAGTGGTGCTCGGCACCGTGTTCATGCTGATCGGCGAGAACAGCCGCACTGTCGCCCGCGCCGCCGCCGACAAGCTCACCGAGATCAACCGCACCCTGCCGGCCGGGGTGAAGGCCGTCACCGTCTACGACCGCACCCAACTGGTGGACAAGGCCATCGCCACGGTCAAGCGCAATCTCACCGAAGGCGCGATCCTGGTGATCGCCATCCTCTTCCTGTTCCTTGGCAACATCCGCGCCGCGCTGATCACAGCCATGGTGATTCCGCTGGCCATGCTGTTCACCTTCACCGGCATGTTCAGCAACCGCGTCAGCGCCAACCTGATGAGCCTGGGCGCACTGGACTTCGGCATCATCGTCGACGGCGCCGTGGTGATCGTCGAGAACGCCATCCGCCGCCTGGCCCACGCCCAGCAGCACCACGGCCGCATGCTGACCCGCAGCGAGCGAATGCATGAAGTCTTCGCCGCCTCGAAGGAGGCGCGCCGGGCGCTGATCTACGGGCAGCTGATCATCATGGTGGTGTACCTGCCGATCTTCGCCCTCACCGGCGTCGAGGGGAAAATGTTCCACCCCATGGCCTTCACCGTGGTACTGGCGTTGCTGGGGGCGATGATCCTCTCGGTCACCTTCGTGCCGGCGGCCATCGCGCTGTTCATCACCGGCAAGGTCAAGGAAGAGGAAAACCTGCTGATGCGCAGTGCGCGCCGCGCCTACGAGCCGGTGCTGGACGCGGTGATGGCGCGGCGCGCCTGGGTATTCGCCGGCGCCGCGGTGCTGGTGGTGCTGTCGGGGCTGCTGGCCAGCCGCATGGGCAGCGAGTTCGTGCCTAGCCTGGGCGAGGGCGACTTCGCCCTGCAGTCGTTGCGCACACCGGGCACCAGCCTGTCGCAGTCGGTGGCCATGCAGGGACGCCTGGAGCAGCAGGTGCTGGCCAAGGTGCCGGAGGCCGAGCGCATGTTCAGCCGCACCGGCACCGCGGAGATCGCCTCCGACCCGATGCCGCCGAATATCTCCGACGCCTATGTGATGTTGAAACCCAAGGAGCAGTGGCCCGACCCGAACAAGACCCGCGCGCAACTGGAGGCGGAAATCCAGGAAGCGGCCAACGGCGTACCGGGTAGCGCCTACGAGCTGTCGCAACCGATCCAGCTGCGCTTCAACGAGCTGATATCCGGCGTGCGCAGCGACGTGGCGGTGAAGGTCTTCGGCGACGACATGGCGGTGCTCAACCAGACCGCCGAACAGATCGCCGGGGTGCTGCGCCGGGTGCAGGGCTCGTCCGAGGTGAAGGTCGAGCAGACCAGCGGCCTGCCGGTGCTCACGGTGAACATCGACCGCCAGCGCGCCGCCCGCTATGGCCTCAACGTCGGCGACATCCAGGACACCGTGGCGGTGGCCGTGGGCGGTCGCCAGGCCGGCACCCTTTTCGAGGGCGACCGCCGCTTCGACCTGATCGTGCGCCTGCCGGAAAACCTGCGCAGCGATATCGACGCGCTGTCGCGCATGTTGATCCCGGTGCCGGCTCCGGCCAGCGCCACCGATACACGGATCGGCTTCATCACCCTCGGTGAAGTGGCGCGCCTGGAGCTGATCCAGGGGCCGAACCAGGTCAGCCGCGAGAACGGCAAGCGCCTGGTGGTGGTCAGCGCGAACGTGCGTGGGCGGGATATCGGTTCGTTCGTTTCCGAGGCCAGTGGGAAGATCGACCGGCAGGTGAAGCTGCAGGCCGGCTACTGGACCACCTGGGGCGGTCAGTTCGAGCAGCTGCAATCGGCAGCGCAGCGCCTGCAGGTCGTGGTGCCGGTGGCGCTGCTACTGGTCTTTACCCTGCTGATGATGATGTTCAACAACCTGCGCGACGGCCTGGTGGTGTTCACCGGCATTCCCTTCGCCCTGACCGGCGGCGTGGTGGCGCTGTGGCTGCGGGACATTCCGCTGTCGATCTCCGCCGGTGTTGGTTTCATCGCGCTGTCGGGCGTGGCGGTGCTCAACGGATTGGTGATGATCTCCTTTATACGCAGCCTGCGGGAGGAGGGTCGCAGCCTCGATGCGGCGATACGCGAGGGGGCGCTGACACGATTGCGGCCGGTGTTGATGACGGCGCTGGTGGCCTCGCTGGGCTTCGTGCCCATGGCCCTGGCAACCGGCACCGGTGCGGAAGTGCAGCGGCCGCTGGCGACGGTGGTGATTGGCGGCATCCTGTCCTCGACCACCCTGACGCTGCTGGTGCTGCCAGCGTTGTATCGGTGGATGCACCGCAAGGCGGAGGATGCGGACGCGCCGCTCCACACGTCCTCGTAGGATGGGTAGAGCCTGCGAAACCCATCGATTCCAGGTGGCACCGGGCAGCATGGGTTTCGCTTCGCTCTACCCATCCTACGAATGCCGTGCCTCACCCGCAGGAGCGGACTCCGTCCGCGATCAGCCCCGCGCCAGGAACATCGCGGACGGAGTCCGCTCCTACAGGCGTGTCCCCTTGAGTGCAGTGATCAAGCCAAATCCATCATGCGGTCTATAGTCTTCCCGGCCATCAATGCCACGTCGCCCCACACGCAAGGAGCGCCCATGTTCGACCACGTCAAATTCGGCGTCAGCGACTTCGCCGCGAGCAAGGCCTTCTTCCTCAAAGCCCTCGAACCCCTGGGTGTCGAGATCGCCTCGGAAGGCGAGCCGAGCTACGGAGTCGAACTCAGCCCCAAGGGCAAGGCCTCGTTATGCCTGTTCCAGACCGAGGAGAAACCGGCACACCTGCACCTGGCCTTCACCGCCGAAACTCGCCAGCAGGTCGATGCCTTTCATTGCGCCGCGCTGGCGGCGGGTGCCAGGGACAACGGCGCGCCGGGCCTGCGCCCGCGCTACCACGCGAACTACTACGCGGCGTTCGTCATCGGCCCGGACGGGCACAACATCGAAGTGGTCTGCCACGCTCCCGCGTAGGGCGTAAAGCCGTTCGCGGTCATACGCCGCTACATCCGTCCCAATCCGCCCTACGCTCAGACGATGTTTCGGGTGCGAATCCAAGCGCAAAAAAAGGCGCCCATTCGGGCGCCGAGTGTTCCTCTCTCTCCAAAGGGGCACGTGGAGCGCCAGAAAGAGGAGCGGTATTGCGGGGCATCACCAACCGTGGGGCGGTGATGGCTACCGTTATACGCAGCGGCGCCTAACAGGACGCTGAGCCGAAACTGACAACTCCGACATCTGCCCTACAGGCGCCATGGCGCATCGGCTTACATCAGCGACAGCGGGTACTCGACGATCAGCCGCACCTCGTCCAGGTCCGACTCGAATTGCGATGCGCGGGTGGTGGCCTGGCGCACGCGCAGCGAGAGGTCCTTCAGGCTGCCTTCCTGGAACACGTACTTGGCCTCGACGTCGCGCTCCCAGCGCTTCTGATCGGTGAGCGGATTGCCGTTGTCATCCTCGCGCATGTACACGCTGTTGGCGTTGGAGTAGTCGGCGTCGCTGCCGCGCGCGTAGCGGGTCATGAAGCTCAGGCCCGGCACGCCATAAGTGGCCATGTCGAGGTCGTAGCGGGCCATCCAGGACTTCTCCTTCGGCGAGTTGAAGTCGCTGTACTGGATGGAGTTGTCCAGGTAGATCGAGTCGGACTGGCGCAGGTAGTCGAAGTCGTTGTTGCCGTTGTTGCGCTGGTAGCTGAGGGTCATGCGGTGCGCGCCGACGTGCACGCCGGTGTTGGCGCTCCAGATGTTGGTGTTGAACTCGCCGAGCAACTGGCGGCCTTCGTCCTGGGACTTGTAGTAGTTGAATCCGCCGAACAGTTCTACCGACTCGGTGATCGGGAAGTTCAGCGCGGTGCCGAAGTAGTACTGGTTCCAGGCGTCCTTCAGGCGGCTGCTGTAGAGGCTGACGCTGGCGTGGTCGTTGATCGCGTAGTCGCCGCCGCCGTAGGCGAGCCAGGGCGAATCCACCGGGCCTGCATAGAAGGTCTCGAAGCCGTCGTCCATCTGCCGCGACTGCGGCTGGCTCATCGAGTGCAGGCGGCCGCCCTGCAGGGTCAGGCCGTCGAGGCTGGTGTTCTGCAGGGTGAAGCCACGGAAGCTTTCCGGCAGCAGGCGCGAGTCGCCGTAGTGGACCACGGGTGTCTCCGGGAATACGTCGCCGAACTTCGCCACCGTGTCCCACAGGCGCACCTTGGCCGCGCCGCCGGCCTTGGCGTAGTCGCTTTCGGTATTGCCTTCGTTGTCGGTGGGCAGCACGTCCACCGAGCTGCCGGCACCGTTGCGGCCGCCGCCTGTATCGAGCTGGAAGCCCACCATGGCGAAGGCGTCCACGCCCACGCCGACGGTGCCCTGGGTGAAGCCGGACTCGAACTTGCCCATGACCCCCTGCGCCCAGACTTCCGAGTAGCCGTTGCCGCGCGGCGGCATGGACTGGCCCTTGCGGGCGTCGCGGTTGAAGTAGAGGTTGCGGGCGAGGATGTCCAGGCTGGCGCCTTCGAGGAAGCCTTCGGCTTTCTCTTCGGGTTGAGCCTCGGCGTGTGCGGCGGGCGAGGCGACGCCCAGGGCCAGCAGGGAGGCGGCCAGGGGGAGTTTGCGTCGGTACATGTTGTTGCTCCTAAGGGCAGGGTGGTTGTTACCGCCTGCTGTTGTTGTTTTCGCCCAGGCGTGGCGAGGGCCTCGGGCATCGTGAAGGAGCGCGGATAACGGCTGGATGAGCTGCAGGTGACAAATCTGTCAGGTGCGGTGGCCGGGGATGACGGGCCTGGTCATTGGTGCGGAGTCGGGTCGGGCAGGGATACGGGAAATGCCTTACGCGCCCTTGACGTTGCGGTCCTACAAGGCGGCTGCGTAGCGTTCCCTTCGCCGCAGTACAGCTGTGGCCAGGTGTGGAAACCTGTGAATCTCAAGCTTAACGCCGTAGCAAAGTCAGCTCGTCCGTTATCAGGGGCGGGCCCGCTTTGGCTGTCTATGGCGGACCGTGTGAGGCGGGCTTGTTCCCGACCGGTCTTGCTTGAGATTCCGGTTTTCCACCCTTGCACGGTCCGCCTCCCTTTTTTGAACGTTTCGGGTGGCGGCTTCTTGGATCAAGCAGGAAGCTCCAGATGACTACCTCGATAACTTTCCCGGCCGATCACGGCCTCACGCCCCACACCTTCCAACGCCACAATCGCCGGCTGCGCGGCCTGATGATCGAGCAGCAGCCGTGGTTCGTCCTGCGAGACGTGGCGCGGCTGACCAACAGCCACGTCACCCCGCGCATCACCCAGAAGCTCGACGCCGACCAGTTGCGCTGGGAACGGCTGGCCGGCGCGCAGGAGGATGAACTGCTGGTCAGCGAAAGCGGCGTCTACGCGCTGTTGCTGGTCTACTTCTTCCACCCGGAAAACCGCAGCCTGCGGCAGTGGTTGTGCCACGATGTGGTGCCCGCACTGCGCGACGCCCACTACGACACCCCCGGCGCGCCTCGCTACCAGCAGCGGGACATCCAGGGGCAGATGCTGTCGGTGCTGGAGTGGCAGGGCAAACAGTGGCTGCGCTTCGTCGATGCGGTGCGCATGATGGAAAGCGGAGCGTCGCACGGCCGTCACTGATCGCCCTTGGTAGCGGGTCGGGCAGGGCACGTCCTGTTCGACCCAAGGTCGATGAGCAGACGACTTCTGCGCGGCGCCGAGACTGGATAGGATGCCAGCCAGACCGCAACGCGCCGCCACCCGGTGAGCGCCCTGGAGCAGCCATGGCCTGGATCATCACCAAATACTTCCTCACCGCCGGCATCGTGGTGCTGGTGTCCGAACTGGCCAAGCGCAGCGACAAGCTCGGCGGCCTGGTCGCCGCCCTGCCTATGGTGACGGTGCTGACGCTGATCTGGCTGTACGTCGAACAGCAGAGCCAGGAGAAGATCGCCAACCACGCCTGGTACACCTTCTGGTACGTGGTGCCCACGCTGCCGATGTTCCTCGCCTTCCCGCTGCTGCTGCCGCGCCTGGGCTTCTGGCCGACGCTGATCGCCTGCATCGTCATCACCATGCTGTGCTTCGGGTTGTTCGCGCTGTTCGTGCGGCGGTTCGGGATCGAGCTGCTTTGACCACTGCGCTCCAGTGGCCGGGGTGTGAAAGAAAAAGGGACACGAAGGTGTCCCTTTTTCATTTCCTCCGGGTTCGCGATCAGAAGACGTACTGCAAACGCATGACCATGCCGTCGCCGCTGTCGTCGCCGTTCTCGTTGGTCACGTTCTCGGTGCTGGCCTTGACGTAGTTGGCGCTGATCTTCACCGCTTCGTTGGCGTACCAGTTGACGCCCAGGGTGTGGGTGTTGCCTTCGGCATCGCCGACCTGGCGGGTGGCGGTGCTGGTGGTGACGTTCTCGTCGTCGACGGTGATGGAATCGTAGCGGTAGAAGACTTCCCAGGCGCCGGTCTGCTTGTTGGCCGGCTTGATGGTGTCGAACTTGGCGCCGTCGAGTTTGTAGACGCGCGGCTCGCCGGTGAGCGTGTAGGCGACCTGCCCGTAGTAGCCCGAGGCGTCCACATCACCCTCGGCTTCGTCGGCCTTGAGCTTGCGGCTCAGGTATTCGGCCTGGACGGAGAACGCATCCATGGCCCAGGCGCCTTCCACGCCCCATACCGAGTCGTCCTTCCAGAGGCCTTCGCTGGCGGCCATGCCGCCGAACACGCCACGATTGCCATTGTCGCCGGCGTCGCTGCCGCCATTGGTTTCGACGCCGCGCATGCCCATGCGGGGGCGGATGCGGGTATCCACGGCGGCGTCCTTGAGGTCGCGGTAGGCGAATTGCGCGACGATGTGGAGCACGTTGCCCGGCTGGTTCATGGGGGCGAACACGCCGCGCAGGTTGTAGCGCTTCACGCTGTCGCCGTCGGTGTCATCGTTGTTCTCGCTGAACACGCTGCCGGAGAGGAAGGCCATGTGGGCGCAGTAGTGCAGGCGCGCGAGCATGGTCGGCTTGGACAGGGCGAAGCCGGGGTCGGGACGTGGGCTGTCGGGGTCCGCCAGCCACACCGTCACTTCCGCTGGCTGCTCCGGGATGCCTTCCTGGGGCAGTATCTCCAGGTTCATCGCGGCGTCCTTGCGCAGCCAGGCGATCAGGTCGCGGGCCAGGAAATCATCCAGCAGGTCGGACGGCACCGCCAGCCGTATGCGCCGGCGCCGGGTGCTGGCCACTTCCGGCGACAGGTCGCCGAATCGCTCGATCAGTGCCTGTTGCAGCGCCTTTCCGGTAGGACTCAGGAGCAGCTTGCGGTTCTCGTACCGGAACAGCGGGCTGCCGATGCTGGCCTCCAGCTTCATGAGCTGCCTGCGCATGAGCGTGACATGCAGGTTCAGGCTACGGGCGGTTTGCCTGAAGCAGGCGCAACGGGCGCTGGTGAGGAAGATCTGCGCCAACTGGCGGTCGATGGGGAGGTGCTCGAACATTGCTAAAAGGCTCTTAATCCTCGCAGCCGAGAGTGTTGGATTCACGGGATACAGTCGTCCCGAGCCTATTGCGCAGCGTCTAACACGGGGATCGCAGGAAATTGAGATCTTTGTAAGGTTCGGAATTCCGCCAGGGCCGTGGCCTGATATCAGCGATATGGGATCGTTCGCAAATGCGAAAAGACGCAGATTTGCATATGAGAATAGTGTTGTTCTTTGCGCTCTGATTCTGCTCGCGCAGTTCAACTTAATTCAGGGTTAATAATTTGAGGAATAGAGTTTCCTCGTCTAATGGCGTTTTAAAGGCAATTTGCCAGCTTCGGGAAGTGTTTGTCCGTTGATCGGTGTGGCGCTAGCCTAATGCATTCGCCGTGTATATTTACCAACTTCAGATATGCCTGAGAGGCGCCAGGAAATCACTTCAAAAAGCGTGGTCAACAGACCTGCGCGAGTTGTCTCTTGCTTCATTCTGCAGCTCATTCAGCTGCCTGCTGCCGCACAAGAAAGTCGTCTTTGAACGCCGTCACGTTGTTGAAATATCAATTACAGGATAGCGAAGATGAGCCAAGCCACCGAGTCAGCGAAGTTGGTCACGGCCAAGGACTGGGACGAAAAATGGCAGGAAATATTCAACCTTTATCAGAATGACGTTCGCCACGCTTACTATATCGACGCTGTCCGAAAGAGACATGAGAAACGGGTGCTGGAGATCGCGGCCGGCAGCTTTCGCGATATTGTGCAATTGACCAGGCGAGGTGTTGAGGGGCACGGTATCGACTTTTCCCCGGAGTCAGTCGCACTGGCCAAGAAGCTCTATCCTTCACTGCAGGAACGTTTTCGGGTGATGGATGCTTTTAATCTGCAGTACCCGGATAAACATTTTGACATCAGCTTCCACAACGGCTTCTGGGGTCTGTTTTCAGATGAAGAAATTGACCAGATGGCAAAGGAACAGGCGCGGATTACCAAAGGGAGGATTATCGTAACCGTACATAACGCTCATAATCAGCCGTTTGCCGATTACTTTAACTCGCAAAAAAAGATCGATCCACTGTTTAATATCCGATTCTTTACCCTGGAGCAGATGCGCGAAATCCTCGGCAAGGTCGCCCGTAAAGTGACGATCATCCCTGTTGGCAAAGGCAGTAGATGGCAAGAGGATTGGTTTATCCGCCACGGCTGGCACTATCCGTTGCTGTTGAATTGCGTTTTAAAGTTGTCCGGTACTCGCCACATTGAGTGCAGCGAGCGCCTGATGTGTATTGGTGAGCTGTAGCGGCATATTCGCGGCCGTAAAAAGTCCTTGTTTTCAAAGGCGCAAACGCGGCGGATCTATCTGCTGTGCGCTATCCCTGACCCACAATGCGGTATTGGAAGTCTGTTCTCTTTGCCGTCGGACGGTTGAATCGAATGGCCGAAAAGGGCGCCGTGACCCGAATGTCGATACGGGCGACGAGACAGGCGCCCTGGCCCCTTCAGTTTTTCTCCGGCATTGCGGAAGAGTGGTGACTGGTAATCAGCCACTGTTGTCCGTTCCACTTGTAGGTGTACGTATAACGAGCTTTCACCTGGGCGCCCGTCTTGCCGAAGGTGAAAGTGTAGAGCCCGGCGTCAATCGCGGTATTGCAGTCAATCTCTATCATCCGCCAGTCGATCTTGCCCACCGGCTTGTTTTCCAGGAAGTGATGGAAGTAGTCCTCCTTTTCGGCTGCCGTCACTCGCGGTTTGTTCGATACGGTCGCAAGAAGGACCGAGCGCTCGGCGTAGTTGGCGACGACCATGTGTGGGTCGCCGGTCTGCAGTGAGCGATTCCATCGATCGAACAAGGCCGAGATTTCTTGCTCGCTGGTTGCCCTGCAGACCTCCGAGCGCGCTGTGTCGGACCCAGGCATCGATGAGTCCGCAGTACAGCCCGCAATAGCGAGGGTCGAGACCACTGAAAGGAAAGTTAGCTTTTTCATTGTTTTGGTCTTCTGGGAGGCGAAACGGTGGGGAATGACTGCTGGTTGTGCGGCAGGGTTTCACGAGAGGTACGACACGGAAGGCAAACCCGGGCGGTTCAGACAGTATAGGCACCGCTTCGAATCAGCCCGCTGGCATGCCGACGGCCGCTTTCACACCCACGCAGTCAGTCCGTTTGCGTCCAGTGATCCGACAGCTCGTACCAGGGTGCCTTCGAAGCGAGCTGGATATGCCTTTGCTTGTGTGCGGTGAAAGTCGAGTCCAGGGTGCCGAGCGCGATCGAGATCCAGTCGGAAAACTCCCCCTGACTTCTCGACCAGAACAGCGACGAGCCGCAGTGGGTGCAGAACTGCCGCAGCACGAGTTCGGAGGACGCATAGGATTTGAGTGCCTCTGCGCCCTTGAGGATGCGCAGGTCGCTACGCGGCACACTGGCGTAGCTGGCGAATGCCGCGCCGTGGCCTTTGCGGCACTGGCTGCAATGGCAATGGCTCAGCGACCTGGGCGGGGAGAGCAGTTTGTAGCTGATCGCGCCGCACAGGCAGCTTCCCTGAAAAGATTCCGCCATCCTGCGGGCACTCCTTATGAACGGGGGCGGCAGCTTAAATAGAGCGGGGCGCTCTGTCGAACAGCCGCACTGGCCCCGGTATTCGCCTGAAAGTCGCACCTGTAAGGCATGACCTTTCCTGATGAAGGAAAATTTCGTTAGACAATTTCCGATGCCATTGGACTGCCGTACACTCCGCCGACTGCCGGGGAGGGCGAGCGATGCGTGGATGGGCGTGGCTGGGATTAGGACTGTCGGTGTACGGAGCGTGCGCGGCTCAGGGTTCGGAGCAGGCCACGGATGATCCATTGCTGGCGGCGCCTCGATCGTCCGCCGCAGGGGCCGGGGATGTCCGTGGCGTGCTGCGGGCGAGGGACCAGGCGATGCTGTCCAGCGAGCTGTCCGGGCGCATCCTGGAAATGCCGTTCGCCGAGGGGCAGACCTTCCACAAGGGCGATGTGCTGGTGCGTTTCGACTGCTCCGCCTACCAGGCCCAGCTGAGCGCCGCGCAGGCCGGCGCCAAGGCGGCCAGCGAGCAGCTGGGACATAACCGCCAGTTGGCGGCATTGAACTCCGTGGGTCGTTTCGAGGTGGCGCTGGCCGAGGCGAAGCTCGCCGAAGCCCAGGCCCAGGCCCAGGTCTACAAGGTCCAGGTTGGCCGCTGCGCGGTGGTCGCACCCTTCGACGGCCAGGTGGTGCAGCGCAAGGCGCAACCCTTCGAGAGCGTTTCCGGCGGTGCGCCGCTGCTGGAGATCGTCGACAACCGCAGCCTGGAAATCCGTCTGCTGGTGCCCTCGCGCTGGGTGTCCCAGCTCAAGGTGGGGCAATCCTTCACTTTCGTTCCCGATGAGACCGGCCAGCCGTTGCAGGTCGAGGTCAAGCGCCTGGGCGCGCGGATCGACGAGGGCAGCCAGATGCTGCCGCTGATCGCTGCGCTGCCGGCCGACGCCAAGGGGCTGCTGGCCGGCATGAGTGGCACCGCGCGCTTCGCGGATGCGCCATGAACGCTCCTCAGGTCGGCATGCTGGAGCGCGTCTTCGCGCAGTTCCTCGGTCTTGAACAGCAGGCGCGAGCGGCTGCTACGGTGGAGCAGCTGGCCTATCACATGGTCAATGACTCGCAGGCGCTGTTCGGCTTCCGCCATGCGGCATTGCTGATCGCCGGCAAGGTCCGCGCGCTGACCGGGATCAGCGTGGTCGAGCCGAATTCACCCTTCGTGGCCTTCGTCGAGCAGGCCTGCGCGCAGTTGCAGACCCGGGGCGCACTGGGCACCGCCCGGCCCGTGGACTTCCAGGTTCTGGGCGCGCAGCAGCAGGCGGACTGGCAGGCGTTGTCCGCCGGCGAGGTGTTCTGGCTGCCGTTGCTGGATCGCCAGGGCGCCCTGTTTGGCGGCCTCTGGCTCGCCCGCGAGCAAGCCTGGAACGACGCGGAGCAGGCGCTGCTGACTCAGCTGGGCAACACCTATGCCCACGCCTGGCTGGCGCTTCAGCCGCGCAAGCCCTGGCGCCTGCGCTGGCCGAAGAAGAAGCTGCTGATGATCGCCGGCGGTCTCTGCCTGCTGCTGCTCGTGCCGGTGCGTCAGTCGGTACTGGCGCCGGCCGACGTGGTACCCCTGGGTGGGCGGGTGGTGGCCGCGCCGCTGGATGGCGTGATTGCCGAGTTCCTGGTCAAGCCCAATCAGACGGTGGCGGCCGGTGACTTGCTGGTGCGCTTCGATGCCACCAGCCTCAAGGCCCAGGCGGACGTCGCCGACCGCGCACTGGGTGTCGCCGAGGCGGAGCTGAAGACCAGTACCCAGCGGGCCTTCGCCGATGCCGAGTCGAGCGCCCGGGTCGACCTGCTGGCCGCGCGGGTGGAGCAGAAACGCGCCGAGCGCGATTACGCCCGGCAATTGTTGGCACGCAGCGAAGTGCGCGCCGAGCGGGCGGGTATCGCGGTGTTCGCCGACGCCGAGCGACTCACCGGCAAGCCGGTGCAGACCGGTGAGCGATTGATGCAGATTGCCGACCCGGCCCAGGCCGAGTTGCGTATCGAACTGCCCGTCGGTGATGCCATCTCCCTGGCGCCGGGGGCCGAAGTGGCGCTGTTCCTCGACAGCGACCCGCTGAACCGCCATGACGCAAAGCTGGAACGTGCCGCCTATGAGGCGCAGCCGACCGCGGCCGGGCAGCTTGCCTACCGGCTGGACGCGGCCTTCATGAACGCGCCGCCGCGCATCGGCCTGCGGGGCACCGCGAAACTCTTCGGTGATCGCGCGCCGCTGGCCTACTACCTGCTGCGCCGGCCCTTGGCCGCGCTGCGCCAGAGCCTGGGTCTGTGATGCTGCCAGCCCTGCGCCCCGACCTGCAGCTCTCGCCGGCCGCGCCCGGCCTGGACGGTGCGCCGCAATGGACCCTGGCCGACCCCTTGCGCGGGCGCTATTTCAAGCTCGGCTCCGCTGCCGTGCGGCTGTTGCGCCATTGGGCGCTGGGCGATCCGCAGCGCGTGCTGCAGGCGGCCAATGCCGAGCCCGGCCAGTTGCTGGGGGCTGCGGAGGTGGAAGAGATGCTGCGCTTCCTGCGCGGCCATGACCTGATCGCCGCTCTCGATGCGGAGCAGCGCGCCAGCTATGCGATGAAGGCGGCGGCGATGCGGCAGAGCCTGTGGCAGAAGGTGCTGCACCAGTACCTGTTCTTCCGCATCCCGTTGTGGCGTCCGGATGCCTTCCTCAATCGCGCGTGGCCGGTGCTGCAGCGCAACGGCGGTTGGCTGCTGCGCTGGGGGCTGCCGCTGGTGTTCGCCCTGGGCCTGTTCCTGGTGGCGCGGGACTGGCAGCGCTTCATCGCGACCTTTCCGCACCTGTTCAGCCTGGGTGGGGCGCTGGCGTTTGGCGTGGCCCTGGGTTTCGCCAAGCTCTGCCATGAGTTCGGCCATGCCTTCATGGCCAAGCGCGCCGGCTGCCGGGTGCAGAGCATGGGCGTGGCGTTCATGGTGATGCTGCCGATGTTCTACACCGACGTGAGTGATGCCTGGCGGGTCAGTGACCGGCGTTCGCGACTGCTGATCGGCGCCGGCGGCGTGCTCGCCGAGATGGTGCTGGCGGTGCTGGCATTGCTGGCGTGGTCGCTGTTGCCGGACGGCCCGGCGCGCACCTCGGCGTTCATGTTGGCCAGTGCCACCTGGGTCACCACGGTGCTGATCAACCTCAATCCGTTCATGCGCTTCGACGGCTACTTCCTGGTCAGTGACCTGCTCGGGGTGGAAAACCTGCAGGCCCGTGCCTTCGCCCTGTGCCGCTGGCGGCTGCGCGAGACCTTGTTCGGCTACGGCGAGCCGGCGCCGGAGCCCTGGTCGCCGGTCATGGAACGACGATTGCTGACCTGGGGCTTCGGCTCGTGGATCTGGCGCGCGGTGCTGTTCTTCGGTATCGCCCTGGCGGTGTATCACCTGTTCTTCAAGGTGCTGGGCATCTTCCTGATGCTGGTGGAGCTGGTCTGGTTCATCGGCCTGCCGATCTGGCGGGAGCTGCGCGAATGGTGGCAGCGGCGTGACCAGGCCGAGCCGCGCAAGGTGCTCTTGGTGGGCGTCGGCCTGCTGGCGCTGCTGGCATTGCTCGCCGTGCCCTGGCGGGCTTCGGTGGAGGTACCGGCGCTGCTGGAGGCTTCCCGCACCACGACGTTGCACGCACCCGTGGCGGGGCGGCTGAAGGCAGTGCTGGTTGCCGATGGCCAGGCGGTGGAGCAGGGCGCGTTGCTGCTGGAGCTGGAGTCCCCGGACCTGGAGGCGAAGCAGGCCATTGCCCGCCGCGAGATCGAAATCCTCCAGCTGCAACTGCGCCGGCAGGCGGCGCGCAGCGAGACCGTGGGCGATACCGGGATTCTCGAACAGCAGCTGGCCGAGGCCGTGGCCGAGTACCGGGGGCTGGCGGCGCAGCGCGAGCGCCTGCAGATCCGGGCGCCCCAGGCCGGCGTGGTGCGCGACCTGCTGCCCGACCTCGCGGTGGGGCGCTGGCTCAGTCCACGCGAGCTCCTGGCGCGGGTGGTGGAGCCGGGCCAGCGGTTGCGCGGCTATCTTGCCGAAGAGAATCTCTGGCGCGTGCAGCCCGGCGCCGAGGGTCGCTTCATCGCCGACGACCCGGCGCGCCCGGCGCTGGCGGTGCGTCTGGACGAGGTGGATGCCACCGGCGTCAGCTATCTGGAGCTGGAGGCGCTGGCCTCCGATCATTACGGACCCATTGCGGTGCGCCGCGACGAACAACGTCGTGCCGAGCCGGTGCAGGCCCAGTACGGCGTGCGGCTGAGCCAGCTGGACGCCGCCTTCCACCCGGCGCAGCCGTTGCGCGGCGTGGTGGTGCTGGACGGAGAAGGGCAGTCATTGCTCGGTAGCGTCTGGCGCCGGCTGGCAGCCCTTGGCGTCCGGGAAAGCGGCTTCTGAATCCCTCAAGGAGCAAGGACGTTCCATGACCGCTCGTTCGCTACCCCGCTGCTCGCGACTCGCCCTGGCGTTCGAGGTGCCGCCTTTGCTGGAGGCCCTGTCGCGGGTGGATGCCGGCGCCTGGCAGACGCATTTCAACACCGGCTACTACGAAGGCGACTGGAGCGGTATCGCCCTGGTCGCCCCCGAGGATGCTCCGCTGCCCCTGGCGCCCG
The DNA here is from genome assembly GCF_009189165.1 of Pseudomonas sp. SCB32. Classification (NCBI taxonomy): domain Bacteria; kingdom Pseudomonadati; phylum Pseudomonadota; class Gammaproteobacteria; order Pseudomonadales; family Pseudomonadaceae; genus Pseudomonas; species Pseudomonas sp. SCB32. The sequence continues at coordinate 2,630,304 of NZ_CP045118.1, forward strand.
GCCAGGGCGCGCCGGTGCGCAGCGGCTGGTGGCTCGGGGAGCCCGCCTGGGGCGCTCTGCTGGACCGCTTCCATACCGTCGTGCGCAGCGCGCGCCTGCTGCGGTTGGGGCCGGGCGCGCGCATCCACGAACATTGCGATCCTGACCTGGGGCAGCCCGATGGCGACCTGCGCCTGCACGTGCCGCTTCTGAGCCCGTCGGGTGTGGAGTTCCTGGTCGACGGTCTGCAGGTGCCGATGGTGGTTGGCGAATGCTGGTTCATCGATCTATCGCGGCCGCATCGGGTGGACAATCCGGGGCCCGGCGAGCGTATCCATCTGGTGCTGGACTGCGTACCCAACCCGTGGCTGCTCGGCCTGCTGGAGCAGGGGCTGGCGGGGACGCCGCCGTTGCAGCCGGGCAGGGCGGGGCAGGCGTTTGCCGCATTCCGCCAGCGGGTAGCGACTGAACCCGCCCTGGCGGCGGCATTGCAGGCGCTGGGCGATAGCCGCGACTTCCTGCGCGAGACCGTGCGCCTGGGCGCGGAACTGGGTCTGGTGTTTTCCGAGGCGGAGGTGCGCGGCGCCATGCACCAGGGGCGGCAGGCCTGGAGCGAGCAATGGCGAGCGTGACTCCTATGGACGATTTCAGCGGCTGGCTGCCGATTCGCGTCTGGCGGCAGGCCGGCGACTGGCGCGTGGATTGGTGCTGGTTCGGCGAGCGGCGGCTGGCCCGGCCGTTCTTCCGCGATGACGTGGACGATGCCCTGCGGTTGCCCTTCAACCAGGCATTCCGTCGCGAGACCGGCATCCAGGCTCTGTTCGATTGGCAGGCCGCCAGCCCTGGCCTGCAACCGGCGGCGCTGATCTTCCATGCTTCGCGCTGTGGCTCGACGCTGATGGCGCAGATGCTGGCGGCTCTGCCAGGCAATATCGTGCTGTCGGAGCCGCCGCCGCTGGACAGTCTGCTGCGCGCGCACTTTCTCGACGCTGCCGCGACCGATTGGCAGGGGCGCGGGGTCCAGGCGCTGCTGTCAGCCTATGGCCAGCGACGACTGGGGCTGGAGCAGCGGTTGCTGGTCAAGCTCGACGCCTGGAGCGTATTCGAGGCGCCGCTGCTGGCGGCGCTCTATCCGCAGGTGCCACGGATATTCCTGTACCGCGATCCGCTGGAGATCGTCGTCTCGCAACTGCGCCAGCCCGGCATGCATCGGGTGCCCGGCCTGCTCGGGCCCTCGGCACTGGACCAGCGGCTGCCGGGTGCCCAGGGCATGACGCCGTTGGAATACAGCTGCCGAATGATCGGCGAGATCTTCCAGGGTGGCCTGGAGCTGTGCCGTCGGCACGGCGGCATTGCACTGAACTACAGCGAATTGCCCGGCGCGCTGTGGGCGCGCTTGGCATCGCTGCTCGGCGTGGAGGACGAGGATCGGGCACCTTTGCAGGCTGTCGCCGCATTCGATGCCAAGCAGCCTTCGATGACGTTCAGCGCCGACGGCCAGGCGAAGCGCGAATCCGCCGGCGAGGATGTGCGACAGGCCGTGGAGCGCTGGGTGCGGGCGCCTTACCTGGAGCTGGAATCGCTCCGGCAGAAAGTAGGGTTTGGGAGTTTGGCCAGCTTTCATACAATTGTTTGAGAAATTTCGTACTCTGATGATGGTAAATGCTGGCGATTCGCCTTAGGCATCAGATATTCTCTCGCTGTTCTGGTCGGTTAAAAACAACAACGGATGTGCTCCCCGGGCGGGGAAGCCACAAGGATGCTCGGCCACCATGGCAACTCTCGAGTTGAACCTGCGTCCCATGGAGGATGCCGATCTGGCATTCCTGCGGGAGCTTTATGCCAGTACCCGCGCCGCCGAGATGGAGCGAATCCCGTGGGACAAGGCAACCAAGGATGCCTTTCTCACCCAGCAGTTCAACGCCCAGCACCAGTATTACCAGGCCCACTACGAAGGCGCCGATTTCTCCCTCATCTGCCACGATGACCAGCCTATAGGCCGGCTCTACGTCTTCCGCGGCCCGACGACCCACAACCTGATCGATATCTCGCTGATGCCGCAGTGGCACCGGCGCGGCATCGGCACGGGCTTCATCGCCGACCTGACCCGTGAAGCCGATGCCCTGGGTCGTTCGATCCGCCTGTTCGTCGAGCCGGAAAACCCCGCGCTCCGCCTCTATGAGCGCTTCGGTTTCAGGGAGACCGGGCGGCGGCAGCATTACCTGCAAATGAATCGCGAGGCCGTGGCGGCCTTGGCACAGGAGTCGCAGCCATGAGCGCGTTGCCCGGCCGGGAAGAGTTCCAGCGGTACCTCGAACAGGAATGGCAACTGGCCTGGGAGGGCGGCAGCCTGCCGGTGACCCTGGTGGAAGTGAACCAGGGCACGGCGATGAATGCGCGTTACGAATGCTTCAACCTGGTGTTCGCGCAACCCGCCGGCTACCAGATGCCGCAGCACACCTACAGCCTGCGCGGCCCGGACAATCAGCAATTGCCCGAGCTGCTGCTCTGCCCGATCGGCCCCGAGGAGGACGGCGAGCGCCATCTGCTCCAGGCGGTGTTCCACCTTCGCAGGCCAACCCAGAGTCCGTGACATAGTCCCGCGCAGCGATGCGCTCTCTGCCGCACAGAATCGGCACCCGCAAGGAGCAACTGTAATGAGTGATCCGTTCATTGGCGAAATCCGTATGCTCGCGTTCAACTTTGCCCCCCGTGGCTGGGCGCTCTGCCAGGGACAAACGCTGGGCATTGCGCAGAACGCCGCGCTGTTCTCCTTGTTGGGGACCACCTATGGCGGCAATGGCGTCTCCACCTTCCAGCTTCCCAACCTGAGCGGGCGTACCCCGCTGGGCGCCGGCAACGGTCCGGGGCTGCCTCCGGTGGTCCAGGGCGAGGTGGGCGGCACGCCCACGGTTACCCTGAACTTGAACCAGATGCCGATTCACAACCACGTCGCCAGCGGCACCAGCAGCATGAATGTCGGCGGCACCCCGGCGAGCCCGGCACTGGCGCCTACGGCAACCAACAACATCCTGGGTGGTTCCGTCGGTGGGTCGCCCCAGGCCGCGGCCATCTGGTCCAGCGAACTGAGCGGCCCCGTGGCGCTGGGCAACCCGATATCCACCAGCGTTACAGTCCAGAATGCCGGGGGCAGCCAGCCCGTCAGCATCCAGAGCCCCTACCTGGGCATGAACTTCGCGATTGCCCTGGAAGGTGTGTTCCCGTCGCGCAACTGATGCCCTGCACGGGGCGCCGATGAGCGTGCGGGCGGGGAGCGCGGCAGCGTTTCCCGCCCACGACGGCACGCATCGACGGCCCGCCAGGCGAGAACAACGAGCTGCCAATGGCCAACTCCGCACCCAGCTTCCATTTCATCTCCGGGCTGCCGCGCTCGGGCTCCACGCTGCTGGCAGCCTTGCTCCGGCAGAATCCGCGCTTCCATGCGGGGATGACCAGCCCAGTGGGGAGCCTGTTTTCGGCGCTGCTCAATCAATTCAGTGCCGACAGCGAGTTCGGCCCGGTGGTCACCCAGGAGCAGCGCAAACGGATGCTCAGCGGACTGTTCGGCAACTACTACGCCGACCAGGTCGGCAAGGATGTGGTCTTTGATACCAACCGGCAGTGGTGCGCGAAGCTTCCGGCACTCCTCGATCTGTTCCCCCAGGCCAAGGTGATCGCCTGCGTGCGCAACGTCGCCTGGGTCATGGACAGCATCGAGCGCCTGTACCGCGCCAACCCCTACGAGAACACCAAGCTGTTCAACGACGACGCCGAGCGCAATACCGTCTACAGCCGGGTGGACACCCTGGCCCAGCGCAACCGCCTGGTGGGTTTCGCCTGGGCGGCGCTGAAGGACGCGTACTACGGCGAGCACGCCAACTCGCTGCTGCTGGTGGAGTACGACCTGCTGGTGACGCAGCCGGAGAAGGTGCTGCGACTGGTCTACGAGTTCCTCGGCGAGACCTGGTTCGAGCATGACTTCGAGCAGGTCGAGTACGACGCTCCGGAGTTCGACCAGGCGCTGGGGCTCAAGGGGCTGCACAAGGTGCGGCCGAAGATCGAGGCGACGGCGCGGCGCACCATCCTGCCGCCGGACCTGTTCGAGCAGTACGCGCAACTGGATTTCTGGAAGGACTCGCAGAACAGCGAGGCCAATGTGATCAGGACTGCCCGGAACGCCCGGGCCATCGACAACGGCAACGACTGACGACATCACGGGTCGCGCCGGGTGCTCCACGAGACGAGGGACAGGGACATGGGCTGGGGAAAATCCAAACGGGCAGGTGCAGGCAAGCAGGAACAATCGCCGAAGTCGGCGCTTTCCGGCCGGCCCCCATTGTCTCAGCCGCTGATCAGTGCGCTGGAGCCGCGCATGATGTTCGACGGCGCGGTCGCCGCCACGGTCGCCACGGATGTGGCGAGCTCCACCCCGACGGCCGATGCCTCGCACGCGGCCACGGGCGCCGACAACAGCCATGCCGCCGGCAACAACGACAATACCCAGGGTACTTCGAGCAACAGCGCGAGCCATGCCCAGGGCAGCGCTGACAACACCCAGGCACCCGCGGCCGACTCCAGGCAGGCCGCGCAGGACATTTCCAAGGCAGGCCCGGTGGCTGACAGCCACGGCGGCGTGCGCAAGGAAGTGGTGTTCGTCGACACCCGGGTGCCGGATTACCAGACCCTGCTCAAGGACATTTCGCCGGACGCCGAAGTGGTGCTGCTCAGTACCGACAAGGATGGCGTCCAGCAGATCGCCGATGCCCTGGCCGGGCGGCACGACATCGACGCCATCCATATCATTTCCCACGGCGATTCCGGCGTACTGCTGCTGGGCAACGGGCCGCTGTTCGAGGGCAACCTGGCCCGGTACAGCACGCAATTGCACGACATTGGCCAGGCGCTGACCGCCGATGGCGACATCCTGCTCTACGGCTGCGACGTGGGGGCGGGCACTGCGGGTCGCGATTTTCTTTCGCAACTGGCCGGGATCACCGACGCCGACATCGCGGCCTCCACCGACGCCACCGGCGGTTCGGCCAAGGGCGGCAACTGGGACCTGGAGATCGCCACGGGCGCGATCGCGGCCAGCCACGCGCTGGACCTCGCGCGCCTGGACAGCTACGACCACCTGCTGGTCACCACCAGCGTCAGCAGCCTTACGGCGCTGAAGGCCGCCATCGCCACCGGCAATGGCGATGGCGTCGACGACCTGATCACCATCACCGGCGACATCACCTTTACGTCGGCGGCCGACACGATTTCGATCAATGTCACCGACGGCCACACGATGCAGATCGTCGGGGGCGGCCACAGCCTGGACGGCGCCAATCAGGCAGGGGTGCTGAAGGTGGCCACCTCCGGCGCCGGCTCCAAGGTGCTGATCGACAACATCGTCATCAAGAACGGCCTGATCGTCGGCAAGGGCGCCAACGAAAGCGCCAGCGCCACGGACAGCCTCGGCGCGGGCATTTATAACAGCGGCGTGCTGACCATCACCAACAGCACCATCACCGGCAACAAGGCGTCGGGCGGTGGGGGTGGTGGTGGTGACGTGGGTGTCGCCTATGCCGGTGGTGGCGGCGGCGGCGGTGGTTTCGGTACCACCTCGGGAGGTACAGGGGGAGCCAGTACTGGAGCCTTTGTGCCGGCGACATCGCCGTCGGGTATCACAGGAGGCAACGGCGCGGGAGCTAATGCCAGCTTTGGTGGCCGAGGGGGCGGAGTGAGTGGCGGTCAAGGTGGCAGCTACTCCGGCGGCATCAATAGCTTTGGGTACACCGTGGGTGGTACAGGGGGGACGGCAAGTAACGGCTCCGCCAGCATCGGTGGGGGCGGCGGTGGCGCTGGCGCCTCCGCGGCGGGCGGGATCGGCGGGGCGGCTGTCGGCGGGATCTACAACACCAGTACTGGCATCCTGACCATCACCGGTTCCACCATCACCAACAACCTCGGGGCCGGCGGTGGCGGTGGTGGCGGCGTTTCCGCCTATCAGACGGGTTACGCACACACAGGCAATGGCGGCACCGGTGGTGCCGGTGTGGGAGCCCTCTGGAATGCCGGCGGTAATGTCCGGATGGACGCGGCGACCGCCAGCACCCTCTCGATCGGCAACGCGGGGGCGGGCGGTACCGGCGGTAATGCGGTGAACGGTGGCAGCAACGGCGCTACGGGAAACTCGAAATCAACCATCGAGACCACCGGTGGCGGCACCACCGATACCACCTTCGTGCCCAACGCCACCCCCACCCTGGGCAATCTCAACGGCGACAGCGTGGCCTGGGCCGGCGTCGGCAACAGCGTTGTGCTGGACGTAGGCACCAACGCCGCCGTCGGCGATGCCGAATTCGGCGCCCTCAACGGCGGCCTGGGCAACTGGTCGGGTGCGTCCCTGGCCGTGCAGCGCCAGGGCACCGCTGTCAGCAGCGATACCTTCGGATTCCTGCTCGCGGGTGCGAGCTTCACGGTCAACGGCGCCAACCTGCAGTCCGGCGGCGCGACCTTCGCCAGCTTCACCAATGTCGGCGGCGTGCTGACCATCAATTTCAACAGCAGTGCAACCACGGCGACCACCGCGCTGGTGCGGGACGTCGTGCAGCACATCACCTACCGCAGCGACACTCCTGCGGGCGACGCGAACGTCAGTGTTGCCCTGAGCGATGGCAACACCGCCGTCACCGCCAACGTCGTGGTCACCAGCGACACCATCTACGTCACCAACACCAGCGATGTGGGCACCATCAATCCGAGCGATGGCGTGGGCCTGCGTGAGGCGATCGCCATCGCCGCGGCCGATTCGACCGGGACGCAGACCATCGTTTTCAGCAGTGCCCTGAGTGGCCAGACCATCACCCTGGGCAGTGGCCTGAACCTGGGTGAAAGCCTGGTGTTCAATGCCGATTCGTCTACCGGCCTCACCATCAGCGGCAGCACCATCACCCTGGGCAATGGCACGACCCTGACCTTCAGCAATGCCTTCGGCACGGTTGGCATCGCCAGCACCTTGGCCGGCAGCGGCTCGCTGAACAAGGCCGGCGCCGGCACACTGGTGCTGAGCAGCGCGAGCAACGAAGCGAGCATGTCCGGCGGCATGACCGTCAGCGGCGGCACCCTGCAGATCAGCGACGACAACTACCTGTCCTCCGGCACCCTGACCCTCGACGGCGGCAGGCTGACCAACAACGCCACTGGTTTCACCATCGACAACGCCATCGTGCTGGGTGCCGGCGGTGGCACCATCAACGTCGGCGGTGGCGCTGGAGCGACCTCGCTGGTGCTCTCAGGCATCATTTCCGGTACCGGCACCCTGACCAAGAACGGCCAGGCAATCCTCGAACTGAGCGGCAACAACACCTACAGTGGCCTCACCGACGTCCAGAGCGGCACCCTGATCCTGTCCCACGCGAACGCCCTGGGCACCACCGCGGGCTCCACCAACGTGACCAGTGGCGCCACCGTGCGCATCGCCGGTGCCCTGACCGTGGCCGAATCCTTCACCATCGCCGGTACCGGCACGACGGTTTCCAGCGTCAATTACGGCGCCCTGCACCTGGTCAGCGGCAGCAGCGCCTTGAGCGGCACCGTCACCTTCAACAGCGATGCCGACATCAGTGCAGCCAGCGGAAGTACGCTGACCCTCAGCGGCGCGCTGAGTGGCAGCTCCAACCTCAACAAGACGGATGCCGGGACGCTGGTGCTGAGCAACACGGCCAACGAGGCGGGCATGAGCGGCGGCATGACCGTCAGCGCGGGCACGCTGAGCATCGGCGCAGACGATAACCTGTCCAGCGGCACCCTGACGCTGGCGGGGGGAACCCTGGCCGCCAGCGGGTCGACGACGGTCGACAACGCGGTGACGCTGACCGCCGCATCGACCATCAGCGCCGCCGGCAACCTCGCCCTCAGTGGCGTGCTCAGCGGCAGCGCCGCGCTGACCAAGTCCGGCGCCGGCACGCTGACCCTGTCCGGCAGCAACACCCTCAGTGGCGCAGTCTACCTCAGCGCCGGCGGCCTGACCCTCAGTGGTGGCTCGGCGATTGGCGACGGCAGCGCGGTGACCGTGACGTCCGGCACCACGCTGACCCTGGCCAGCGCCGAAACCATCGGCTCGCTGGCCGGTTTGGGCAGCGTGGTGCTCAACGCCCAACTGACTACCGGCGGCGACAACACCAATACGACCTATTCCGGGGTGATCTCCGGCGCGTCCGGCCTGACCAAGGCCGGCAGCGGTACGATGACGCTGACCGGCAACAACCTCTTCACCGGCGCCGTCTCGGTGTCCGCTGGCGGTCTGACCCTCAACCGCGTGGGCGGTGCGCTGAGCGACAGCGCGAGCGTGACGGTGGCGTCCGGCGCGACCCTGACGATCTCAGCCGACGAGGCAATCGACAGCTTGTTCGGCGCCGGCACGGTGGCGTTGGGTGGCCAGAGTCTGATGGTCGGCGTCAACGGCGCGAGCAGCAACTTCAGCGGTTCCATCACAGGATCCGGCGCCTTGGTCCAGGACGGCACCGGCACCCTGACGCTGTCGGGCGCCAACAGTTCCCAGGGCTGGGCGACGCGGGTGTACGACGGCACGCTGGCGATCGCCAATGCCGGCAACATCGGTACCGGCGCGATCGAGTTGAACGGCGGCACGCTGTCGATCAGCAACGACATGACCCTCGCCAACACGATCACCCTGAGCGGCGCTGGTGGCACCCTGAGCGTGGCTGCCGGCAAGGCCGTCGGTCTCTCCGCGTCGAACACTGGCACGGGCGGCCTGACCAAGGCTGGCAGCGGCACGCTGACGCTCTCGGGCAGCAACAACTACCTGGGTACCACGACCGTATCCGCCGGTACCCTGTCGGTCACCGGCAGCACGGCCAGTGCGACCACAGTGGCCAGCGGCGCCACCCTGGCCGGTAGCGGCACCCTGGGCGGCAACGTCACGGTACAGGGCGGCGGCACGCTGTCTCCGGGCATCGGTGGCGTCAACAACGGTGTCGGCACCCTTACCCTCAACGGCAACCTGCAGATGAATGCGGGCAGCACCCTGGCGCTGGATATCAACGGCACCACGGCCGGCACCGGCTACGACCAGCTGCTGGTCAATGGCGCGGTCGACGTCACCGGCGCCACCCTGGCGGCGACCCATGGCTATGTCCCCGACAGCGGCGACAGCTACAACGTCATCGTCAACGACGGGGCCGATGCGGTGACCGGCAGCTTCAGCGGCCTGGGCGAAGGCGCGGTCCTCACCGCCGGCGGCGATGGCACGCCGCTCACCGTCAGCTACCTCGGTGGTACCGGCAACGACATCACCCTGACCGCGCCGATCAACGCAGCGCCGGTGCTCGGCAACCTGGGGGGCGACAGCGTCACCTTCACCCAGGGCAGCGGTTCCATCCTGCTCGATGGCGGCAGCGATGCCACGCTCACCGACAGCGACTCGCCCGATTTCAATGGCGGCAGCCTCCATGTGTCCATCGTCGCCAACGGTGTGTCGACCGAAGATGTGCTCGGCATTCGCAACCAGGGGACCGGGGCGGGGCAGATCGGCGTGTCCGGCGCCAATGTCACCTACCAAGGCACGGTCATCGGCAGCGTTGCCGGCGGCACCGGCGGCAGCGATCTGGTGGTCAGCTTCAATGCCAACGCCACGGCCGCGGCGGTGCAGGCGCTGCTGCGCAATCTCAGCTACGACAACAGCAATGCGAGCAACGCTATCGGCCAGTCGGCGCGTACCGTCCGCGTGACGGTGAACGACGGCGACAGTTCCTCCACCAGCCATGCCGATGTCACGGTGGCGGTCATCGAAACCGTGCCGCCCACGGCGACCATCGTGGTGGCCGACACCAGCCTGTTGGCGGGCGAGAGCAGCACCGTCACCATTACCTTCAGCGAGGCGGTGACCGGGCTGGACCTCGGTGACTTCACGGTGTCTCACGGCACCCTGAGCAACCTGAGCACGCTGGACAACATCACCTGGACCGCAACCCTGACCCCGAGCGCCAACTTCCAGGGTGGCAGCAGCCATATCTCGCTGAACAACGCGGGCTACACCGACCAGGCCGGCAATGCGGGCGTCGGCACCACCGACTCCAACAACTACGCCATCGATACCCTGCGTCCCAGCGCCACCATCGTCATGAACCACAGCGCCCTGGCGGTTGGCGAGACCGCGACCGTCACCATCACCTTCAACCGGGCGGTGACGGGGCTGGACATGACTGACTTCACGGTGCAGAACGGCACGCTGGGCAACCTGAGCACCTCGGACAACATCGTCTGGACCGCCACCTTTACTCCGGCGGCCAACATCGAGGCCGGCAGCAACGTCATCACCCTGGCCAACAGCGGGGTGGCCGATGCGGTCGGCAATGTGGGCGTCGGCAGCACCAGCTCCAGCAACTACAGCATCGATACCCTGCGTCCGACGGCGACCATCGTGGTCACCAATACCTCCCTTGCGGTGGGCGGGACCAGCACCGTCACCATTACCTTCAGCGAGGCGGTCCTCGGGCTTACCACCGCCGACTTCACGGTGGCCCACGGAACCCTGAGCAACCTCAGCTCCAGCAATGGCGGCATCACCTGGACAGCGACCCTGACGCCGACCGCGGGCATCGTCAGCGCGACCAATCTCATCACCCTGGACAATACCGGGGTGTTCGATGGCGCCGGCAATACCGGCGCTGGCACGACGAGCTCCAACAGCTACGTGGTCGATACCGAGGCGCCGGTCAATGGCGTGCCGGGCGGCCAGATCACCAATACCGTCACGCCGCTGGTGTTCAGCAGCGCCAACGGCAATGCCATCACCGTGAGTGATGGCGGCCAACTGACGGTGGTGGTCTCCGTGGCGGGCGGCGCCCTGAACGCCAATGCCGGCGGCACGGCGGTCATCACGGGTAACGGCAGCGGCAGCGTCACCCTCAGCGGTACGGCCGCCGAGGTGAACGCGGCGCTGGACGGCCTGACCTATACCCCGGATGGAGCGGGCGCCCGCAACATCAGCCTGCAGTCCACCGATTCGGTCGGCAACAGCGATACCGACCTGGTGGCGGTAACGGTCAACAACTCCACCCTGGTGGTCACCTCCGACCTCGATACCGGCGCCGACCAGAGCACTGGCGCCAGCTTCGCCGCCGACCAGGCCGACGGCAACGGCCTGAGTATCCGCGAAGCCCTGTTCTGGGCGCGCGGGGGCGACACCATCACCTTCGACCTGAACGGCGCGCTGGCCGGCAGCCAGGGCGGCACCATCATCCTCAATGGCGCCCAGCTCGACATCAATTACAGCAACCTGAAGATCGACGGCGACCTCAACCACGATGGCGTCGCCGACGTGACCATTTCCGGCAACCACGCCAGTCGCGTGATGGCGGTGGGGGTGAGCGTCACCGGCGTCGAAATCACCGGGCTGACGTTGACCCAGGGTGTTACCGGCGGCGGCGGTGGTGGCCTGTACGTCAGCTCTGGCAGCAGCCTGACCCTCCGCGATTCGGTGATCAGCAACAATACCGACACGGGCGGCGGCGGTGGCGGCCTGTACGCCACCGCCTCCACGGTGACCGTGATCAACTCCACCATCAGCGGCAATACCAGCAACACCTTTGGTGGCGGCATCCGGGTGGTATCCAACAACGGCGCGCTCAACCTGATCAACAGCACGGTGAGCGGCAACACCACCACCGGCACGGGCGCCCACGGTGGCGGCCTGCAGTTCGGCGGCAGCAATCCGCTGGTCATCATCAACAGCACCTTCAGCGGTAACGCCGCGCTGGGCGCCAGTTCCTTCGGGGGCGGTATCCGCATCACCAGCGGCACCGCCTTCCTCTACAACGTCACGGTGGTCGGCAACGCCGCCACGAGCACCGGTGGCGGCATCAACGCCAGCGGTAGCGAAACCTTCGTCAACGTCGTGGCTGCCGGGAACACCTCGGGCGCCGGCGCCAGCGCGGCCGTGGGCGGCTCCCCGCTGGCCACCGGCGGTAGCGCCGACGACGTGGACGGCACGGTCGAAACCGCCACCAACAGCTTCTTCGGCTCCAACGTCAGCATTGGCGTAGCCACCGGCGTACTGAACAACCAGGGCACTGCCGGCCTGCTGCTGGGCAACCTGGCCAACAACGGCGGCACGGTGCTCACCCACAAGCCCCAGGCGGGCAGTGCGCTGCTGCATGCCGGCAGCAGTGCCGCGCTGCCGGCCGACACCTTCGACCTGGATGGCGACGGCAATACCAGCGAGGCATTGCCGATCGATGCGATCGGCAATGTGCGGGCAGCGGGGAGTGCCGTCGACATCGGCGCGGTACAGGCCAACGCGGCCCCGGTACTGGGCGGCCTGACGGGCGGCGGCAGCTATACCGAAGGCGGCGCCGCCATCGTGATCGATACCGCTGTGAGCGTTTCCGACGCAGATCTCGACGCGCTCAACGGCGGCGTTGGCGACTACAGCGGGGCATCGCTGCTGGTGGTGCGCCAGGCAGGCGCCAATGCCAGCGACCTGTTCGGTTTCCTCGCGGGGAACGGCATCACCCGAGTGGGCAATACCCTGGTCAAGAACGGCCAGGTGATCGCCAGCTTCGATACCAGCATCGCCGGCCAGCTGACCCTGACCTTCACCCACGCAAACGGCCAGACGCCAACCAGCGCCGATGTGAACCACATCCTCCGGCAACTGACCTACGCCAACGCCTCCGACGACCCGGTCGCCAGTGTCACCCTCAACTGGACCTTCGCCGACGACCAGGGCGCCACTTCACAGGGCAGCAGCCTGGTCAACCTGGTGGCGGTCAACGATGCGCCCGTGGTGAGCGCCACCGGCGGCAACCCCACCTACACCGAGAACGGCAGCGCGGTAGACCTGTTCAGCGGCGTCAGCCTCGACACCGTGGAAGCCGGCCAGAGCATCATCGGACTGACCTTCACGGTCAGCGGCCTGACCGACGGCGCCAGCGAGATCCTGCGCATCGACGGTACCGATATCGCCCTGGTGCACGGCGCCAACGGGCTGACCTCGGGCTCCGGCATCGCCTACAGCGTCAGCGTCGTCGGCGGCACCGCCAGCATTACCTTGACCCATGCGGGCCTGAGCGCCGCCAGCGCACAGGGCGTCATCGATGCGATGAGCTATCGCAACAGCAGCGAGGCACCCGGCACCGGCACCCGCAGCGTGTCCCTGGTCAGCGTTCGCGATAGCGGTGGAACGGCGAATGGCGGGGTGGATACCACCCACGTTGCGATCACCGCCAACGTCGCGGTTGTCGCGGTCAACGATGCGCCCAGCATCAGCGCGCCCGGCAGCATCGCGGTCATCGAGGACACGCCGCAGTCGCTGAGCGGCATCTCCTTCGCCGATGCGGATGCCGGCAACCACAGTGTCAGCGTGCACTTCAGCGTTGCCAGCGGCACCCTGGGCGCCAGCGGCGGCGCGGGTGTCGCCGTGTCCGGCTCGGGCACCGGCAGCCTGACGCTGGTGGGCAGCATCGCCGACATCAACGCCTTCATCGCCGCCAACCGCCTTAGCTTCACGGGCGCCGCCAATGCCAACGGCAATGTCACGCTCAGTATCGGCATCGACGACGGCGGCAACACCGGTACGGGCGGGACGCTGACCGACAGCGCCACTGTCACCCTGGCCGTGAGCGCGGTGAACGACGCACCGGTGAACAGCGTACCGGGCACCCAGAGCCTGGATCAGGACGGCACGCTGGTATTCAACGCCGGCAATGGCAATCGCATCAGCATCAGCGATGTGGACGTCGGCAGCGGCAACCTGCAGGTGACCCTCACGGCCAGCCATGGCGTGCTCACCCTGGGCAACCTGGCGGGCCTGAGCTTCATCACCGGCGATGGCACGGCGGACGCCACCCTGATCTTCACCGGCAGCCTGGCGGACATCAACAACGCCCTGAACGGCCTGACCTTCAAGCCCACCAGCGGCTACAACGGCCCGGCCGGCCTGCAGATCAGCACCAGCGACCTGGGCAACAGCGGCAGCGGCGGTGCCCTGGTCGACAGCGACAGCATCGGCATCACCGTCGAACCGCTCAATCCGCTGGTCACCCACATCGGCGTCGGCAACCCGAACGGCAGCTACCACCTGGGCGACGTCATCACCGTCACCGTCACCTTCGACCAGAATGTGATGGTCGATACCCGTGGCGGTGTGCCCACGCTGCTGCTGGCGACCGGGCTGGTCGATCGCGGGGCGGTCTACCTGTCCGGCTCGGGCAGCAAGACGCTGACCTTCCTCTACACCGTGCAGGCCGGTGACCTCAGCGCGGACCTGAACCAGCAGTCCAGCGGCGCTCTGGCGCTGAACGGCGGCAGCATCCGCAACGCCGGCAACCGGGACGCCATCCTGACCCTGCCGGCACCCGGCGGCGCGGACTCCATTGCCGCGCAGCACGACATCGTCGTCGATGGCGTCGAGCCGACTGTCAGCAGCGTCACGGTGCCGGCCAACGGGACCTATGTGGCGGGGCAGAACCTCGACTTCACCGTCAACCTCAGCGAAGCGGTGACCGTCGACACCCGTTCCGGTACGCCGCTGCTCGCGATCACCCTGGACGGTGGCCGTACGGTCTTTGCGCAGTACATCAGTGGCTCGGGAAGCTCCGCCCTGGTCTTCCGCTACACCGTCCAGCCTGGCGACAACGATGCCGATGGCATTCAGGTGGCCGGCCTGTCGGCCAATGGCGGACGCCTGAGCGATGCCGCCGGCAACGCGCTGGATCCGAGCCTGCACCAGGTCGGCGACAGCCATGCGGTGCTGGTCGATACCCGTGCGCCCAGCGCTACCAGCGTGGTGCGTCTCGACGCGTCGCCGACCAGCGCCAAGTCAGTGGACTTCCTGGTGAGCTTCGACGAGGACGTACGCGGCGTGGACAGCGCCGACTTCTCCGTGACCACCAGCAACTCGGCCAAGGGCAGCGTGCTCGCGGTGACCCAGGTGGACGCCAGAACCTGGCGTGTCACCGTCGGCGACATCAGCGGCCAGGGCAGCCTGGGCCTGACGGTGAACGCCGGCGGGATCAGCGATGCGGCCGGCAACCTGCTGGCGCAGGCCGTAAGCGGCGACCGCTATGTCATTGGCTCCAACTCCGATGGCGACCCGCAGTTCCGCATCACCACACCCTCGGTGTCGCCGCTGCCGTCGCCGACACCGCTGCAGCCGAAGGTGCCGGTGCTGGTGGCACCGCCCACCGTTTCGCCGGTGCTGCCGCCCTCGCTGTTCGAACCGCCGAGCCTGGGTGGCATGCCGCCGCTGGGCAGCATCTTCAGTCGCAACGGCGCACCCGCGCAGAGTTTCCTGGCCCAGGTGTTCGGCAACGCCGGCTTTGGTGACGGAAGCGCCCGAGGCTTCCTCGGCTTTGGCGGCGGCGACGCCGGGGTGTTCGGCAACAGCACGCTGTCGGGCCTGTTCAACCGCGATGGCTTCGACGACAGCACGCCGTTGAAGGTCTTCGAGCGTCGCAGCGCTGACATCGACCAGGGGCTGCGCGGCATCTTCGGCGCACCGACCCTGGCCCAGCAACTGCAGCAGATCCAGGAAACAGAACAACAACCGATGCGCGACCTGGCCTGGGCGCTAGGGCAGATTGCCCAGGACCGCGAAGCATCCTGATGACCATTGCACAGCACGTCGCACACAGAGCTACAAAAAGCCGTAACCAGGGGGACGGCCAGGGATGAAGAGACAGATGACCTTACTGGGCGTCAGCCTGCTGGCGCTCGCCGTCAGCGGCTGCGCCGTTACCACGCAGCCGATCGACCGCAGCGTCAGCGAGCAGCGCGCCCGCAATGACCTCAAGGCGATGTTCAAGGACCAGGAGCCCCTCAGCGGCCCGCTGACCCTGCACGACGCCATGGCCCGTGCGGTGAAGTACAACCTGGAGTCGCGCCTGAAGGTCATGGAGGAGGCGCTGTCGCGTCGCCAGCTCGACCTCGCCACCTTCGACATGCTGCCGCGCATGGCGCTGGAGGCCGGCTACGTCGGCCGCAACAACGTCAGTGCGTCGAGCAGCCAGAGCGTGCAGACCGGCACCCAGTCCCTGGAACCGTCCACCTCCCAGGATCGCGACCGTAACGTCGCCGACCTGACCATGGTGTGGAACGTCCTCGACTTCGGCGTCAGCTATGTCAGCGCCAAGCAGCAGGCCGACCAGCGCCTGATCGTCCAGGAGCGCCGGCGCAAGGTGGTGCAGACGATCATCCAGGACGTTCGCTCGGCCTACTGGCGGGCGATCGCCGCGCAGCGTCTGCTGGGCCAGATCGACAGCCTGATGGCGCGCGTCGACGGCGCCCGCAAGGACAGCCAGCAGATGAGCCAGCAGCGCATCGGCGACCCGGTGCAGGCGCTGAACTACCAGCGCGCGCTGATCGAGGCCAGCCGCCAGCTGGAGGAGCAGCGCCGCGCGCTGTCCCTGGCCAAGACCGAGCTGGCGACCCTGATCAACCTGCCGATGGGCACTGAACTCACCCTGGCGGTGCCCGAGGGCTACGACGTTCCCGAGCTCAAGGCCGACTTCGACTCGCTCGAACAGCAGGCGCTGGCCAGCCGTCCGGAGCTGCGCGAGCAGGACTACCAGGCGCGCATCAGCGCCGCCGAAACCAAGAAAGCCATGCTGCGCATGTTGCCGGGCCTGGAGTTCTCCGCGGGCGGGCATTACGACAGTAACTCGTTCCTGGTGAACGATCGCTGGGCCGACTATGGCGTGAAGGTCACCTGGAACCTGTTCAACGTGCTCTCCGCGCCGGCGGCCATCGACGTGGCCAAGGCCGGCGAAGACGTCACCGCGGCACGCCGTCAGGCGATGTCCATGGCGGTGCTGGCGCAGCTGTACGTGGCCAACGCCAACTACAGCGAAGCGCGCCGCCAGTTCCTCACCACCCAGGAGCTGGCCAGCCTGGACAACCAGATCGTCGGCCAGCTGCGCAATCGCCAGCAGGCGCAGGGCATCGGTGAGCTGGAGCTGATCCAGGGCGAGCTCAACGCCCTGCAGGCCGACCTGCGCCGGGACCTGGCCTACGCCGAATTGCGCAACAGCTATGGGCAGATCTTTGCCTCGGCCGGCATCGATCCGCTGCCCGGCGGCTTGGCCGATACCCAGCTCAAGACCCTGGCCAATGGCTTGGCCGAGCGCGAGCGCCAGCTCGACGGTGGCCAGCTGAAGTAATAACGGGCGGCAAGAGCAGGGGCGGGAGCGGGGGAACGCTGCGGTATTTCCCCGTCCGCCCCTTGTTGTTCCCGGGTTGGCTTGGGAATAGGATGACCCCCCGACCTGCCCATCACCCCGATCCCCGATGAACCCAAGCCAGCCTGTGCCCGATGAGGACTCGCTCGAGCACGTGCTCAAGCCCGACCTGCGAGTCGCCATCGTCCTCATCGATCAGTTCACCCTGACGCCGGTGGCGGGTTTCGTCGACGCGCTGCGCTTCGCCGCCGACCGCTCCTTCGAGAGCCGGCAGATTCTCTGCCAATGGGAATGGCTGAGCGTGACGGGCGAGCCGGTCAGCGCGAGCTGCGGCCTGCCGATTGCGCCGACCAAGCGCCTGGACCCGGATGCGGAGTACGACTACGTGGTGCTCGCCGGGGGCCTGCTGTCCGGGGTGATGAACCCGGCGCCGGAGCTGCTCGACTACATTCGCCGCCTGCACGCGCGCAAGGTGCCGCTGGTGGCGCTGTGCGCTTCCTATTTCACCCTGGGCCTGGCCGGTATTCTCGAGGGCCGTCGCTGTGCGGTGCACTTCACCGTGCAGGAGCAGTTCGCCGCGCTGTTTCCACAGACCCAGGCGGTGGTCGACAAGAGCTACATCGAGGACAGCGGCGTGTTCAGCTGTCCCGGCGGCTCCGCCTTCGAGCTGGCGGCGGAGATCATCGGCCGTCACTGTGGCAAGCGCCGCGCGCAGAAGAGCCTGGAGTACCTGCTGGTGGCCGATGAGGACGTCCGGCGCGGCACCGACAACAGCGTGGCGCATGTCTACCAGGACCCGCTGGTGCACCGCGCGCTCGACTACATGCGCGCGCACCTCGACAGCCACTGCACGATCCGGGAGCTGGCACAGCAGCTGGGCAGCAACGAGCGTCAGTTGAACCGTGCCTTCCTGGCCAATGCCGGCCAGCCGCCCGCGCAGTTCTGGCGCAAGCTGCGCTTGCAGGAGGCGCGCAAGCTGCTCAGCGACACCAGCCTGCACGTGACGCAGATCGCCTACGCCACGGGTTTCTCCGACGCCTCGCACTTCATCCAGCAGTTCCGCAAGAGCTACGGCGAGACGCCGCACCTGTTCCGCAAGCTGCGGCACAACGCCGAACGTCTGCAATGAAAACGCCAACGGCCCGCCAGTGCAGTGCGCTGGCGGGCCGTTGGCGTTAGTGGATCAGCCGACGTAGCGTGGGTTGGTTTCCGGTGCCCAGCGCTGGCAGACCACCGCACCGATGACCAGTGCGGTGACGCAGATACCGATCGCCGCCGAGGCGCCGAAACGCTCCATCACCACCGGCAGGATGAAGGTGCAGGAGGCTGCGCCGATCCGGCTGGCGGCCACCGAGATGCCGACGCCCGAGGCGCGCAGTTCGGTGGGGAACAGCTCCGAGGTGTAGGCGAACTCCAGCACCCCGGAGGCCGCCATGACGAAGGCGAACACCGCGAACACGCCCACCACGTACAGCCCCGGCATGCCGCTCCAGATCGCCAGGACGAACAGCGCGACGGCGTTGATGCTGAAGGTGCCGATGAGGAAGGTCCGGCGGGTGAGCAGGTTGATCAGCAACAGGCCGACCACCGACCCTGCGAGCAGGAAGATGTTGTAGATCAGCCCGCCGGTGTAGCTGTCTTCGATCTTCAGGGCCTCGAGAATCCTCGGGATGAAGGTGCTCATGGCGAAGTAGGGGATCACCTGGCAGGTGTAGAAGACCATGCCGACCAGGGTGCGGCGGCGGTGTTCCGGGCTGAACAGCTGGCCCCAGGAAGCCTTGGCCTTGCCCCCTTCCTCCGCTGGCAGGTCAGTGCCACCCAGGCGCTCGATGACCCGCCGGGCTTCTCCGTGGCGGCCCTGCTTCATCAGCCAGAGCGGCGACTCCGGCGTGCCCTGGCGCACCAGCAGCACCAGCAGGGACGGCACCGCGCTGCTGGCCAGAATCCAGCGCCAGGCGTCATCGCCCCAGGACTGCATCAGGTAGCCGACGATGTAGGAGAGGGTGAAACCGAGCGTCCAGGACACCGCCATCAACGCCAGCAGCGGGCCACGGAAACGCCGGGGCACCAGCTCCGCCACCAGCGAGACGCCGACCACGAAGTCCGAGCCCAGGGCGAAGCCGAGCAGCAGGCGCAGGATCAGCAGCTGCTGGGCGTCCTGGACGAAGAACTGGGCGATGGAGGCGCCGAAGAACAGCGCCATGTTCCAGCGGTAGATGTGCTTGCGCCCGTAGCGGTCGGCCAGCGGGCCGGTCAGCAGGCTGCCGAGGAACAGGCCGATTAGGGCCGCTCCGCCGAGCAGGCCGAGCCACAGGGCATCCAGTCCCAGCGGGGTGGTCGCCAGGCTGATGGCGATGCCGATGATGCCCAGCACGTAACCATCGCAGAACTGGCCACCGACGCCACCCACCGCGGCCTGGATGTGCAGCGGCCGGATGGGGGAGTGCAGGTCGGCAGGGGAATTCGATATATCGATGCTTTGCATGGCTTACCTCTTGTTGTTCTTGTGAGGGTAAGGAAAAGGGAGTCAGGGCTTCTGGGCGACGAACGCCGCGACGTTCTCCAGCGCGGAATCCATCAGGCCTTGCATGGCTTCGGCGCTGCTCCAGGCCACGTGGGGGTTGAGGACCAGGTTGTGGGTTGCGGCCAGGTGCAGCAGCGGCTCATCGAGGGTGAGCGGCTCGTTGGTCACGACGTCGAGCGCGGCGCCGGCGATCTCGCCATCCTGCAGTGCGCGGATCAGCTCCGGTTCGTTGATCACCGCACCCCGCGCGGTGTTGATCAGCACGGCATCCTTCTTCATCCACTGAAATTGCTGGCGGCCCAGCAGGCCACGGGTCTGCGGGGTCAGCGGGCAGTTGAGCGAGACGACGTCGCTGCGGGTGAGCAACGCTTGCAAGGGCAGGTAGCGTTCGCCCTGGTAGTGGCCGTCGCGGTCGTGGAAATACACCTCCATCTCCAGGCGCGAGGCGAGGTCGGCCAGGCGCTGTGCGATGGGGCCGTGGCCGATGATGCCCAGCACCTTGCCGCGCAGGTCGCGGATGGGGTAGTCGAAGTAGGTAGGGTTCAGCGGCTGGCCGCGCTGGCGCTCGTCCATCAGCAGGCGATGGTAGCGGCCGACGTTGCGCAACAGCTCGAAGATCATCGCGAGTGCGTGCTCGGCCACCGCGTGGGTGCCGTAGCCGGGGACGTTGGTGACATGAATGCCGCGCTGGCGGCAGTACTCCAGGTCCACCACGTCGGTGCCGGTCATGGCCAGGGAGATCATGCGCAGCGCAGGCAGTTGCTCCAGTTGCGCCACCGAGATCGGCACGCCGCCGGTGATGGCCACGGTGGCGGTGGATAGGCGCGCCACCATATCCTCGGGCGCGGTGTAGTCATGGCAGCTCCAGCGATGCGGGAAGGGCAGTTCCCTGATTTTCACGCTCGCGGGGAAAGCGTCACGGTCGAGGAAAACGACGTCGTGCAGCACAGGCACCTCCAGGTGGGGTTGTTCTTCTAATTAGGGGCAGAGCTGTTAGCGGAGAGAACGGTCAGGCCACGGCGCTGGCCTGGATTTCCAGGCGGTAGCGGCTGTCGGCCAGGGCCGCGCCGACGCAGGCGCGCGCCGGCGGATGCTGCGGGTCCACCCAGGCGTCGTAGACGCTGTTCATGGCGTCGAATTCGGCCATGTCGGCCAGCCAGATCTGCACGCGGATGAGGCGGCTCTTGTCGACACCGGCCAGGTCCAGGACGGCTTCCAGTTGCTCCAGCACATCGCGGGTCTGTTCGGCGATGTCCTGGTCCGGATCACGGGCGACGATGCCCGAGGTTTCGATGCATTCGTTGAAACGCACGCACTGGCTGTAGCGAGCGTTCCTGCCTTTGCGCTGTATGTCCAAGGCGACCCCTCCTGTCTTGTTGTCATGGCCGAGCGACTCGGCCGGGGACAGATTGTTCGGGGCCTGGCGCGCGGTGAGCTAGGAAGAAAAGGACGATAAATAGGAGAAATCTGCGTTGTTAAAAAATAACTTCAAAATTTTCTCAAAGTAAAAAATATCGTTGTTTTTTAGATTGCCTGTGGCTAGCCTTCGGAGCATTCGTCAGGCCGGGGAAGGTTCACCGTGCCAGACGAACCCTCCAGGGAGAGCTGGACTGAATTCGCCTGGGCGGCACTGCAGCGATTGCCGGAACACGTACTGCCCGGCATGCGCAACCGATCACCCCAACCGCTACGAGACCTGCCATGAAATTTCCCGCCGTGCCGCCGCTGAAACGCAGTTTCTGGATGCTCAGTGCCGAGCCCGACCTGCAACTGCCGTCCCCGCTCTCGGGCAACCACCGGGCCGATGTCGCGATCGTCGGCGGAGGATTCGTCGGCCTCTGGACGGCCCTGACGATCAAGGAGCACGAGCCCGATTGCCGGGTCATCGTGCTGGAGCAGGATATCTGCGGTGGCGGTGCGTCGGGGCGCAATGGCGGGTTCGTGATGTCCTGGTGGCCGAAGATCCAGTCGCTCACCTCGTTCTGCTCCACCGAGCAGGCGACCTTCCTTGCCACCAGTGCGGAGCGCGCGATCAGCGAGCTGGGCGAGTTCTGCGAGCGCCACCGGATCGATGCATCCTTCAAGCAGAAGGGCTGGCTCTGGACGGCGACCTGCAAGGCTCACGTCGACAGCTGGAACGCCACCCTGGCGGCTTGCGAGCGCCTGGGCTTCCATCCCTTCGAGCGGCTGTCCCGTGAGGAGGTGGCGCGGCGCTCGGGGTCGGACGTGCACATCGCCGGCGTGCTGGAGCGCAGCAACGCCACCGTGCAACCGGCCGCGCTGGTCCGGGGCATGCGCCGCGTGGCGCTGGAAGCGGGTATAGAAATCTTCGAGAACACCCCGGTCAGCGAGATCCAGCCGGGCCGTCCGGTTTCCCTCGTGACCGCCGGCGGGCGGGTCGAGGCCGACAGGGTCGTCCTGGCCACCAACGCCTGGTCCGCCGCCATCCCTGAGCTTTCGAAGCTGTTCGTGCCGGTGGGCAGCTCCATCGTGGTCACCGAGCCGCTCGGCCCGCGCCTGGAGAGCCTGGGGTGGAGCGGGGCGGAAGCCATCACCGACTCGCAGCTGCTGGTCGACTACTACCGCACCACGCCCGACGAGCGCATCGCCTTCGGCAAGGGCACCGGCTCGCTGAGCTACGGCTCGAAGATGGGCCCGGTATTCAGTGAAGACCGCGAGGGCATAGCCCTGACCGAGGCTGACCTGCGCCGCGCCTATCCGATGCTCCACGACGCGCTGGTCACCCACTCCTGGTCCGGTCCGATCGATCGCACCTACGACAGCCTGCCGGTATTCGGCCAGATCGCCGGCAGCGACAACATTCACTACGGCATCGGCTGGAGCGGCAACGGCGTGGGCCCGAGCCGCCTGGGCGGCCGCATCCTGGCCAGCCTTGCGCTGGGCAGGAAGGACCCGTGGAGCGGCTGCGCCCTGGTCGGCCGCCGCTGCAAGCCATTCCCGCCGGAGCCGGTGCGCTACCTCGGTGGCTCGATGGTGCGCAAGGCCGTGATCCGCAAGGAACGCGCCGAACTCAATGGCAAGCCGGCGAATCAGTTCGACGTACTGATGGCCCGGTTCGCCCCCGCTGGACTCGAAGACAAAGCCTGAGGAAACCTCCATGACGCCCGTATTGTTCCGACTCGACAACGCCCAGTTCACTGAGCCTGCGCCGGCCGGCATCCCGATCGGCGAGCCGATCCCGATGGCCAGCACCGCCGCGCACCAGGAACTCGCCTCGCAGAACGCCTCCAGTGGCTTCTGGGAATGCTCTCCCGGCCGCCTGCGCCGCGCCATCATGCAGGCCGAGTACAGCTACTTCATCGAAGGCCGTGGCGTGTTCACCCCGGACGGTGGCGAGCCCATCGCCTTCAAGGCCGGGGACTCGATCTACTTCGCCGCGAATACCCACGGTGAGTGGGAGATCATCGAGAAGGTGCGCAAGGCCTACCTGATCCTGGGGTGAGCGCCGCTGCGTGCTCTGTGTAGGAGCGAACTCTGTCCGCGATGTGCCCCGCCGCTGGCTCGATCGCGGACGGAGTCCGCTCCTACATCGTTTCTGGCTCCCCGCGTTCGCGGGGATGACGTGGCGGGGATGATGGTGTGTGACACCGTCATTACCGCGAACGCGCGGCCCGGAAGATAGCCCGTAGGGCGTACAACCGTTCGCGGTTGTACGCCGATACAGCATGCCCATCATCAGTGTCGTGGTTGAGCCCGGAGCGCCCGGAAATCACGGCCAATCGGCGTATAACGCGGAGCGTTATACGCCCCACGTGGGCTCGCCAATGCGGCAGAGGCTCAGCGGGCCTTGCGGTAATGATCCCGGATGAAGACTGGAAGATCGTTCGAGGGGGGCGTAACGGGGATCTGATATATCATGTCGCCGACGAAGCCGCGGTGATAGGTGGCGTGATTGACCAGGTGCAGCACGATTTCTTCCTGTGTCATGACGCCCTTGCCCCCTCCGACAAACTCGAAATGGACGACTTTCGACAGGTCCTTCGCCGACCAGGTGTCGACAAGTTCGATGTACCAGCGGTCCATCGCCTGAACCGCGCTCCAGAGGTCGCCCAGCGGAGACGGATGTTCGGTGTTGCGGGCGGTGTAGTGGTGCTTCTTGTCTTGCAGGTGATGCCTGAAGATATCGTCCACCACGTAAACGTGGTTCAGGGTATGCACCATGTTTCCGAACCGTGTCTGCCTGGGGCGGAGCGCTTCGCCCTCGGGCAGGTTCATCACGCTTTCGAACGTCAGCTCATTCGCCCAGGCTTTGTAGCGCACCAGCATTTTCAATGAGTCCGTGGCGGCGGTGGGCGGAGCGGCGGGGCGAGTGGTTGCAGCGGATTCAGGTTGGCTTTCCGAAGTCGCAGACATGCTTGTGAGTCCTTGTTTGAGCGCAATCGACGTGTTGAAGAGTTTCTTCAAGGTGGTCCCCGGTGTTGGCCTGGACCATGCCTGTTCGTTGCCCGGCATGGGGCATGCCTGACGCTCACGCGAGTCCCTGGAGCCGACCTGTGACCTGTGTTTGGGTCTTGCCGCCGATCCAGAATTGGCCGGCGTTATCGCGAGCCACATGAATGCGCCCTTTACGATCGAGTCGAGTGCCCTGGGCGGCGATATAGGCTTCCTCAACCACTCCAGTGGAGAACAGCCATTGCGCCAGGGAGGCGTTGAGGCTTCCCGTGACGGGGTCTTCAACGATAGTGCCCAGATGATTGTTGAAGAACGCGCGAACTTCGAAGGCGGCATCGCCATGGGAATGAGCTCCGACCACGCCGATGTCGATTCTTCGCGGCCAGCTTCGTTGCGGGCTCAGTGCAAGCACCTGCTCCGCCGAAGTCAGGCGGATTCCCAGCCATCCTGGGCCGTTGTCGATCCAGGCGGCGTCGATGACGTCCTGTAGATCGATCCCCAGGAATTGAATCGCTTCGGCCAACTCTTCCTGCGAGGGCGGGCCGGAACGAATCAGCGGTGGTGCGGCAAAGGAAAGCAATCCCGGTTCACGGCGAATGGTCACCAGTCCGACGCCGCACTCCTGGACAATTTCGTTCTCGTTGATCGGCGCACGGCCGGTGGAAAGCCAGGCATGGCAGCTGCCCAATGTCGGGTGCCCGGCAAAAGGCATTTCTCTTTCCAGCGTGAATATCCTGACCCTGTAGTCTGCCGCCGGGTGCGTGGGTGACAGCAGGAAGGCGGTCTCCGACAGGTTGAACCAGCGCGTCAGGCGCTGCATTTCATCGGTCTTGAGTGCGTCGGCGCCCATGACTACCGCCAGCGGGTTGCCCGAAAGCGGCTCCGCGCCGAAAACGTCGATCATTTGAAATTCATAGGTCACAACACTGCTCCTTACATTCGTGACGGCTGGATATCGAGGAGGTTCGGGGCGTCAGCCTGGCGACACGAGAAGCTTCACTCCCGCGATGGCAAACAGCGCAGAGAAGAGCCCTTGAATCCAACGGCCGACCCTGGAATAGAAAGCAATAATCCGGGCGGTCGAAAAGAGGATGGCGTAGCCACCGAATATGCCGATCCCGAGCACGGCGCAGCCGCCTATGATCGCTGGCAAGGTGCCGCCGGGAGCGTCTTCGCGGAGTCCCAGCGACATGATCGCCATCCAGGACATGATCGCCTTCGGGTTGGCGATGTGCATGAGGACGCCTTGGCGGTACAGGGGCAGATAGCGTGCCGTCCCTCGTGCCGTGTCGACACGGGGGACGTCCGGGACCGGTCGCAGGGCGGAGCTGCCGGCGCGCATTGCCAGGTAGAGCAGATAGAGACCGCCGAGCACCTTGATGACGACGAGCGCCTTGGCAGTGGTGGCCAGCAAGGTGGAGATGCCGGTTGCTGCCAGGACCGCCCAGGCCAGCGAGCCCGTCATGACCCCGCACGCGAGGATGAGGGCGGGCATGCGCCCGTCCCGCATTGCGGTCCCCATGATTGCCATGTTGCTGGGGCCCGGACTGGCAGCGGCCAGGAAGTAGGAGCAGTAGGCGAGGGCGATCGGGCTGCCAATCATTGGGACAGCCCCCGGATTGCAGGCGATGGTTCTTGCGACCCGATGCGCTCCATGACGTGGGACTGCTTCGTCATGCCTGGAGGTCTCCCCGATAGACGATGTGGACCTTGTTCCCGTCGGGATCGCGAAGGTAAGCGCCGAAATAGCCAGCGCCATAGTGAGGGCGCGGCCCAGGCACACCCTCGTCTATCCCGCCATTCGCAAGACCCGCGGCGTAGGCGGCTTCCACGACCTCTTCCGAGGCGGCGAGAAAGGCGACCATGTTGCCGTTGCCAGCCGTCGAGGGTTCGCCGTTGCGCGGGATGTAGACATAGAAGCGGGGCAGCGGGGCGGTCGCTGTCACCCAGCAAAGCGCCGGAGGTCCGCCATCGGGCGCGACAGCGCGGCGCTTAAGGCCAAGCGGCGCGAGGGTGGCGTCATGGAAACGGCCGGCCCGCTCGAGGTCCTGCGCGCCAACAGTCACATGGCTGAACATCTCGCCTCCGTCGCCCCGTCATCGCGGCGAGGCTGTTAGTGAAACGGTTGAATGTCGCCGACAACCCTAATGCACGTTACACTTTTGATCTATTTAAATAGTGTCACGCGACACTATTAATCACTCTGGACCGTAACCATGCTTCTTCAATCGCCCTGGAGTCCGCGCCTCGCGGAGATCGACGCGAGTCCCGCCGAGCGGCTGGTACTCGCACTGGCCGACGACATCATCGAGGGGCTGTTGAAGGGGGGCGACCGCCTGCCTGCTCATCGCGATCTCGCCTGGCAGCTGGGGGTTGGCCTGGGCACGGTGACGAAGGCCTATGCAGCCCTCGAACGGCGGGGGTTGGTGCGCAGCGTCAAGGGCCGGGGCATGTTCGTTGCGATTCTTCAGGCGCATGAGGAGCGGGAGATCGATCTCTCGTCCAATGTGCCGCCGGCAATGCTTTCCGCACGTCTCCTGGCACGGACCCTGGCCGGGGTCGCACGGAAGATCGATGCCGATCACCTCAATCTCTACTCGCCGCCCGCCGGCCACCTGGAACATCGGCGCCTGTTGGCTCGCTGGCTTGAGACGCTTGGCGTCCAGGTCGATCCGGCGAATCTGGCGCTGACGAGCAATGCCCGCCAGGCCATTTCGCTGGCCTTCGATCTCGCCTGCGGCCCCCACGGAGTCATCCTGACCGAAAGAGTGACCTATCCCGGGGCGATTGCGCTGGCGCGGCGCAAGGGCTATCGGATGCAAGGTGTCGCGATCGACGCAGAGGGGATGATTCCGGAGGCGCTCGCAGACGCTCTCGAAGGCGCAGCATCCACCGGTAACAGGGCGGTCTACCTCACGCCGACGCTGCACAACCCGACCACGGCAACCATGGGTGTGGCGCGCAGGCAGGCTATCGTCGATGTCTGCCGGAGGTCGGGAGCCTGGATCATCGAGGATGGCGTGTACGCGCTGGGGCCGCCCATGGCACCCACGCTCGCTGCGTTGGCTCCCGAGCGGGTCTTCCACGTCAATGGGTTGTCCAAGTCCATCGGCCCCGGATTGAGGATCGGCATGCTCACGCTGCCAGCGGAAATGACCGAAGCGGCGCAGGAGGTTCTGCAAGACGTCCCGATGGCCCCGTCGCCATTGTCCTGTGCCGTGGTGGAGGAATGGCTATCCAGCGGCGTCATCGCATCCATCCCGCAGGACTTGCGCCATGAAGCGTGCCGCCGGTCGAGCCTGGCGGTTTCGCTCCTCGGCGGGGTGGAGCTGGTTGCGCATCCGGATGCCTACCACCTCTGGCTGCCGATGCCGCGCGACGCGGCCGATCGCCTTGCGGCAGCGGCCTCCTCGGTGGGTATCAGGGTGACGCCTCCCGAATCGGTCATGGTTGACCGTATTGACCAGGCGTCAGGCATTCGCCTATGTCTCGGTGGAGCGTCCCGCGAAGACGTGACGGAAGGACTGACGCTCCTGGCAAGGCTCATGAAAGGCACTACGGTCTCGGTCGAATGAAGTCTGACGCGGCCACGCAGCGCTGAACCCGGAGCTTTGCTTTGATGACAGCGGTCGCGTCGCGGCCATGTCCGACAAGGCCATTTCGCCTGATCAGGCGCACCTCCCGGACGCAGCGACAGGCCGATGATGGTCGTCAGCCGCGCAATAAATGCACTGCCAGTCCCGCCAGCGCACAGGCGACCAGCACCTGGATCACCCCGCGCTTGAAGCGGAACAAGGCCAGCCCCGCCGCGACGGCGATGACTGCCGAAGGCCAGTCGAAGGCGCCGTCGAATCCCTTCGGCCAGAGCACGTGGTAGCCGAAGAACAGGGCCAGGTTGAGGATCACGCCGACCACGGCCGCCGTGATGCCGGTCAGCGGCGCGGTGAACTTCAGTTCGTTGTGCGTCGACTCCACCAGCGGGCCGCCGGCGAGGATGAACAGGAAGGACGGCAGGAAGGTGAACCAGGTGACCAGGCTCGCGGCGATGGCGCCGGCGAGGAAGGGGTGGTCCGCGCCAAACATCGGATGCACGTAGCCGCCGAAGAAGCCGACGAACGCCACCACCATGATCAGCGGCCCCGGCGTGGTTTCGCCCAGGGCCAGGCCATCGATCATCTGGGTCGGTGACAGCCAGCCGTAATGACCGACCGCTCCCTGGTAGACATAGGGCAGCACCGCATAGGCGCCACCGAAGGTCAGCAGGGCGGCCTTGGTGAAGAACCAGCCCATCTGCGTCAGCGTTCCCTGCCAGCCGAACGAGGCCGTCAGCAGCCCCATCGGCAGCAGCCAGAGCACGGCTCCGACCAGCGCCAGGCGCAGCAGATGGCTCCAGCGGAAGCGTGCATGCTCGGGCGTCGGGGTGTCGTCATCGATCAGCGCGGGCCCGTAGCTGGCCTTCGCCGCCCCGTGGCTGCCACCGATGGCGAACTTGCCCGGCAGCAGCCGTCCGCCGATATAGCCCAGGACCGCAGCTGCCAGCACGATGACCGGGAAGGGCAGGTTGAGCGCGAAGATGGCGACGAAGGAAGCCGCCGCCATGGCCCATAGCCAGGCGTTCTTCAGGGCGCGCGAACCGATCCGGTGGGCCGCATGCACGACGATGGCGGTCACCGCGGGCTTGATGCCGTAGAAGATGCCCGCCACCACCGGCACTTCGCCGAAGGCCACGTAGATCCACGACAGGCCGATCAGGATGAACAGCGACGGCAGCACGAACAGGGCGCCGGCGATCACGCCGCCCCAGGTGCGATGCATCAGCCAGCCGATGTAGGTCGCGAGCTGCTGTGCCTCCGGCCCCGGCAGCAACATGCAGTAGTTCAGGGCGTGGAGGAAGCGCCGCTCGCTGATCCAGCGGCGGCGCTCCACCAGCTCCTGGTGCATGATCGCAATCTGTCCCGCCGGGCCGCCAAAACTGATGAAGCCCAGCTTCAGCCAGAACAGGAAGGCCTCGTACAGGCTGATCGGCGTCCCGGCGTTGGTTGTCTTCCCGGCAGCGGGCGCGGTGGATTCAGTCATGGTGCTTCTCGTCGTTGGCGAAGGCGGTCAAGAGACCATTGAAGAGGCTGCCGGCAGCCTGCAGAAGCTGGTCGTCATCGAGGATGCTGTCGCGCAATCCGGCCAGGACGCGTTCGACGCCCGATGCTTCTGGCGGCGGGTTGCCACCGACATCCAGGTAATGCACGACGGCGGCGATACGCAGCAGGGCAGGGCTTTCGAGCTGGAAGCTGGCCAGCAGGGTCTCGAAGGTAACGCGCTGGCCGACGTGGCTGAAGGCGGCACCGTCGAAGTCGAAGCCCAGTGCGTCGGCCGGGCAGTCGTGCGGGGAGTCGAGCCAAAGGAAGCGTGCCACCGGATCGATGAAGTGGCGAATCAACCAGGCGCTGGCCAGGCGATCGATCCAGGGGCGTTTGCGGGTTGCCCAGCGGCGCCCCTGGAAGTCTTCAGGCGCAAGCGGCGTGATGGGCTCTTCATGGCTGCTCGGTTCATCCGCGCAGAGGGCGCGGCTGATGGCGGTTTCCAACGCTTGCAAGGCCGAGTCGGTGATCTGTCTGGCCTCACCGGGGAAAAAGTCGATGGCCGCCAGTTGGGTGAAGGCCTTGCGCAGCTTACGGACCTGCCGTGCCGTTTGCGGGGCGTTCTCGCTGGTCAGTTCACCGAGACCGCGGGCGATATCGTCGCGCAGCCTGGCATATTCCTCGCCGCGGTCGAACAGCGAAGCGAATCGCTCGCCGGGCTCGCTGATCGAGACCAGGTACGCCGTGCCATTGATGGCGAGCACCTCTCGCTCGACTCCTTCGAGGGCCTCGCGCCCGGCGACGTGATCGGGCAGTAGATAGACGCCGTCGCGCAGCACCGCCGCCCCGCACGCCTTGAGGGCCCGCCAGGCGCGCATGCGCTCGGTCGCATTGGCGGTCGGGAGGCCGAGTACCAGGAGGAGCCAGCTGATCATGTAGAGTGCTCAACCAATTAAGTTGTTAGCTCTACTATAATATGGGTTCAGCTGACCGGTAAGCCGTCTTCAATGCATGGGGCGCATCGAGGGTTTCACGATGATTCCACTCATCGGGCGACTCCGCTCAAGACTCGACCTGGCAGGCGTCGAGACGGGTGTGTGGCGTCTGCTGGTGGCGAGAAGTCTGCGTGGCTTTTGCGACGGTTTCGTTGCGGTGCTGTTGCCGGCCTACCTGCTCGCCCTGGGGCTGTCGACCCTCTCGGTCGGGCTGATCAGCACGTCGACGCTGCTCGGCTCGGCGATCGCCACCCTGCTGGTCGGCATGCTCGGCAATCGTTTTTCCCGCCGGACGCTGTTGCTGATGGCAGCCCTGGTGATGACGGCAACGGGCATTGGCTTTTTCAGCTTCGCAACGCTCTTGCCGCTGCTCGTGGTGGCCTTCCTCGGCACCATGAACCCCAGTGCCGGGGATGTCAGCCTGTTCCTTCCCATCGAACATGCCTGCCTGGCCGAAGCGTCGCAAACCCAGGTGCGCACTGCGCTCTATGCCCGCTACAGCCTCGCCGGAGCGCTCTCCGGCGCCCTGGGCGCACTGTTGGCCGGCGTGCCCGAATGGGTCGCGGCCCATCTCGGCGTCGCCGTGCTCCCGGCCATGCGTGGCATGTTCGTCCTCTACGCACTGACTGGGCTGGCGATACTCGCGCTGTACAGGGGGATGCCCCGGCAGCGGAGCGCGCCGACCAACGTTCGCGCATCGCTCGGGCCGTCGCGGTGGATCGTCGTACGCCTGGCGTTGCTGTTCAGCGTCGATGCATTCGCTGGCGGGCTGGTGGTCAACGCGCTGCTGACGCTCTGGCTCATGGCGCGCTTCGACCTCTCGGTCGGCGCTGCCGGGCAGTTCTTCTTCTGCACGGGCCTGCTGAGCGCCGGGTCGCAACTGATGGCGGCACCGCTGGCGCGCAGGATCGGCCTGCTGAATACCATGGTCTTCACGCACATCCCATCGAGCTTGTGCCTGATCGCGGCAGCCTTCATGCCTTCGTTGCCGCTGGCATTGCTCATGCTGTTGCTGCGCAGCGCTCTGTCGCAGCTCGACGTACCGACACGCAGTGCTTATGTCATGGCCGTCGTCACCCCGGCCGAGCGGGCTGCTGCCGCGAGCCTGACGGCGGTGCCGCGCAGTCTCGCCGCCGCCATCGCCCCGACCATCGCCAGCGGCCTGATCGGCCTGGGATGGCTCGCGGCGCCGTTGCTCACCTGCGGCGTGCTCAAGATCATTTACGACCTGGCCCTGTTCATGGCCTGCCGGCAGGTCCGGCTTGAGGGGGATTCGTCGTGAGCAGGCTGCGAATTGGCCTGCATTTGCCTGGATCTGATCACTGCCCGGCACGCCTCGAATCATCCGGTCTTGCGCATCATGGCGCTGCAAATATGGCGCCACTGCCCCAGCGCAAATGGCCCTTCCGCGCAGGCCGTCGGCGGAGTCCCAGGGCGACTGGCCTAATGCTATCCCCTGTTCTATACCGATAACGCATGCGGGCCCGAAAGGCCGGCAAGGCGCGGAACAAGGAGAGAGCGATGCGAGGGAATGACGACGAGGGCATGTTCCAGTTTTCCCCGGAAGCGCCGGCAGGAGAACTGGACGAAACAGAGCCCTTGCTGGTGCTCAGCGTCGACGATGATCCTGGTTTTCAACGTTCGCTGCAGGCGGCGTTGATGGGATACCGTTACCAGGACCAACCGCTGCGTCTGCTGACGGCCGGGTCTGCGGAAGAGGCGGCCAAGCTGATGGTGGAGACACCGGATCTGGCCCTGGTCCTGCTCGACGTGGTGATGGAAAGCGACGACGCCGGATTGCGCCTGGTGCGCAATGTCCGTGAAGTGCAGGGCAACGCCGATGTGCGGATCATCCTGCTGACCGGCCAGCCGGGCATGGCGCCGATGCAGGCGTCGCTGGATCACCTGGACATCAGCGACTACTGGCTCAAGACCGACATGAGCCAGGAGCGGCTGCACAGCATCCTCACCGGCAACCTGCGCACCTGGCAGCAGATTCGTGCCTTGAGCCGGGCCAAGCGCGGCCTGCAGGCGATAGTCGAGGCGAGCAACAGCCTGACCCTGGCCAGGGGGCTTGAAGATTTCTCCGCGCGGATGATCTGCGAGCTGTCCGGCTTGCTCGGAGTGGCGCCGGATGGCCTGGTTTGCGTGCAGGCCGGGCACACCGAGGAAGCGCCGTTGCATGCGAGCATCAGCGCGGCGGCAGGGCGCTTCGCGGCGCATCTGGCACGGCCGCTGGCATCGCTGGACGATCAGCCGATCCGTGCGCTGCTGAGCCGGGCCATGCAGGAAGAGACCGCCATCGCCACGGCCGACAGCCAGGTGCTGTTCTTCCCCGGCACCCAGGGCGTGCCCCATGCCGCCGCCTACCTGGCGACCGACCGCCACCTCGACGAGACCGAGCGCGAACTGCTGCGGGTGTTCTCCACCCAGGTCAATTCCGGCTTGATCAACGTCGCCCTGAGCAGCCGCCTCGACCGCATTGCCTACGAGGACGAGCTCCTCTCGATCCCCAATGGCAACGCCTTGCTCCGCGAGCTGGAAAGCGTCCTTGCGCTGCCTCCGCCGTGCGGCCGCACGCTGCTGCTGGTGGACCTCGACCAGTACGCCGAAGGCAGCCTGTCGCTGGGCGTCGAACAGGGCGACCTGATGCTGCAGGGCATGGCCCGGCGCCTGCGCGCCAGCTTTGCGCCGCCGTGCCTGGTTGCACGTCTGCACGAGGATACCTTTGCCATTCTCGGTCCCACCCAGCGCCTCTCCACGCAACAGGTGCGCAGTCTGGAGCTGTTCGACGAGAGCGCCCATTCCCCCTTCATCGGCATCGGTGCGGCGCGCCTGGACCTGGACGCCTACAGCGGCTCGGCGCGTGGAGCGATCGCCGCCGGCCTGCTGCTGCTCAAGCGGGCGCGCAGCCAGGCCTCGCTGGTCTGCGAGTACCAGCCGGGCATGGAGGAGGAGACCAGCCAGCGTTTCCAGCAGTCCCATGCGCTCTACCATGCGCTGCGCAACACCGAGGGCATCCGCATCGTGCTCCAGCCCCAGGTGGACCTGGCGACGGGGCAGGTGTGCGGCGCCGAGGTGCTGGCCCGCTGGAGGGATGCCGACGGGACGGAAGTGCCGCCCGGCGTGTTCATTCCCATCGCCGAGGCCAACGGCCTGATCGTGCCGCTGGGCAAGCGCATACTGGAAATGGCCTGCGCCGCGGCACGGGCGCTCGATCAGGCCGGCTTTCCCGATCTGCCCCTGGCGGTCAACGTGTCGCCCCTGCAACTGGCGCGGCAGGAGTTTTCCGAGGAGCTGGTGACGGTGGTTCGCCAGCATGGTATTCGCCCCCAGCGCATCGAGCTGGAGGTCACCGAATCGGCGGCCATGAGCGACCAGCAGGCCGGCGGCACCATCCTGCGCAGCCTGGAGGAGGCCGGGTTCTCCATCGCCATCGACGACTTCGGCACCGGCTATTCGTCGCTCAGCTACCTTCACTCGATCTGCGCGTCGACGCTCAAGGTCGACCAGCGTTTCGTCCGCGAGATCGGCCTGGTCGATGATGAACAGAGCATCGCCGACATGATCATCGCCCTGGGTCATCGCATGCGGATGTGCGTGCTGGCCGAAGGGGTGGAAACCGACGAGCAGGCGACCTGGCTGCGCGAGCATGGCTGCCAGCGTGCCCAGGGCTACCTGTTCGGCCGCCCCGAGCCGCTGGACGCCTTCCTCGAGCGTTTGCGTGAACGGCGTCGTTGAGGATGCGGCCGCGCAGCCTGCCATCCGCATTGGCTGGTTGCGCTTCAATGGCCACTTGTTGCGGCAGCACCGGCGTCACCTGCTGACCCTGGTCGTACCCTGGCTGCTGCTCCTGCTCCTTGGGCTGCCGCTGCTGTGGAACGAACTGGAGCGCGTGGCGCGCGAGCCGGTCCTGCGCGCCCGCGACAGTGTGCGCGAGGAGACCGTGCAGATTCTGACGCGGAACCTGGATCTGCTGCGCCATGACGTGGTGTTCCTCGCCGACCTGCCGCCGGAGCTGATCAGCAGCGACACCCGTCCCGATTCGGTGGCTGCGCGGCTGTTCCTCAGCTTTTCGCGCAGCTCCATCAATTACGAGCAGGTGCGCTGGATCGACGAGCATGGCGATGAGCGCCTGCGGGTCGACAATCGCGATGGCCATGCGGAGCTGGCGCCGCCGGAGCAGTTGCAGAACCGCGCCGATGCTGCCTATTTCAGCGAGGCGGTCGGCCTGCCGGCCGGCAGCGTCTACTTCTCCGAGCTGGACCTGAGCACCGAGCACGGTGTCATCGAACAACCGCTGCAACCGACGCTGCGCGTGGTGAGCCCGGTACTGGATCAGGGCAACCGCCGGGGCGTGGTGGTGCTCAACTACCGTGCCCAGCGCCTGCTCGATCGCCTGCGCCAGTTGGGCTCCCGGCAAGGGGTGAAACTCTATCTGGTGAACAATGACGGTTACTGGATAGTCGGGCCACGCGCCGAGGACGAGTGGAACTGGCAACTGGGTAACGGCGAGCACCGCTTGGCCGTCAGCCAGCCCGGCCTCTGGCAGGCGATGCAGGTGCGCAAGAACGGCCATTGGGTCGGCGAGGGCGGCGACTGGTCCTGGATCGACCTGAACAGCGCCGAAGTGCTGAACAGCCGCGAGGGCGCGCTGGTCGATACGCACCGTTTCGGGCTGCGCGTGCTGGTGGAGGTGCCGGACGCGGCCATCGGCACCTTGGGCTGGCGCTGGAAGCTGCTGGTTGCCGTGCTGGCGTTCGCCATCATCGGCCTTGCGGGGTTCCTGATCCTGCGCCTGATGCGCAGCATGGAGACGGAGGCGTTGCGGCGCAGCGAGCTGGAACGGGTCAATGGCGCATTGATCGAAGCCGGGCGCGACATGCAGGCGATGCAGGTGGAGCTGGCGCGGGTCGAGCGCCTGTCGTCGCTGGGGCTGATGGTCGCCGGGGTTGCCCATGAGATGAACACCCCGCTGGGCGGTGCGAGCCTTGCGCTCTCCACCGCGCAGAGCAGCCTCGGTGAACTGCTTCGGCGCCTCGACACCGGCCTTCGCCGCTCGGACCTGGATCGCTTCCTGGCGGACAGCCGCGAAGCCCTGGCCATCGCCCAGGCCGAGACCACCCGCGCGGCGGGCGTGGTGCAGCGCTTCAAGCAGGTGGCGATGGATCGCACCACGCTGCAGAAACGCCGCTTCGACCTGGCCGAGGCGATACTCGATGCCGATGTGCGCCTGCGCCGCTGGGATCCCCACCAGCCGGTGCAACTGGTGCTGGATTTGCCGGAAGGACTCTGGATGGACAGCTACCCGGGGCCGCTGGGCCAGGTCATCTCCAACCTGCTGGGCAACACCCTCGATCACGCCTTCCCCGACGGCCGGGCGGGGCGGATCAGCATTGCCCTTGCCGCCGACGGACCCGCGTGGGTGGTGCTCAGGTTCAGCGACAACGGCAAGGGCATTGCGCGCGACGACCTGCCGCGCATCCTCGAACCCTTCTTCACTACCGGCCGCCACCGTGGCAATACCGGCCTGGGGCTGCACATCTCGCACCAGATCGTGACCGAGGTGCTGGGAGGGCGGATGCAGGTGGAGAGCGTGTCGGCCAATGAGGCCGAGGGTGTCGGCAGCGGCACCTGCTTTACGCTGCACCTGCCGTGCAGGGGGCCGGATGCGGGGCCGGGCTAGCGAGCGGAGGAGGCCGACCGCATGACGTGGACCCTGGCCCAGCCGCAGCACGCCAGTTGTGAATGCGGCGCTTGCCGGTTCGAGGTCGCGGCGGTACCGGCCGCCCGATTCGTTTGTCACTGCAGGCTATGCCAGGCCTTCACCGGCAAGGCCTTTTCCGACGTCACCATCCTTCGTGCCAGCGGCGTGGAGGTGATCGGCGCGGAAAACATTGCATTCAGAAAGTATCGGCCGCCCCCGAACATCAGCCGAGGACTCTGCAGGCATTGCGGCAAGCCGGCCATCGAGTTCGGCGGCTTCGGGCCGGTGAAGATCGCCTTCATTCCGAGTTCGAACTTCAGTCGGAAGGATCTTCTGCCGCCCGTGGTAATGCATATCTTCTACCACCGGCGGACATCGGATGCGCTGGATGACCTGCCCAGGTACAGCGGTTATCTGCGCAGTAATCTGGCTGTCGCCAGACTGGTTGTGGCGCTCTTTAAATCTTGATCAGGCACGTCCTTCAAGACTTCAGGTCTGCCGGGCAAACGGGTCCTGGGTCGAGTCGTCGTTCCATACATACTCGGTTTCATGGGCAATTTTCTCGGCAACCTGACGGTTGTAGAGTCTTTCCACGAGCCCAAGCGCCATATCGGTTCCGGCGGAGACGCCCGATGATGTGACGTACTTGCCGTCGATGACCCAGCGTGCGTTGCGCTGCCAATGCACGCCACGGTCCTGGCTTGCGGCGAAGTCGAAGGCCAGCTTGTTGGATGTCGCCCGGCGTCCCGTCAGAATGCCCGCCTTTGCCAGAAGGGCCGAGCCTGTACAGACAGAGGTGGTCCATTGCGTGCCCTTGTCCTGCTGGCGAAGAAACTCCAGCAGGGGAGGGTTGTTGACCTCGGTCCGCGTGCCCATGACGCCGGGAACCATGAGGATGTCGAATTGTGGTGCGGTAGCAAACGAATAGGCTGCATTCGTTTCGATGCCTTGCACCGATCTCACGGCTCCCCCGTGCTGGGAAACCATGAACACTTGATAGTCGGGGAGGTCGCCCCACATCTCCACCGGCCCGAAGACATCCAGTGTTTCGAATTCCGGGAACAGCAGTATCCCTATTTTTTTCTTGGCCATCGTTGTAATCCTTGATGTTCGTCGGTTGTCCGTGGGGCTTCCGGATGCCTTGTGGTTTTGCCCGGACACGGGGGACCTGGCGCCCGCTATCCACTAGCGCATTTTGCCGCCGTGGGCTTGCTGGTCAGCGTGGTAGGACGAACGCACCAGCGGACCGGAGGCGACGTTCCTGAAGCCCATCCTCGCGCCTTCCTCGGCGAACCAGGCGAAGGTGTCCGGGTGGACGAAGCGCTGCACCGGCAGGTGGTTGCGCGAGGGCTGCAGGTACTGGCCGAGGGTGAGCATGTCGATGTCGTGCTCGCGCATGCGCTGCATGACTTCGATGACTTCCTCGTCGGTCTCGCCCAGGCCGAGCATCAGGCCGGACTTGGTCGGTACGTGCGGAACCCTCTGCTTGAACTTCTGCAGCAGGTCCAACGACCACTCGAAGTCCGAGCCCGGACGCGACGACTTGTACAGGCGCGGCACGGTTTCCAGGTTGTGGTTGAACACATCCGGCGGCTCGGCGGCGGTGATGTCCAGGGCGATGTCCATGCGGCCACGGTAGTCCGGGACCAGGGTTTCCAGCTGCACGCCGGAGGACAGCTGGCGGATCTCGCGCAGGCAGTCGGCGAAGTGCTGGGCGCCGCCGTCACGCAGGTCGTCGCGGTCCACCGAGGTGATCACCACGTACTTCAGGCGCAGGTCGGCGATGGCGATGGCGAGGTTCTTCGGCTCGTCGACGTCCAGCGGCTTCGGCCGGCCGTGGCCGACGTCGCAGAACGGGCAGCGACGGGTGCAGATGTCACCCATGATCATGAAGGTGGCGGTGCCGCCGGAGAAGCATTCGCCCAGGTTCGGGCAGGAGGCTTCCTCGCAGACGCTGTGCAGCTTGTGCTTGCGCAGCAGTTGCTTGATGCGTGCGACCTCCGGGGATGCCGGGATGCGCACGCGAATCCAGTCGGGCTTCTTCGGCAGTTCCTCGGTGGGGATGATCTTCACCGGAATGCGCGCGACCTTCTCCGCGCCGCGCAGCTTTACGCCGACTTCGACCTTGGCGGCCGATTTGATGGAATCCATGGTTTGTCCTCTTGTTGGCGTGGCTGTTTTTGGGTCCCCGCGTTCGCGGGGATGACGTGTACGGGGCAGGACGTAACACCGTCACTCCCGCGAACGCGGGAGCCCAGAAGACAGTCGCCAGATGACGTCTCAGCCGCGGTAGTAGCGCTGCGGCACGAATGGGGTGCGCGCCACCCGCATGGGCACGCGCTTGCCACGCACCACCGCCCAGACTTCGGTGTCCACGGCGCTGTATTCGGTGGGCAGGTAGCCCAGGGCAACCGGCGCGCCCAGGCTGGGGCCGAAACCGCCGCTGCACACCTGGCCGATCACCTGGCCGTCGGCATCCACCAGTTCCGCGCCTTCGCGTACCGGCATGCGCTCCTGGGCGAGCAGGCCGACGCGCTTGCGCGCCACGCCTTCGGCCTGTTGCGCCAGCACCCGCTCGGCGCCGGGGAAGCCGCCGGCACGGGCGCCACCGGCGCGGCGGTCCTTGGAGATCGCCCAGGCCAGCGAGGCTTCGATGGGCGTGGTCTGGGTGTTCATGTCGTGGCCGTAGAGGCACAGGCCGGCTTCCAGGCGCAGCGAATCGCGCGCGCCCAGGCCGATGGGCTGAACTTCCGGCTCGGCCAGCAGGGCGCGGGCCAGGGCCTCGGCTTTCTCGACGGGCACCGAAATCTCGAAGCCGTCTTCGCCGGTGTAGCCCGAGCGGCTGACGTAGCACTCCACCCCCAGCAGCGTCAGGTGGGTGAACTGCATGAAGGTCATCTGTGCCACCTGCGGCGCCAGGCGGGTCAGCACCGTCACCGCCGCCGGGCCTTGCAGGGCGAGCAGGGCGCGTTCCTCGAACAGCGGCTGGATCTCGCAGCGCTCGCCCAGGTGCTTGCGCAGGTGCGCCAGGTCCTGCTGCTTGCAGGCGGCGTTGACCACCAGGAACAGGTGGTCGCCGGCATTGGCGACCATCAGGTCGTCGAGGATGCCGCCTTCGGCATCGGTGAACAGCGCGTAGCGTTGCAGGCCCACGGGCAGGCCGACGATATCGACCGGCACCAGGCTCTCCAGGGCGAGGGCGGCGCCTTCGCCACGGAGGATGATCTGGCCCATGTGCGAGACGTCGAACAGGCCGGCCTGCTCACGGGTGTGCAGGTGCTCCTTGAGCACGCCGAGGGGGTACTGCACCGGCATGTCGTAGCCGGCGAAGGGCACCATGCGGGCGCCCAGTTCGAGGTGCAGGGCGTGCAGCGGGGTTTGCGCGAGGGTTTCAGTGGTCATGCCGTGCTCCTGTGAATGTCGGGTAGGGGCTATCAGGGCGTGGGGCCGGGTCAGCATTCGATGATGTTGACTGCCAGGCCGCCGCGCGCGGTTTCCTTGTATTTGCTCTTCATGTCGGCGCCGGTCTGGCGCATGGTGCGGATCACCTTGTCGAGCGAGATGAAATGCTGGCCGTCGCCGCGCAGGGCCATGCGCGCGGCGTTGATGGCCTTCACCGCGCCCATGGCGTTGCGTTCGATGCAGGGCACCTGGACCAGGCCGCCGACCGGGTCGCAGGTCAGGCCGAGGTTGTGCTCCATGCCGATCTCGGCGGCGTTCTCCACTTGCTGCGGGGTGCCGCCCAGCACTTCGCAGAGCGCGCCGGCGGCCATCGAGCAGGCCACGCCAACCTCGCCCTGGCAGCCGACCTCGGCGCCGGAAATCGAGGCGTTCTCTTTGTATAGGATGCCAATGGCGGCGGCGCACAAGAGGAAGCGCTCGACGCCATCGTCGCTGGCGCCGGGCACGAAGCGGCTGTAGTAGTGCAGTACCGCCGGGACGATGCCGGCCGCGCCATTGGTGGGCGCGGTGACCACGCGCCCGCCGGTGGCGTTTTCCTCGTTCACCGCCAGGGCGTAGAGGTTGACCCAGTCGAGCACACTGAGGCTGTCACGCAGGTTGGCCTCGGGGCGTTCGCTGAGCTGGCGATACAGCGCGGCGGCACGGCGGCGTACCTTGAGCCCGCCGGGCATGATGCCTTCCTTGCGGCAGCCGGCGCGCACGCAGTCCTGCATCACCTGCCAGACGCGTGCGAGGCCCGTGCTGGTTTCCCCGGCGCTGCGCCAGGCCAGTTCGTTCTCGCGCATCAGATCGCTGATCGACAGGCCGTGGGTGATGCACTGGTCGAGCAGTTCGCCGGCAGTGCGGAAGGGGTAGCGCAGCGGCGTGCGGTCCTCGACGATGCGGTCGTGGCCGGCGGCGGCCTCGTCGACCACGAAGCCACCGCCCACCGAGTAGTACTCGCGGCTGCGCACTTGCAGGCCGGCCTGGTCGAAGGCGCGGAAGATCATGCCGTTGGGGTGATAGGGCAGGGGCCGGCGAATCATCGCCAGGTGCTCCTTCTCGACGAAGTCGATCAGGCGTTCGCCGCCCAGGTGCAACCGGCCGCTGCGGCGGATCTGCTCCAGGCGCGGCTCGACGCTTTCGGTGTCGACGCTGTCGGGCTGCTCGCCCTCAAGGCCGAGCAGCACCGCCTTGTCGCTGCCGTGGCCCTTGCCGGTGGCGCCCAGCGAGCCGTACAGCTCGACGCGCAGGCTGTGGGTGGCGTCCAGCAGGCTGTCACGGCGCAGGCCGTCGACGAAGCGCGCGGCGGCGCGCATCGGCCCGACCGTGTGCGAGCTGGACGGGCCGATACCGATCTTGAACAGGTCGAAGACGCTGAGTGACATGAGGAGGCTCCAGAAGTCTCGGATTGCGATGTTCTATCTGTAGGAGCAACTGTCTTTTGGGCTCCCGCGTTTGCGGGAGTGACGGGGTGCGATTCGCGTTCCTCTGCGTCATCCCCGCGAACGCGGGGACCTAGAAAACAATGTGCAAGCGGGCCGCGCCCGCGAATGACCGGCAACGCCGGACTACGGATCGCGGGCATGGCCCGCTCCTACAAAATCTCAGCGGTAGACCGGATAGTCCGCGCACAGCCCGGCGACCTGCTGTGCCACCTTGGCCTCCACGTCGGCGTCGCCCAGGTGGTCCAGCACATCGCAGATCCAGCCGGCCAGTTCGCGACACTGGCTTTCCTGCAGGCCACGGGTGGTGACCGCCGGAGTGCCGATGCGGATGCCGGAGGTGACGAACGGGCTCTGCGGGTCGTTCGGCACGGCGTTCTTGTTCACGGTGATGCCGACGCGGCCGAGGGCGGCGTCCGCTTCCTTGCCGGTCAGGCCCTGCTTCACCAGGCTGATCAGCATCAGGTGGTTGTCGGTGCCGCCGGAGACCACGTCGTAGCCGCGACCGATGAACACCTCGGCCATGGCCTTGGCGTTCTGGATCACCTGGGCCTGGTAGTCCTTGAAGCCGGGTTCCAGCGCTTCCTTGAAGCACACCGCCTTGGCGGCGATCACGTGCATCAGCGGGCCGCCCTGGGCGCCGGGGAAGACGGCGGAGTTGAGCTTCTTCTCGATCTCTTCGTTGGACTTGGCCAGGATCAGGCCGCCACGCGGACCACGCAGGGTCTTGTGGGTGGTGGTGGTGACCACGTCGGCGTAGGGCAGCGGGTTCGGGTAGAGGCCCGCGGCGACCAGACCGGCGACGTGGGCCATGTCGACGAACAGCAGCGCCCCGACCTTGTCGGCGATGGCGCGGAAGCGCGGGAAGTCGAGGGTCTTCGAATAGGCGGAGAAGCCGGCGACGATCATCTTCGGCTTGTGCTCCACGGCCAGGCGCTCGACTTCGTCGTAGTCGATCAGCCCGGTGGCGGTGTTCAGGCCGTACTGCACGGCGTTGTACAGCTTGCCGGAGGAGGAGACCTTGGCGCCGTGGGTCAGGTGGCCGCCGTGGGCCAGGCTCATGCCGAGGATGGTGTCGCCGGCATTGAGCAGTGCCAGGTAGACGGCGGCGTTGGCCGAGGAGCCGGAGTGCGGCTGGACGTTGGCGTAGTCGGCGCCGAACAGCTGTTTGGCGCGGTCGATGGCCAGCTGCTCGACCTTATCGACGTGCTCGCAGCCACCGTAGTAGCGCTTGCCCGGATAGCCTTCGGCGTACTTGTTGGTCAGCCCGCTGCCCTGGGCCTGCATGACGCGCTTGCTGGTGTAGTTCTCCGAGGCGATCAGCTCGAGGTGGTCCTCCTGGCGGGCCTCCTCGGCATCCATCGCCGCGAGCAGTTCGTCGTCATAGCCCTGGATCTGGTCGTGCTTGCTGAACATGGATGAATCCTCACGAATGTCGGGTGGGGCGCGGCCCGGCGTTGGCCGGACCGCGCCAGCGGCTTCAGGCTTCCTGGTAGCTTTCCAGCGACGGGCAGGCGCAGATCAGGTTGCGGTCGCCATGCACGTTGTCGACGCGGCCCACCGGCGGCCAGTACTTGCCGTCGATCAGCCCGGCGACCGGGAACACGGCCAGCTCGCGGCTGTACGGATGGGTCCATTCGCCGACCAGCTCCGCCGCGGTGTGCGGGGCGTTCTTCAGCGGGTTGTCCTCGGCGTGCAACTCGCCGCGTTCCACCGCGCGGATTTCCTCGCGGATGCGGATCATGGCGTCGCAGAAACGGTCCAGTTCTTCCTTGGATTCGCTCTCGGTGGGCTCGACCATCAGCGTGCCGGCCACCGGGAAGGACATGGTCGGGGCGTGGAAGCCGTAGTCGATCAGGCGCTTGGCCACGTCATCGACGCTGATCCCGCTGCTGTCCTTGAGCGGGCGCAGGTCGAGGATGCACTCGTGGGCGACCAGGCCGTTGCCGCCGCTGTAGAGGATCGGGTAATGCTCTTCCAGGCGGCGGGCCACGTAGTTGGCGTTGAGGATCGCCAGCTGCGAGGCACGGCGCAGGCCGGCGCCGCCCATCATGCGGATGTACATCCAGGTGATCGGCAGGATGCTGGCGCTGCCGAAGGGCGCCGCGCTCACCGCGCCGACCTTGCGTTCCAGCTGCTCGCCGTGGCCCGGCAGGAAGGGTGCCAGGTGGGCTTTCACGCCGATCGGACCGACGCCCGGACCGCCGCCGCCGTGGGGAATGCAGAAGGTCTTGTGCAGGTTCAGGTGGGAGACGTCGCCGCCGAACTTGCCCGGCGCGCAGAGGCCGACCATGGCGTTCATGTTGGCGCCGTCGATGTACACCTGGCCGCCGTTGTCGTGGACGATGGCGCAGATCTCGCGGATGCCTTCCTCGAACACGCCGTGGGTCGAGGGGTAGGTGATCATCAGCGCGGCCAGGCGCTCGCGGTGTTCCTCGGCCTTGGCGCGCAGGTCGGCGATGTCGACGTTGCCCTTGGCGTCGCAGGCGGTGACCACCACGCGCATGCCGGCCATCTGTGCGGTGGCCGGGTTGGTGCCGTGGGCGGAGGACGGGATCAGGCAGACGTCGCGGTGAGCGTCGCCACGACTGGCGTGGTAGGCGCGGATCGCCAGCAGACCGGCGTATTCGCCCTGGGAGCCGGCATTGGGCTGCAGCGACACGGCGTCGTAGCCGGTGGCGGCGCAGAGCATGGCTTGCAGCTCGTCGGTCAGCTCGCGGTAGCCCTCGGCCTGTTCGGCGGGGGCGAAGGGGTGCAGGTTGCCGAACTCCGCCCAGGTGACCGGGATCATCTCGCTGGCGGCGTTCAGCTTCATGGTGCAGGAGCCCAGCGGGATCATGCTGCGATCCAGCGCCAGGTCCTTGTCCGCCAGTTTGCGCAGGTAGCGCATCAGCTCGGTTTCCGAGTGATAGCGGTTGAACACTGGGTGTTCGAGGAAGGCCGACTGGCGCAGCAGCGCGGCCGGCAGGCGGCTGGCGGCGGAAGCGGCGAGGGCGGTGAAGTCCGGCGCGGCCTGGCCGTTGGTGAACAGTGCCCAGAGTTGCGAGACATCCGCCGGGGTGCTGGTTTCGTCGAGGGCAATGCCGACGCGCTGCGTATCGACGCGGCGCAGGTTGATCCGCGCTGCCTGCGCACGCTCATGCAGTGCGGTGACCTGATCGGCCTGGCCGAGGTTCAGGGTCAGGCTGTCGAAGAAGCTGTCCTGCTCCACGGCTACGCCCAGCTTGGCCAGGCCCAGGGCGAGCACGGCGGTCAGCTGATGGACGCGCTGGGCGATCTGCTTGAGACCCTTGGGGCCGTGGTAGACGGCGTACATGCTG
Organism: Pseudomonas sp. SCB32; assembly: GCF_009189165.1. Lineage (NCBI taxonomy): Bacteria > Pseudomonadati > Pseudomonadota > Gammaproteobacteria > Pseudomonadales > Pseudomonadaceae > Pseudomonas > Pseudomonas sp. SCB32. Next base: position 2,674,389 of record NZ_CP045118.1, read on the forward strand.
GCGATGTTGGCCAGCAGCACCTGCGCGGTGCAGATGTTGCTGGTGGCCTTCTCGCGGCGGATGTGCTGCTCGCGGGTCTGCATGGCCAGGCGCAGCGCGCGGTTGCCGAAGCGGTCGATGGAGACGCCGACCAGGCGGCCGGGCATGTCGCGCTTGAAGGCGTCGCGGGTGGCGAAGTAGGCCGCGTGCGGGCCGCCGAAGCCCAGCGGCACGCCGAAGCGCTGGGCGCTGCCGAGCACTACGTCGGCGCCGAATTCGCCCGGCGGGGTGAGCAGGGTCAGCGCCAGCAGGTCGGCGGCCACCGCCACCAGGGCGCCGGTGGCGTGGAAGCCGGCGATGGGCGCGCGGCAGTCGAGCACGTCGCCGTGGCTGGCCGGGTACTGCAGCAGGGCGCCGAAGTAGGGACTGAAATCAGTCAGCGCCTGCTCGTCGCCAACCACCACCTCGATGCCCAGCGGCTCGGCACGGGTGCGCAGCACATCGAGGGTCTGCGGATGGCAGTGCGCGGAGACGAAGAAGGCCTGGGCGGCCTTGTTCTTCGACAGGCGCTTGCAGAAGGTCATGGCCTCGGCGGCGGCGGTCGCTTCGTCGAGCAGCGAGGCGTTGGCGATCTGCATGCCGGTCAGGTCGCTGACCAGGGTCTGGAAGTTCAGCAGGGCCTCCAGGCGGCCCTGGGAGATTTCCGGCTGGTAGGGGGTGTAGGCGGTGTACCAGGCCGGGTTTTCCAGCAGGTTGCGCAGGATCGGCGCCGGGATGTGGCAGGGGTAGTAGCCCTGGCCGATGTGAGTCTTGAACAGCTGGTTCTTGCCGGCGATGGCCTTGATCGCGGCGAGCGCGTCGGCCTCGCTCTGGCCGGCGCCCAGCGGCAGCACGCTGCTGCCCTTGATGCTGTCGGGGATAACGCTGGCGGTCAGAGCTTCGAGGTCGGCATAGCCGAGCAGTTCGAGCATGGCGCGGACGTCGTTGTCGCGCGGGCCGATGTGGCGGGCGACGAATTCGTCCTGGGTGCCCAGGACATTGTCATGGCTGGCCATGGTGGATTCCTCAGGCGCTGATCAGTTGCTGGTAGGCGGCTTCGTCGAGCAGCGCGGAGAACTGGTCGGCGTCGCTGGGGCGCATGCGGAAGAACCAGCCGCCGTTCTGCGCGTCCTCGTTGACCAACTCCGGAGAGCTTTCGAGGGTGGTGTTCACTTCGACCACTTCGCCGTCCAGCGGCATGAGGATGTTGCTGGCCGCCTTCACCGACTCCACGGTCGATACTTCGTGGCCGGCGCCGTAGGTGCCCGGCTCGGGCAGTTGCACGAAGACCACGTCGCCGAGGGCTTCCTGGGCATGGTGGGTGATGCCGACGGTGATCAGGCCATCGGCATCCAGACGCAGCCATTCGTGTTCGACGGTAAAGCGCACTTGGCTCATGGGAACTCCTCGGGGTCAGACTCGCCGCTTCTTCGGGCAGGCGATTGGGGTTGGCTCGTGTCGGGTTACGAGCGGTGTCGAGGAGGAGAGAGCAAGGTGGATGCCAGTTTTATTTTTTACATATAAATCAATTGGTTATGATTTATATGGAAGATTTTTGGTGATGCATGTGTATTGAATTCAATACACATGACCCTGATCGGTCGGCAGCGGCCTGTGGTCAGGCCGCGCAGGGCTAGGCGGGGAGCTGTCTGTATTGAAATATGTACGATGTATTTAATTCAATACGATTGTCTGGAAGGTCCGTCCTTGAGCGCTTCCGCTGCGGTCAGGCCTTGCCGGGAATGCCGTACTTGCGCAGGCGGGTGGCGATGGCGCTGTGCGAGGTGCTCAGGCGCACGGCCAGTTGCCGGGTGGAGGGGTAGCTGCCGTAGAGGCGGCTGAGCAGGTCCTTCTCGAAGCCTTCGACGGCTTCTTCCAGGCTGCCGATCTCGCCGCTGGCCAGGGGCGCCACGGCGGTGGCGATGTCCAGGTCGTGGATTTCCACCAGCGTGCCCTCGCACACGGCGGCGGCGCGGAAGATCACGTTCTGTAGCTGGCGCACGTTGCCCGGCCAGCGGTTGCCGAGCAGCGCGGGGAAGGCGCTGGCGGCCAGTCGGCAGGGCGGGCGCTGGATCTGCGTGCAGGCGTGCTGCATGAAGTGCCGGGCCAGTTGCAGGATGTCCTGGCCGCGCTCGCGCAGCGGCGGCACTTCCAGGTTGAGCACGTTGAGGCGGTAGAACAGGTCTTCGCGGAAGCTGCCTTCGCCGACCATCTTCTCCAGGTCGCGGTGGGTGGCGCTGAGGATGCGCACGTCGACCTTCACCTCGCGGTCGCCGCCGATGCGGCGGAAGCAGCCGTCGCTGAGAAAACGCAGCAGCTTGGCCTGCAGGTAGGGCGACATCTCGCCGATCTCGTCGAGGAACACCGTGCCCTGGTGGGCCAGTTCCAGCAGGCCGGGCTTGCCGCCGCGCTGGGCGCCGGTGAAGGAGCCGGGGGCGTAGCCGAACAGTTCGCTCTCGGCGAGGCTTTCCGGCAGCGCGGCGCAGTTCAGCGCGAGGAAGGGCTGGGCGCTGCGCGCGCTGGCGGCGTGGCAGGCGCGGGCCACCAGTTCCTTGCCGGTGCCGGTCTCGCCGTGGATCAGCAGCGGCGCGTCCAGCGCGGCCACCCGCATGGCGCGGGCCTTGAGTGCGCGCACCGGCTGCGAGTCGCCGATCAGCGCGTCGAAGCCTTCGGCGTGGTCGTGGTGCAGTGCGGCCAGGCGGCCGCCGATGCGGTTCGGCGGATAGAGGGTGAGCAGGGCGCCGGTCAGGTTGTCGTTCTCGTGGATCGGCGTGGCATCGAGCAGCAGCGCCTGGCCGCGCAGGGTGACTTCGCCCAGCGGTACGCGGAATCCCTGTTCCACCAGGGTGGCGGCCAGCGCCGGGTCGTCGAACAGCTCGGACAGCAGGCGGCCCTCCGGCGGCTGCTCGCAGAACTGCAACAGCGCAGGGTTGGCCAGCAGCACGCGGCCTTCGGTGTCGACCGCCAGCACCGGGTCGCTCATCGCCGCCAGCAGGGCGTCCAGCTGCAGGCTGCGGCGTTGGCCGGGGAGGATGTCGACCACGGTCACCGCTTCCACGCCGCGCACCTGCAACAGTGCCCCGCGCAGTTCGTCGAGCACCGTGAAGCTCAGTGCCGGGGCGTCGATGTAGACGTTCGGCGGCACCATCTCGACGGCATCGAGGTTGAGGTTGCGGCCGACCAGCAGGGCCAGGACTTCCTGGGTGATGCCGACGCGGTCGATGAAGCTGACGTGGATGCGCATGGAGGGTCCTGCGAAAAGGCTGAATCGGGTGTGGGGTCAGGCGTGGCCGGGCTGGCGCGAACAGGCCGCCAGGTCTTCGAGGAACGCCCGCAGGATCGGCGGCGGCGCCACGCCACGTCGGGTGATGGCGTCGAACGGCGACATCAGGTTCAGCGCGCTGGCGCCCAGGCGGCGCATCTCGCCGGTCTTCACCCACTGCTCGGCGAAGTGTGCCGGAAGGAAGCCGATGTAGGCACCCGAAATGATCAGGATCGCCGCCGCCTCGATGTTCTCGACGGTGGCCGCCGCCTTGCTCACGCCCAGCTGTTCCAGATCGTACTGCTGCATGTAGCCGCGCGCGACGATGCGGCTGCTGCGGACTTCCTCGAGCAGGCGGCCGTTCTGCGCCTGGCTGGCGAACAGCGGATGGCGGCGGCCGCAGTACAGGCCCAGGGCCTCCTGGTAGAGCGGCAGGTAGGACAGCCCCGCGACACGCAGCGGGAAGTGCCCGATGGCCAGGTGCAGGCGACCGTCCAGCACGCGCTCTTCCAGCTCGGCCGGCGCACCGATGTAGACGTTCAGGTGAGCGTCGTGGCCGCGCGAGACGAAGCGCTGGGTGGTGCGCGGCAGGGGCGAGTCGGGGTCGGTCAGGGTGGAGTCGATGATGCCCAGGTTGAGCATGCCGCTGATGTGCTGCTTGAGCACGTCGGTGTCCATGCAGAAGCTTTCTACCGCGCCCAGCAGGCGCTGGGTGGCCTCGTGGATGGCGACGCCCTGCTCGGTGAGGCGGAAGCCGCTGCGCCCGCGCTGGCAGAGCTTGACCCCCAGGCGCGTCTCCAGGTGCGTCATCTGTTCGCTGATGGTCGACTGGCCGGTGTTGAGCGCGGCCTGGGCGGCGGAGAAGCCGCCACAGCGGACGATGGTGGCGAATACCCTGAGGAGTTTCAGATCGACGTCGTGAAGCTGGATCACCGGGGGTCTCCTGTCCGGCTGCTCACATCGCCTGGGCTGATATGAGCGCGGGATCGAATTGTTTTTTTCAAGTTAAACCGGCGGCGCCGCGAATCGCAACGGATACGGTGCTGCAAGAACACTCGCTCGGACTGCGAAGAGCCGATGAGTCGTAGGGTTTGGTCTACCTGGGTGTGGCTGGAAATGGCCGTTCTAGACACCTGCGCGGGCGCGCGAAAGCTAGAGAAGGGGAACGGCGGTTACTTCGGCAAGGCCGATGTGAGTATCTGAACTTGCGCATTTTTCTACAGGCCACCCGCGCCCATAGTCGGTCCAAGGGCGCTCCCCGCGCCCCACCTCCTCAACAGAACAAGAAATGGAGAAGCACGACCATGGCAAAGCACGGTTACGAGTCCGGCCGCCTGAACCTGCCCTTCGTCGGGCACTGCACCTTCGCCAAATCGCCGATCTGCACCGACTGGAACGCCATCGACGCCGACGTGGCCATCCTCGGCGCACCGAACGACATGGGCACCCAGTGGCGCTCCGGCGCCCGTTTCGGACCGCGCGGCATCCGCGAGGCATCCACGCTATTCTCCTTCGGCCATGCCGGCGCCTATGACCACGAAGACGACGCCACCTACCTGACCGAAGACCAGGTGCGCATGGTGGATGTGGGCGATGCTGACATCGTGCACACCGACATGGAGACCAGTAACGCCAACATCGAATCCGCCGTGCGCCAGATCCTCGCGTCCGGCGCCATGCCGGTGGTGCTGGGCGGCGACCACTCGATCCACGCGCCGGTGATCAAGGCCTTCGAAGGGCGCGGGCCGATCCACATCGTGCACTTCGACGCGCACCTGGACTTCGTCGACGAGCGCCACGGCGTGCGCTACGGCCACGGTAACCCGCTGCGCCGCGCCTCGGAGATGGACCACATCGTCGGCATGACCCAGATGGGCATCCGCAACGTGTCCTCGTCCAACCGCGCCGACTACGACGCCGCCCGCGACTCCGGCTCGCAGATCCTCTCGGTGCGCGACGTACGTCGCCTGGGCTGCGAGGCGGTGGTCGACATGATCCCGCAGGACCGCAACTACTACATCACCATCGACATCGACGGCTTCGACCCGTCCATCGCCCCCGGCACCGGCACCCCCAGCCACGGCGGCTTCCAGTACTACGAGGTGCTGGAAATCATCCAGGCGCTGGCCAAGCGCAGTCACGGCCGCATCATCGGCATGGACCTGGTGGAAGTCGCGCCGGCCTACGACCCCGCCGGCGTCACCTCGATCCTCGCCGCGCAGCTGCTGATGAACAGCATCGGCTTCATCTTCCACGCCCGCGCTCGCGCCCGCTGAGCCCGGCAACCGTCATGCAAGCGGCGGGCGTCCCGGCCCGCCCCGTTACGAGGACATGAGAGTGGACACCAAGGTCAAAGAGTATCTGCAGCGCTTCGGCATTTCCGAAGCCACCCAACGCTTCCTGTCGAAGGCGCAGAAGATGTTCATCGGCGGCGCCTGGGTAGACGCCAGCGACGGCGCCACGGCGGAGGTCATCGAGCCCTCCACCGAGACCGCGCTGACCCGCATCCCCATGGGCACCGCGGCGGACCTGGACCGCGCCGTGCAGGCCGCCCGCGCGCAGTTCGACAGCGGCGCCTGGAGCCAGCTCAAGCCGCTGGAGCGCGAGCGCCTGCTGCATCGCCTGGCCGACCTGATCGAGGCCAACGGCGACGAGCTGGCCGAGATCGAATCGGTCGACATGGGCAAGTCCGTCGTCCAGGCCCGCGCGGTGGACATCCAGGGCACCATCGATACCTTCCGCTACTTCGCCGGTTGGGCCAGCAAGATCCACGGCCGCACCGTCGAACCGTCGCTGCCGGGCAACTACCTGGCCTACACCCGCAAGGAGCCGGTGGGCGTGGTCGGCGTCATCGTGCCGTGGAACTTCCCGCTGCAGACCATGGCCTGGAAGCTCGGCGCGGCGCTGGCGGTGGGTTGTACCGTGGTGGTCAAGCCGGCCGAACTGACCTCGCTGTCGGCGCTGCGTTTCGCCGAGCTGGTGCAGGATGCCGGGATTCCCGATGGCGTGGTGAACATCGTCACCGGCCGCGGCAGCGTAGTCGGCGCGGCGATGGCTGAGCATCCGGGCATCGACAAACTGAGCTTCACCGGTTCCACCCCGGTAGGCTGCAACGTCGGCAAGTCGGCGATGGACCAGATGAAGCGCCTGACCCTGGAACTGGGCGGCAAGTCACCGGTGATCGTCTGCGCCGACGCCGACATCAAGGCCGCCGCCCAGGCGGTGGCCAACGGCGTGTTCTTCAACTCCGGGCAGGTCTGCGACGCCGGCACCCGAGCCTATGTGCACCGTAGCGTCTACGACGAGTTCCTGCGCGAGCTGGCCGACTACACCGCGAGCCTGAAGCTGGCGCCGGGCCTGGACCCCGACTGCTTTATCAGCCCGATGGTCTCCCGGCAGCAGCAGGAGCGCGTGCTGGCGTACATCCAGGCCGGCAAGGAAGAGGGCGCCGAGGTCTACTTCGGCGGCGAGGTAGTCGAGGGTCCGGGCTTCTTCGTGCAGCCGACCATCTTCGCCAACTGCCGCAATGACATGCGCGTGGTCCGCGAGGAAATCTTCGGCCCGGTGCTGGTCACCGCGTCCTTCGACGACGAGGAAGAGGCGCTGGCTCTGGCCAACGATTCCGACTTCGGCCTGGCGGCGGCCATCTACTCCAACGACCTGGGCAAGGTCCACACGCTGATCCCGCGTCTGCGTGCCGGCACCGTCTACGTCAACGCCCACAGCACCCTCGATCCCTCGATGCCCTTCGGCGGCTACAAGCAGTCCGGCTACGGCAAGGACATGGGATCGGAGCAGCTGGATTACCTGCTGGAAACCAAGGCGGTGTGGATCACACTGCCCTGATCGGGCGGTCTAGCAAAACGCCATACCGTTGATGCATGAGGCGCTGTACCTGGAGCCTGCGTCGTAACAGACTGGATTTCAGGTGCAGTGTCTGCTGGTGAGACTCCATACAAGAACAATCCGGAGAGAACCATGAAAGCAGAATCGCAGTCCGCCCCCCTTTCCGAAGGCGCGCGCGGCTTGGAAATTGAAGGGCACTCCATCGATTTCATCGAGGAGCACGAGCGTACCGACAAGCTGTCGACCCAGGGACCGTTCTGGTTCGTCGGCAACTTCACGTTCTTCACCATGACCATCGGCTTCGTCGGCCCCAGCGTCGGCCTCAACGCGCTGTGGACCATGATCGCCGGCACCCTCGGCATCATGTTCGGCACCCTGTTCATGGCCTTCCACGGCTCCCAGGGTCCGCACCTGGGCCTGCCGCAGATGATCCAGTCGCGCGCGCAGTTCGGCTATCGCGGGGTCATCCTGGTGCTGTTCGCCACGCTGTTCGTCTTCGCTGGCTTCAACATCGTCAACCTGGTGCTGATGATGCAGGGGCTCAACACCCTGTTCCACTGGGGACCGATGCAGGTGGCCCTGGCGGTTACGGTGCCGGCGACCCTGCTGGCGATCCTCGGCCACGACTGGATGCACCGTACCTTCAAGTGGTCGCTGTTCCTCTCGCTGCCGCTCTACGGGTTGCTTTCGCTCGCCGTGCTGATGGGCTGGGTGCAGTCCGCGCCGACGCCGGCGGGTAGCACCGAGGCTGTCGCCCTGGGCTTCACCTGGGTCGGCTTCGTCGCCCAGTTCGCCGCCGGCGCCAGCTACAACATCGCCTACGCGCCCTATGTCTCGGACTACTCGCGCTACCTGCCGAAGAACACTTCCAGCGGCAAGCTGATCCTCGCCGTGTTCCTCGGTGCCTCGCTGTCCGGCGCATGGATGATCGCCGTCGGCGGCTGGCTGGCCGAGCACCTGCACACCACCGATGTGCTGGTCGCGCTGAATGCCGTGGGCGCCGGTTTCGCGCCGCAGCTGGGCACCCTGATGGTGGCGCTCACCATCCTGGCGTTCCTGCCGGTGATTGCGATGAACATCTACAGCGCCAAGCTCACCACCCTCACCGGCGTCGACTCGTTCAAGAAGATCAAGCCGACCCCCCGCGTGCGCATCTGGGCGATCCTCTTCGTGGTGCTGCTGCAACTGGGCATGGCCGTCGCCATCAACGCCTCGGGCTCGGGCCTGTCGGTGCTCAACATGTACCTGGTGGTGATGCTGTACTTCCTGGTGCCCTGGACCGCCGTCAACCTCACCGACTACTTCTTCGTGCGCAAGGGCCGCTACGCCATCCCGCACTTCTTCCTGCCGCAGGACAACATCTACGGCCACTGGGGCAGCCGTGGCCTGATCGCCTACCTGATCGGCTTCGTGGTGATGATCCCGTTCTTCACCATCTACAACGGCACCGACGAGATCTTCGTCGGCCCCCTGGCGCGGATGATCGGTGGCGTCGACATGGCCTGGCTGGTCGGGCTGATCGTCTCCGGCATCGCCTACTACCTGCTGTGCCTGTCGCTGGACCTTGCGAAAGAGGAACAGCTGATTCGCCAGATCGAAAGCACCACGCCGCATTTCTCCACCGGCAAGGCCTGGTAACCGAACGGCGCGACCCCGCGCCCAGCGAGATCCGAAATGACCAACAAATACGACTACATCATCATTGGTGCGGGTTCGGCCGGCTGCGTCCTGGCCAATCGCCTGAGCGAAGACCCGCGTACCTCGGTCCTGGTCCTGGAATTCGGCGGCAGCGACCGCAGCGTGATCATCCAGATGCCCAGCGCCTTCTCCATCCCGATGAACACCAAGAAGTACAACTGGCGCTACGAAACCGCCGCCGAGAAGCACCTCGACAACCGTCGCCTGCACTGCCCGCGCGGCAAGGTGCTGGGCGGTTCCTCGTCGATCAACGGGCTGGTCTACATCCGTGGCCACGCCTATGACTTCGACGAGTGGGAATCCCTTGGCGCCAAGGGCTGGGGCTATCGCAACTGCCTGCCGTACTTCAAGCGCGCCGAGGGCTACAAGTTCGGCGGCGACGACTACCGTGGCGCCGAAGGTCCGCTGTCCACCAACAACGGCAACAACATGCAGAACCCGCTGTATGGCGCCTGGGTCGAGGCGGGCGCCGAGGCCGGCTACATCAAGACCGATGACTGCAACGGCTACATGCAGGAAGGTTTCGGCGCCATGCACATGACGGTGAAGGACGGCGTGCGCTGGTCCACCGCCAACGCCTACCTGCGCCCGGCCATGGAGCGGCCGAACCTCACCGTGGTGACCCACGCCATGACCCGCCGCATCCTCCTCGAAGGCAAGCGCGCCATCGGCGTGGAGTACGACCAGGGCGGCAAGACCCACACTGTCTACTGCAATCGCGAAGTGCTGGTCAGCTCCGGCCCCATCGGCTCGCCGCACCTGCTGCAGCGCTCCGGCATCGGCCCGGCGGCGGTGCTGCGCAAGGCCGGCATCGAGGTGCAGCACGACCTGCCCGGCGTCGGCGAGAGCCTGCAGGACCACTCGGAAATCTACATCCAGTACGCCTGCAAGGAACCGGTCACCCTCAACGGCAAGATGAGCCTGCTGGGCAAGGCGCTGATCGGCCTGCGCTGGCTGCTGTTCAAGGACGGCCTGGGCGCGAGCAACCACTTCGAGGCCGGCGGCTTCATCCGTTCCTCCAAAGGGCTGCGCTGGCCGGACATCCAGTTCCACTTCCTGCCCGCCGCCATGCGCTACGACGGTGACAAGCCGTTCAAGGGCCACGGCTTCATGATCCTCACCGGGCCGAACAAGCCCAAGAGCCGCGGCTACGTGCGCGCCGTCTCGGCCGACCCGTACCAGCACCCGGAAATCCGCTTCAACTACCTGGAGAGCGAGGAGGACCGCGAGGGCTTCCGCCGCTGCGTGCGCCTGACCCGCGAGATCATCGGCCAGCCGGCCATGGACCGCTTCCGTGGCGAGGAACTGGCGCCCGGCCCGCAGGTGCAGACCGACGAGGAGATCGACGCTTTCGTCCGCGCCAACATGGAGAGCACCATGCACCCTTGCGGCTCCTGCCGCATGGGCGAGGACGAGCTGGCGGTGGTCGATTCCGAACTGCGCGTGCGCGGCATCCAGGGCCTGCGGGTGATCGACTCGTCGGTGTTCCCCACCGAGCCCAACGGCAACCTCAACGCACCGACCATCATGCTCGCCGAGCGCGCCTCCGACCTGGTGCGCGGCCGCCAGATGCTGGCGCCGGCGAACGTGCCGGTGGGCGTGGTGGAAGACTGGGAGGAGCAGCAGCGCAGCCGTGCGCCGGTGCGTCAGGTCAGGGCCTGAGCGTCATGACGTGCGACGCCAGCCGCCGAGGCTGGCGTCGAGCCCGGAGGAAGGCCGGCATCAGCTCTCGTTCGTGGTTTCCCGTGCCAGCGTCAGGCGACGGGTGTGGAAGTCGTACTCATAGAGTTCGGCGTAACGGCCCCACTCGATGGCGACCTTGAGCACCCGTTCGGCTTCGTCGGCGTCCATGTACTCTTCCAGGCGATCGAGCACGACCTTCTCCTGCAGGCCGCCGGGCTCCAGGTGCAGGCTGTCGAGGAGGTAGCCGATCAGCGCCACGCGGTTGCGGCACTGGCGGGCGAACAGGTCCTGGCGTCGCGCCTGGCGGGCCGTGACGTAGTTGCGGCCCTGGCGGGTCAGGCGGATGTCACCCTCGATCACCTGGCTGAAGCCGAGCAGGCCGAGGGCCTCGTAGATCGGGAACAGGACCTCGTCGGGCAACTCGGTCTCCTCGGCCAGGTGCGGCAGGTCGGCCTGGCCGTTGAAGGGCTCGCCGGCGATCAGTTCGAGCACGCTTTCCAGTCGCGCGATGTCGGCATCGGGCAAGCGGTAGCCCAGTTCCACCGCCGGCGGTGCACCTTCGACAGCAGCGACTTCCGGACGTTGGGTCATGAGCGCGTAGACCTCGTCCACCAGCGCGCGGACCTCTGCCGAGTCGGCGTTGCGCGGGCGTGGCAGGTCGATGCACAGCTCCGAGCGCACCCGTCCCGGATCGCTGGAGAGGATGAGGATACGGTCAGCCATCATCACCGTCTCCTCGATGTTGTGCGACACCACGAGGATGCAGCGGGTGGTGATGCGGTGTTCCTCCCAGAGTTCGAGCATGTCGTCGCGCAGGGTTTCGCCGGTGAGCACGTCGAGCGCCGAGAAGGCCTCATCCATCAGCAGCACCTCGGGGTTCATCACCAGGGCGCGGGCGATGCCCACGCGCTGGCGCATGCCACCGGACAACTCGCGCGGCAGCGCGCCGCCGAAGCCGGCCAGGCCGATCAGCTCCAGCGCCGCGTTGGCCAGCCGGGCGCGCTCGGCGAGGCTCACACCCTGGGCCTCCAGGCCCAGCTCGACGTTCTGCTGCACGGTCAGCCAGGGGAACAGCGCGAAGGACTGGAAGACCATGGCCACGCCCGCCACCGGCCCATGGATCGGTTGGCCACGGTAGCTGACCGCGCCCTGGTCGGCGCCGACCAGGCCGGCGATGATCCGCAGCAGAGTCGACTTGCCCGAGCCGGAGCGGCCGAGCAGGGCGACGATCTCCCGCTCATCGAGGTGGAAGTCGACATTCTCCAGCACGGTGCGCGGCGTGCCGTCGGAAGCCTGGAAGGCCTTGTTGACGGCCTTGAGTTCGATCAGGGGTTGTTTCATCTCAGGTCCTTAACGACGGTTTTCGGCCATCACGTACAGGCGGCGCCAGAAGAAGCGGTTAAGCAGCATCACGTAGATGCACATTACGCCGATGCCCAGGGCGATGCGGTGGAAGTCGCCGGCGTCGGTCATCTGCTTGATGTAGCTGCCCAGGCCGTTGGCCACCAGCGAGGTGTCGCCCCAGGTGACGTACTCGGCGACGATGCTGGCGTTCCACGAGCCGCCGCTGGCGGTGATGGCGCCGGTGACGAAGCTGGGGAAGACCGCGGGCAGGTACACGCGCTTCCATTTCAGCCAGCCGCGCAGGCCGAGGTTGTCGGCGGCCAGGCGAAGTTCGTAGGGGATGGTGGCGGCGCCCGCGACCACGTTGAAGAGGATGTACCACTGGGTGCCGAACACCATCAGCGGGCTCAGCCAGATATTCGGGTTGAGCTGGAAGTGCACCAGCGCCATGACCACCAGCGGGAACAGCAGGTTGACCGGGAAGGCGGCGAGGAACTGGGCGAGCGCCTGGACCTTCTGCGAGTAGCGCGGGCGCAGGCCGATCCAGATCGACAGTGGGACCCATACCAGCGAGGCGAGGCCGATCAGCAGCATCACCCGGCACAGGGTGATCAGGCCGAGCCCGGCCACGTGCAGGGCCTCGCCCCAGCCCACGTCCTGATGCACGAACAGGCCCAGGCGGAAGAAGGCGAAGGCGCAGACCAGCACCAGGAAGACGTCCCAGGCACGCGGCCACCAATCGGGCAGGCGCAACCAGGCGCGCCGCGGGCGGGTGCCGTCGTGGCGCTGGGCGAACCAGCCCATGGCGCGCTGGAAGGCGTCCGCCATGCGCTGTCCGAGCGCGCTCAGCCAGCGGGTGCGGCGGGCCCAGTCGAGCAGCCAGGAGCGCTGCGCGGTGTCGCCCTGGGATTCCTCGAAGCGGAAGCGGTCGGCCCAGGCCAGCAGCGGGCGGAAGAACAGCTGGTCGTAGAGCAGGATGCCGGCGAGCATGGCGCCGATGGCCCAGACGATGGCGCCGAGATCGCGCTGGTCGATGGCCACGGCGATGTAGGAACCGATGCCGGGCAGCTTGATGTCCTGGCCGGCTACCGAGATTGCTTCGGCGGCGACCAGGAAGAACCAGCCGCCGGACATCGACATCATCATGTTCCACAGCAGCCCGGGCATGGCGAAGGGCAACTCCAGGCGCCAGAAGCGCTGCCAGGCGGAGAGGCGGAAGATCCGCGCCGCCTCGTTCAGTTCCGGCGGCACGGTGCGGAACGACTGGTACAGGCTCAGCGCCATGTTCCATGCCTGGGAGGTGAAAATGGCGAACACCGCCGCGCACTCCACGCCCAGCAGGTTACCGGGGAAGAGCGCGATGAAGGGCGCGATGGCGATCGCCTGGAAGCCGAGGATCGGCACCGACTGCAGTACGTCGAGCAACGGGATCATCGCCTTCTCGGCGGCACGGTACTTGGCTGCCAGCGCGGCGAAGGCGAAGGCGAACAGCAGTGAGAAGCCCAGCGCGGTGAACATCCGCAGGATGGTGCGCAGCAGGTAGTAGGGCAGGTACAGCGGATCGAGGCTGATCGGTAGCGTCTGACCGACCACGAATGGCCGGCTCATCTGCATGGCGCCATAGGCGGCGAGCACCAGCAGGGCCAGCACCAGCGGCAGGAGGATCCAGTCCCAGCGATTGGGCGCGGCATCACGCAGGCCTGGCGATGGGGTGAAGAGGAGGGCCATGATCAGGTCTCTAATCGTCAGGATGTGGAAAGGCGGGTGCCCGCAAAAGGGCAAGTATGGTTCAAGTGGCTGACAGGCTGATGACTCAGCCCGCCGGCGTCCTCTGACAAGAGCGCACCAGATGCCTGATGAGCATTAAGATTTCCTTAGCTGCAGGGCTGGCAGCGTGAAAAAAAGAGAGGGATCTGGATCTACTGAAGCATAAAGTCCGCCGGAGCACCCGAATCCCCTGGTCCGGTGAGCTCGGACGTGCCCGGTACCGGCGACGGGACTACCCGCCGATGGCGCACTCGCTCGCAGCGCAAGGGCCAGTTCCTGGCAGCCGTGGATTTGGTTGGTTAGCGGCAACAAAAAACCTCGTTTCGTCCGGCGCCGGCGTGCGATTAAATACTCCTGCAACCAACTCTTACCGCCTCCCTGATGTGAAGTTGACCTTTTCTGGCCTCACCGGCAGACAAGGTAATTTTGCTCGCCCGGGGAGGCGGTTTTTTTTATTTGATGGGGCAGTGTTTGAATGGCTGAAGGTAATGCAGGCCTGGTGTTCATCTTCACGGAAGTTAGCCCTGGCAGCCGGCATGGTCGAACTCCTTCCGCTGTTCGCTGTTTCAGCGCCAGGCCGGATGTGATGCCGCCTGCAGCTGCCCAATATTATTTTCATGGGGCTCGAACATATTTTTAATATTTTTCCTATGCAGGAAGCTGGCGCACCATCCGCCCCCCATTCAAACAACAACGCCCTTCGAGGCGGCTGAAGTAGGAGTGTCCTGGTGCACCCGTTCAATGATCGGCGGCAGTTCGTCGCCCGGCAGACCTTCATCGATTGCGCACGGATCGGCGGCTTCCCTGTCGCTGCGCAGGGTGACGCGTCCTTAGGGGCGCGCGGGGTGCCGCTCAGGAACCGTGAGCTGATGAGGGGGCGCCGCGAGGAATCGACCTTGCTGGATACCCCGCGCAAGCCGGTGCTGGACGCCTGAATCATCGACGTGCCTGACGTCGCTCATGCGTTCGGCAGGTGCGCGGCAAGTTTCGACCATCAAGCAACCCTCGCCATATGAGCGCCATGCGCTCAAATCCCACGAGTCCGCCATGAAAAAAATAACAAGTGCAACTGATAGTTCCCTTGCAGCCCATCAACCGCATATCGAATCCACCGCGCCGCGGTCATTCAGAAAATCATTGGGAGTTTCCGCGCTCGTACTCTTCGGACTGGCTTACATGGTGCCGCTGGCGGTATTCACTACTTATGGCCTGGTCACTCGGATGACCATGGGTCATTTACCCAGTGCCTATGCCTTTACATTGGCCGCAATGTTGCTGACGGCATACAGTTATGGGCGCATGGTTCAAGCCCATCCCTATTCGGGTTCGGTCTACACCTATACACGCAAGACCTTTGGCGCCTATTTCGGCTTCATGGCCGGATGGACGCTATTGCTCGACTATATCTTCCTGCCGTTACTCAGTTACCTGTTGATCGGCATCTACATGTCCGAGTATTTCCCGACGGTCCCCGCGGCGGTGTGGATCCTGGGGTCCATCGTCCTGGTGACCTTCCTCAATCTCATCGGCATCGAGTCCATCACCCGCGTCAACTGGATTCTCATCGTTGCCCAGGTCGTCTTCATCGTGGTGTTCATTGCGCTCTCGGTGAGCCAACTGAACGGGCAGGCGGAGCCGGTTTCGCTGCTCCAGCCCATCTATGACGAGCATTTCAGCCTGTCGCTGGTCATGTCCGGCGCGGCGGTGCTGTGCCTGTCCTTCCTCGGCTTCGACGCCGTATCGACCATGGCGGAAGAGACGCCCAACCCCAAGCGCCAGATTCCGGCGGCGATCATGCTGGTGACCTTGATCGGTGGTCTGCTGTTCATCGTCGCGGCCTATTTCGGCCAACTGGTATTCCCGGAATGGCAGGCACTGACGGACGCCGACTCCGCTGCGCTGGACGTCATGCGCCGCATCGGTGGCGAGGGGCTGGTGACCTTCTTCACCGCGACCTACGTAGCCGGCTGCTTCGCGTCGGCAATGGTTTCCCAGGCCAGCGTGTCGCGCGTGCTGTTCGCCATGGGGCGCGATGGGGCGCTGCCCCGGGCATTCGGCAAGCTGGTCTCGAAGAAGCGTGTTCCGGCCACCGCGATCATGCTGATCAGCCTGCTCTCGCTGATTGCACTGTTCGTCACGCTGGATACCGTCGCCAACATGATCAGCTTCGGCGCGCTCTTCGCCTTCTCGGCCGTGAACCTGGCCGTGGTCAAGCATTACCTGGTCGATCAGAAGCTCGGTGGCCTGCGCAACTACCTGAGCTACGGCGTCCTGCCGGCCGTGGGCTTCCTCAGCACCATCTGGCTGTGGTCGAGCCTGTCGGGCCTGACCTTCATGATCGGCTTCGGCTGGATGTGCCTGGGGTTCATCTGCCTGCTCAGCGCCACGCGCGCGTTCCGCCAGCAGCTCCCGGACCTGCACATGGCTGAGTGATCGCTTGCCGGGGCGGGACCTTGAAGTCCGACCCTGCCTCGGCACGATTCATCACAGAAGCGCCGCCGCATGGGCGGCGCTTTGCGTTTATTGCCAGCCGTAGCGGCGCACGAACCAGCCTTTCATGGCCTGCACCACGCCGACGTAGCCGATCAGGATCGCCAGCAGGAACGGGAAGTAGGTCCATGGCAGCGCTTGCAGCTTGAAGTAGCCGGCCAGCGGTGACATCGGCAGCAACAGGCCGATGCCCACTATCACCAGGGTCATGGCCAGCAGCGGCCAGGCGGCGCGGCTCTGCACGAAGGGCAGCCTGCGGGTACGAATCAGGTGCACCACCAGGGTCTGCGAGAGCAGGCCTTCGACGAACCAGCCGGACTGGAACAGCGTCTGGTGTTCCGGCGAGTTGGCGGCGAAGACGAACCACATCAGCGCGTAGGTGAGGATGTCGAAGATCGAGCTCAGCGGGCCGAAGAACAGCATGAAGCGCCCGATGTCATCGGCTTTCCAGCGTTGCGGCTTGGTCAGCTGCTCGGGGTCGACGTTGTCGAAGGGGATGGCGGTCTGGGACACGTCGTACAGCAGGTTCTGCACCAGCAGGTGCAGCGGCAGCATCGGCAGGAAGGGCAGGAAGGCGCTGGCCACCAGTACGCTGAACACGTTGCCGAAGTTGGAGCTGGCGGTCATCTTGATGTACTTGAGCATGTTGGCGAAGGTCTTGCGGCCTTCCACCACGCCTTCCTCCAGCACCATCAGGCTCTTCTCCAGGAGGATGATGTCGGCCGCCTCCTTGGCGATGTCCACCGCCGAGTCCACCGAGATGCCGACGTCGGCGGCGCGCAGGGCCGGCGCATCGTTGATGCCGTCGCCCATGAAGCCGACCACATGGCCGCGCTGGCGCAGCAGGCGGACGATGCGTTCCTTGTGCGCCGGGGTGAGGCGGGCGAACAGGTTGCACTGCGCGGCACGCTCGCTCAGCTGGCGGTCGCCGAGGGCGTCGATGTCGCTGCCCAGCAGCATGCCCTCGATGGGCAGGCCGACTTCGCGGCAGACGCGGCGGGTGACTCGCTCGTTGTCGCCGGTCAGCACTTTCACCGCTACACCTTGCCCGGCGAGGGCGCGCAGGGCGGCGGCGGTGGTTTCCTTGGGCGGGTCGAGGAAGGCGATGTAGCCGATCAGCAGCAGGTCGCTTTCATCGGCTACCCGGTACTGCTCGCGCCCGGCCGGCAGTTGCTTCACCGCCACGGCGACGACGCGCAGCCCCTCGTCATTGAGGCTGGCGGTGTGCGCGCGGATGCGCTTGAGCAGGCGGGCGTCCAGCGCCAGTTCCTGTTCGCCGAGGCGCACGCGGCTGCACACTGCGAGGATTTCCTCCAGCGCCCCTTTGCAGATCAGCCGGTGGCCGTCGCCGCGCTCGCCGACCACGACCGACATGCGCCGGCGCTGGAAGTCGAAGGGGATTTCATCGACCTTGGTGAAGGTCGCACCCAGCTGCGCCTCGCGCTCGGCACCGGCGTGCTCCAGCACGGCCACGTCGAGCAGGTTCTTCAGTCCGGTCTGGTGGTGGCTGTTCAGCCAGGCGGCGTCGAGCACGCTCTCGCACGGTTGGCCGAGCACGTCGGTGTGGCGCTCCAGCACGATGCGGTCCTGGGTCAGGGTGCCGGTCTTGTCGGTGCACAGTACGTCCATGGCGCCAAAGTTCTGGATGGCGTCCAGACGCTTGACGATGACTTTCTTGCGCGACAGCACCACCGCACCCTTGGCGAGGGTGGACGTGACGATCATCGGGAGCATTTCCGGAGTCAGGCCGACGGCGATGGACAGCGCGAACAGCGAAGCCTCCAGCCAGTCGCCCTTGGTGAAGCCGTTGAGCAGCAGCACCAGCGGCGCCATCACCAGCATGAAGCGGATCAGCAGCCAGCTGACCTTGTTCACGCCCTGCTGGAAGGCGGTGGGTTCGCGGTCGCTGCTCAGTACCCGCTCGGCAAGGTTGCCGAAGTAGGTGCGCTGGCCGGTGCCGACCACCAGCGCGCGGGCACTGCCGCTGACCACGCTGGTGCCCATGAAGCACAGGTTCTCGCGCTCCAGCGGGCTGCCGGCGGCGCCTCGGTGGGGCTCGGCGAATTTCTCCACCGGCAGCGACTCGCCGGTGATGGCCGCCTGGCTGACGAACAGGTCCTTGGCCGCCAGCACGCGCAGGTCGGCGGGGATCATATCGCCGGCGGCGAGGAGCACCACGTCGCCGGGCACCAGGTCGCGGAAGGGCACCTCGATGGCGCCGCGCCGGTCGGCTCCGGGCGAGCCAGGCCGCAGCACGCCGGCGGTGTTGCTCACCAATGCCTTGAGGCGCTCGGCGGCGCGATTGGAGCGCGACTCCTGGACGAAGCGCAGCAGCGTGGAAATCAGCACCATGCTGCCGATCACCGTGGCCGCCTTGACGTCATCGGTGAGCCAGGACACCAGTGCTAGCAGGCTCAACAGCAGGTTGAACGGGTTGCGGTAGCACCACCACAGGTGCAGCAGCGGCGAGACTGGTTTCTCCTGGTCCACCAGGTTGGCGCCGACCCGCTCGCGCAGTGCCTCGACGCTGGCGGCGTCGAGACCTTCGGGGTGACTCTGGAAGTGCCGGTAGAGGCTCTCCGTGTCCAGTTCGGCGGCGCAAGCCAACTGGCGTACGAAGTCGGGTGGCAGGCTGCCGCGGGCGCTGCCGTTGCGCAGCAGTTCGAGTACCGCGTGGCGGCGGAAGTGACGGCTCAGGCCGTGGTCGAAAAGGGCCAGCAGGCGCCGGCTGAAGTGTTTGAACAGCATGATGCACTCCTGGGCGGCCGCAGCAGGGCGGCCACCAGAGGGTTTGCGGAGCGCAGGGACTGCGCCGCCGCCGGTCAGGCCGGACGGCGGCGCGAAGAGATCTCGCTAGCTGCCGTCCGGCCCGGGTCTGGGTGATGCGGGACTGGGGTCGGGATTCATGGCCGGGCTCCGGGATCTCCTGTTCGGGTTGCTTGGGGCGCGTCAGTCGGCGGCCAGGTCGGAGACCTGCCAGCGCACCGAGCTGACGCCTTTTTCCAGGCTGATGCGGCTGACCAGACGCTCAAGCTGGGAAGTGGCGCTGTGGTCGCCGAGCAGCTCGGCACGGACTTCCAGCTTGGCCGGGTTGGCCTGGTCCTCGCTGTGCAGCGACTGCAGGCGCAGGCTGGCGCCGTCGAGGCTGTGCAGCATCAGGCTGCGCACCTGGATCTCGTCCTCGGCGCGGCAGACGATCTCCACGCCATAGCGCAGCTCGACCTCGCTGGCCGGCAGCACCTCCTGGTGATTCAGCCGTTGGGCGATGTCGCGCAGCAGGATGTTGGCGCAGAGCACGACAAGACTGCCGAGGGCGGCCTCCAGCAGCAGGCCCATGCTGCACAGTACGCCGATGGCGGCGGTGCACCACAGCGTGGCCGCGGTGTTCAGGCCGCGTACGTTGAGGCCGTCGCGCATGATCACGCCGCCACCGAGGAAGCCGATGCCGGAGACCACGTAGGCGGCGATGCGCGAAGCATCGCTGGCGAGGCCGGGAACGCTCTGGGTCATCAGCACGAACAGGCAGGCGCCGGTGCTGACCAGGGCATTGGTGCGCAGCCCGGTGAGGCGCTGGCGCAGTTGGCGTTCGGCGCCGATCAGGGCGCCGAGAATGAGTGCTGCGGCAGCGCGCAGCAGGAAGATTTTCCAATCCATGATCCACCTCGTTTCCGGCCTGGGGCCGGCAGGGGCGCAGGACGAGGCCCGCGCGGAATTCGGGGGTGATGGATTGCGCAAGGTCGCACGGCTTCGCCGGCGGCGCTGAAGGTGTTCGCCGCTCGGTGAGGCGGGAGGGGAGAATGGGGATGCGTCATCCCGGTCGGGATGCGGATCGCCACTGTCCGCTGTGATCAGCGAGACAGTGGCAGGGATGTACTGCCGGACGTGCTCGCTGTTCAGACCTGTCGCAATCGACTAGGGCAACTGTCCAAGGCAGGACTCCTGTGTGGGAAAGAAATTGCCGCGCACGGTATGCCGGCAGGTCCGCTTCGTCAAGCCATTTGGCGTGGCGCCGAATGGCCAAGGATTATCGATTCGCAAGATTAGCGAAGCCTTAAGGCGGGGCGATAAACGGCGCATTCGACCCTTCGTCGCCTTCCGGCTCGCCCGATGGCTCGCTGCCGCCGTGAACGCCAAAGCGGGGCTTCACTGAAGGAAACAGCCCCCGGGGTTTGATCGGACAGTGAGGAGACCACCATGAGCGACGAAGAGACGGCACCCGAGACCAGGGGAGTAACGGTGGAGTTGCTGGCGACGATGGACCTGGGGCTGGAGATCGAGGGCATGGCCGGGCGTCAGTTGCGCATGCGCAGGGTAACCATCGAGCCGGGCGGTGTGTTCGGGCCGGTGCACAGCCACATCGACAGGCCCGGTACGGTCTTCATCCTGCAGGGCACCATCACCGACCATCGCGATGGCGTGGCCACGGACTATGGGCCGGGCCTGGGCTGGCCGGAGGACCGGAACACCACGCACTGGCTGGAGAATCGGGGCACGGTCGCGGCGGTGGAGATTTCGGTCGATATCGTCCGGCAGAGGTGAGTCAGGCCCGGCGCTTGCTACGGTCGGGCCTGACGGGCGCTCGGGAGCGGCGGCGTGCCGAGCGCGCTACTGCCCGGAAAAATACTGGCTCAGGTTGAACACCAGGCCGGCGAAGGGCATGCCCAGTGCGGCGTAGACGGCGCTGGCTTCCGGGGCGGCGTTGTCGCCGAGGATTTCCACCGCGACGTTCGAGTAGCCCACCGGAATGACTCCGGCCTGAATCATGCGCATCACCCCGAGGTCGGCTTGTGCATGGGTGAAACTGCCGGAGGCGTCGATGACCGCGTAGGTGATGAATCCGTCGTCCAGTGCGGCCATGGCCGGAAAGGCCAGGCAGACGTCGGTCGAGATGCCGGTGACGATCAGGTTCCTGCGCCCGGTCTCCTTCACCGCCGCCACCACGCGCGGCTCGTCCCAGGCGTTGACCGTGGTCCGCTCGATGCGCGAGATGCCGGGTAGGGCTTCCTTGAGTTCGGGAATGGTCGGCCCCCACATCTTCTCCGTGGTGGTGGTCAGCACAATGGGAAGGTGCAGCGCGACAGCGGCGCGGGCGAGGCCGACGATGTTGTGCTTGAGCTCAAGGGTGTCGATATCGCGGACTCCGGTATAGAGCCCGACCTGGTGATCGACGATGAGCAGCACCGCGTTGTCGCGGGTCAGGCGTTGATAGTGCGGGGCGACGTTTGCGTTCATCGAGCTGGCCTCCCGTTGTGTAAGCGTTTGCATGGACGGCGAACGAGGCGGGTGGCGGCTTGCTCCACACGTCATTTCAATAGGCTAGGCAGTAGGGTCGTTCCGGACAATCGTGGGGGTTGTGACGCTTCGTCCTGTTTTGCGGAACGATCGGGCCGGTCAGCGGTTCGGTGGGTGATCCAGGTGCTCGTTGGGGCGGAGCAGGGCCAGGAAACCCGAGCGCAGGTGGTCGGCCAGCATCCTGGCGGCCGGCGTCATGCCGCGCCGGGAGGGGAAGAGCAGCACCAGGCGCCCGAAACGCGGACGGTATCCCGGCAGCAGGTGCAGCAGGCTGCCGTCGGCGAGCTCATCGCGGCACGCATACAGGGGCAGCTCTCCGATGCCGCAGCCGGCGAGCGCCGCACTCTTGAGCACCGCCAGGCTGTCACCCTGCAGGCGCACCCGGGTGCGCTGGATCGTCTCGCTGTCGTCGCTGGCGTAAAGCGTCCAGCCGGGCTCCGAGCCATCCAGGGGCCGGTACAGGAGGGCGTCGGCGGCGGCCAGATCGGCAACCGCATGAATCGGGATCTTCGCCAGGTAGTCCGGGCTCGCCACCAGGCCCCAGCGAACGGTGCAGATCCGCGACTGGATCAGGTCCGAGGACTCCGGCGCTGCCTTCATGCCGCGCACCGCCAGGTCGAGACCCTCATCGATCAGGTCGGCCATGCGGTTGGTGGCCTGGAGTGCCACGTTCACCTGCGGGAACGCCGCGAGGAAGGGCGGCAGCACGTGGGTCAGCAGCAGGTCGGCGACCGCGACCGAAACGCTCAACCGCACCGTGCCGGCAACGGCGCCGCTGCGGTGCTGCATGGCGACGTGCGCGGCGCGCGCCTGTCCCAGCATGGCCACGCTGTAGCCATAGAATTCGCTGCCGGCTTCGGTGAGGGCGAGCTTGCGGGAGTTGCGTTGCAACAGGCGGGTGCCGAGCGCGGCCTCCAGTTCGGCCACGTAGCGGGAGATGCGGGATTTGGGCACGCCCAGCGCATTCGCCGCCGCGGTGAAGCCGTGGTGCTCCACCACCAGGACGAAGCCGCGCAGGTGGTTCAGGTCGAAGGGTAGGGGGTCCATAACCGCATGCCTGCCCACCTGTGCAAGGGATCGCCAGTGGATGCGCGATGCGGGTTATTGGGAATGGCCTGCGCCGCTCGTTGCGAAACAGGTTGGGCCGCGCCGGCTCCGGAACATCGGTTCCAGGGCGGCGGCGCGGCCCAGCGCGCTACGCGTTCGCGGTCGCCTCCGTCAACGCGGCCCGCACCAGCAGGTTCAGGTCGCCGTCCGGGTGTTGCTCATGCCAGGCCTTCAGGTCGCGGCGCATGGCCGGGGTCCAGAAGCTCTGCAGGTGCTGCTGCACGCCGCGCACGGCCTGCTGGCGGTCGGGCTCGCTGGCGAAGTACTGGCCGATCTGGTTGGCCATCTTGATCAGGTTGTCGGTGTTCATCGGCGGGCCTCGGCTCTTTCCGCGTGGCGGCGTTCCTGCAGCAGGCGACGCTGTTCGTCACTGAAGTTCTGGTAGCGCTTCTGCCACTCGGAGGGTTCGTAGACACGCACCACTTCCACCGCCGTGACCTTGTACTCCGGGCAGTTGGTGGCCCAGTCGGAGTTGTCGGTGGTGATCACGTTGGCGCCCGATTCCGGGAAGTGGAAGGTCGTGTAGACCACCCCCGGCGCGACGCGCTCGCTGACCTTGGCGCGCAGCACCGTCTGCCCGGCGCGGCTGCCCACACCGACCCAATCGCCTTCGTTGATGCCCCGGCTCTCGGCGTCGCTGGGGTGGATCTCCAGCCGGTCTTCCTCGTGCCAGGCAACGTTGTCGGTGCGCCGGGTCTGGGCGCCGACGTTGTACTGGCTGAGGATGCGCCCGGTGGTCAGCAGCAGCGGGTAGCGGGCGTTGACCTTCTCGTCGGTAGGCACGTAGCCGGTGAGCATGAAGCGTCCCTTGCCGCGCACGAACTCTTCGATGTGCATGGTCGGGGTGCCGTCGGGCGCCGCATCGTTGCACGGCCACTGCAGGCTGCCGTGGCGGTCCAGTTCGGCGTAGCTGACGCGGGTGAAGGTCGGCGTCAGGCGGGCGATCTCGTCCATGATCTGCGACGGGTGGGTGTAGTTCATCGGGTAGCCCAGGGCGTTGGCCAGGGCCACGGTGCCTTCCCAGTCGGCCTTGCCGCCCAGGGGTTCCATCACCTTGCGCACGCGGGAGATGCGGCGTTCGGCGTTGGTGAAGGTGCCGTCCTTTTCGAGGAAGGAGCTGCCCGGCAGGAACACGTGGGCGAACTTGGCCGTCTCGTTGAGGAAGATGTCCTGCACCACCACGCACTCCATGGCCGACAGCGCGGCGGTGACGTGCTGGGTGTTGGGGTCGCTCTGGGCGATGTCCTCGCCCTGGCAGTAGAGGGCCTTGAAGGTGCCACCCAGCGCCGCCTCGAACATGTTGGGGATGCGCAGGCCCGGATCGGGCTGCAGGGTCACGCCCCAGGCCTGCTCGAACTGCGCGCGCACGGCCTGGTTGGAGACGTGGCGGTAGCCCGGCAGTTCATGGGGGAAGGAGCCCATGTCGCAGGAGCCCTGGACGTTGTTCTGGCCGCGCAGCGGGTTCACGCCGACACCTTCGCGGCCGACGTTGCCGGTGGCCATGGCGAGGTTGGCGATGCCCATCACTGCGGTGCTGCCCTGGCTGTGTTCGGTGACGCCCAGGCCGTAGTAGATGGCCGCGTTGCCGCCGGTGGCGTAGAGGCGGGCGGCGGCGCGGATTTCCTCGGCGGGTACGCCGCAGACCGGGCCGAGCACTTCCGGCGCGTTCTCAGGCAGGCTGACGAAATCACGCCAGCGGATGAAGTCGCTCGCCTCGCAGCGCGCATCGACGAAGTCCTGCTTGACCAGGCCTTCGCTGACGATGACGTGGGCCAGGGCGTTGAGCATGGCCACGTTGGTGCCGGGGCGCAGTTGCAGGTGCAGCTCGGCGCGCGCGTGGGGCGAGTCCACCAGGTCGATGCGGCGCGGGTCGATGACGATCAGTTGCGCGCCTTCACGCAGGCGGCGCTTGAGCTGGGAGCCGAACACCGGGTGGGCGTCGGTGGGGTTGGCGCCCATCACCAGCACCACGTCGGCCTGCATCACCGAGTCGAAGCTCTGGGTGCCGGCGGACTCGCCCAGGGTCTGCTTGAGGCCGTAGCCGGTGGGCGAGTGGCAGACGCGTGCGCAGGTGTCGACGTTGTTGTTGCCGAACGCCGCGCGCACCAGCTTCTGCACCAGATAGGTCTCTTCGTTGGTGCAGCGGCTGGAGGTGATGCCGCCGATGGAATCGCGCCCGTATTTCATCTGGATGCGGCGGAATTCGCTGGCCGCGTAGGTGACCGCTTCGTCCCAGCTGACCTCCTGCCACGGGTCGCTGATGTGCTTGCGGATCATCGGCTTGGTGATGCGGTCCGGGTGGGTGGCGTAGCCCCAGGCGAAGCGGCCCTTGACGCAGGAATGGCCGTGGTTGGCCTGGCCGTTCTTGTCCGGGACCATGCGCACCAGCTGGTTGCCCTTCATCTCGGCGCGGAAGGAGCAGCCCACGCCGCAGTAAGCACAGGTGGTGATGACGCTGCGCTCCGGCTGGCCGATCTCGACCACGCTCTTTTCCATCAGTGTGGCGGTGGGGCAGGCCTGCACGCAGGCGCCGCAGGAGACGCACTCGGAGTCGAGGAAGTTCTCGCCGCCGGCGGCCGCCACGCGGGACTCGAAGCCGCGCCCCGCGATGGTCAGGGCGAAGGTGCCCTGGGTTTCCTCGCAGGCGCGCACGCAGCGGTTGCAGACGATGCACTTGCTCGGGTCGTAGTCGAAGTACGGGTTGGAGACGTCCTTCGCATCGCCCAGGTGGTTGGCGCCCTCGTAGCCATAGCGCACTTCGCGCAGGCCGACCTGGCCGGCCACCGTCTGCAGTTCGCAGTTGCCGTTGGCCGAACAGGTCAGGCAGTCCAGCGGGTGGTCGGAGATGTACAGCTCCATGACGTTGCGGCGCAGTCCCGCCAGTTTCGGCGTCTGGGTGCGCACCACCATGCCTTCGGTCACCGGCGTGGTGCAGGAGGCCGGGTAGCCGCGCATGCCGTCGATTTCCACCAGGCACATGCGGCAGGAGCCGAAGGCTTCCAGGCTGTCGGTGGCGCAGAGCTTGGGAATGGTGGTGCCCAGCAGCGCCGCGGCGCGCATCACCGAGGTGCCGGCGGGCACGCTGATTTCGCGGCCATCGATGCTCAGGCTGACCTGTACGTCGCTCTCGCGGGCGGGGGTGCCGAGGTCGAGTTCGCTGGAGCTGGAATTGGCGGGATCGAAGTAGTTGATCATTGGTCGGCCTCCTGGGGCGCCAGACCAAAGTCGGCGGGGAAGTGCTTGAGGGCGCTGGTCACGGGGAAGGCGGTCATGCCGCCAAGCGCGCAGAGCGAGCCGTAGGTCAGGGTGTCGCAGAGGTCCTTGAGCAGGATCACCTGCTCGTCCCGCGCTCCGGCGTCAGTCGCTGCCAGGATGCGGTCGACGACCTCCACGCCACGGGTGGAGCCGATGCGGCACGGTGTGCACTTGCCGCAGGATTCCTCGGCGCAGAATTGCAGGGCGAAGCGCGCCATGCGGGCCATGTCGAGGCTGTCGTCAGCCACTACCACGCCGCCGTGGCCAAGCATCGCGCCCATGGCGGCGAAGGCCTCGTAGTCCAGCGGGGTGTCGAATTGCGACGGTGGTACCCAGGCGCCCAGCGGGCCGCCCACCTGTGCGGCCTTCAGTGGCCGGCCGGTGGCGGTGCCGCCGCCGTAGCCTTCTACCAGTTCGCGCAGGGTCAGACCGAAGGCGCGCTCGACCAGCCCGCCGTGGCGGATATTGCCGGCTAGCTGGAAGGGCATGGTGCCCAGCGAGCGGCCCATGCCGAAGTCGCGGTAGAACTGCGCGCCCTTGGCCATGATGATTGGCACCGAGGTCAGGGTGAGCACGTTGTGCACCAGCGTCGGCAGTCCGAACAGGCCTTGCAGCGCCGGCAACGGCGGCTTGGCGCGGACCACGCCGCGCTTGCCTTCCAGGGAGTCCAGCAGGGCGGTTTCCTCGCCGCAGATATAGGCGCCGGCGCCCATCCGCACTTCCAGCTCGAAGGTGCGGCCGCTGCCGCACACGTCTTCACCCAGGAAGCTGGCATCGCGGGCGATCTGGATGGCCTGGTTGAGGGCGGTGATGGAATCCGGGTACTCGGAGCGCACATAGATGTAGCCCATGGTCGCGCCGACGGCGAGGCCGGCGATGGCCATGCCTTCGATCAGCAGGAAGGGGTCGCCTTCCATCAGCATGCGGTCGGCGAAGGTGCCGGAGTCGCCTTCGTCGGCGTTGCACACCACGTATTTCTGCGCGGCCTTGGCGTCACGCACGGTGCGCCACTTGATGCCGGCGGGGAAGGCCGCGCCGCCACGGCCGCGCAGGCCGGAGTCGAGCACTGCGGCGACCACCTCGGCGCCGTCCATGCCGATGGCGCGGGTCAGGCCCTCGAAGCCGCCGTGGGCGCGGTAGTCGTCCAGCGACAGCGGCCGGGTGATACCGGCACGGGCGAACAGCAGGCGCTGCTGGGTCTTCAGATAGGGAATCTCTTCCACCGGCCCGAGGGCCAGCGGATGGCTGGCGGAGTCGCCGGTCGAGTCGCAAGAGAGTGCATCGAGCAGGGCCGGGACCTGGCCCACTGTGAGCGGGCCGAAGCCCAGGCGGCCATTGGCGCCTTCCAGCTCGACCAGCGGCTCCAGCCAGTAAAGGCCACGGGAGCTGGTGCGTTGCACGTCCATCGGCATTTGGCGGCGCTCGGCCTCGGCGGCCAGCGCAGCGGCGATTTCATCGGCACCCACCGAGCGGGCGACCGAATCGCAGGAAACGAACAGCTTCAGCATGCTCCATCCTCCAGGCAGCCGTTCACCAGCTCGCGCAGGCGTTCGGGGGTGAGGCGCGCATGCACGCGGCCGTCCAGCTCCAGGGCCGGCGAGCAGGCGCAGGCGCCCAGGCAATAGACCGGGCGCAGGGCAATCTGGCCGTCGGCGCTGGTGCCGTGGTCATCCAGCGCAAGCTGTTCACGCAGCTGCGCGGCCAGGCCTTCGGCTCCCATGCTCTGGCACGACTCGGCCCGGCACAGGCGCAGGGTATGCCGCGCTGGCGCAGACGTACGGAAGTCGTGGTAGAAGCTGATCACCCCGCGTACCTCGGCGACGCTGAGGTTGAGGGCGTGAGCGATTTCGGGAACGGCGACATCGGGGATGTACCCGATGCCGTCCTGGATGGTGTGGAGGATTGGCAGCAAGGCGCCGGGAGTCGCCTTCTGGCGTTCCAGCACGTCGTGAATCAGGGGCAGGTGGAGCGAGTCATCAGACATTCAGCGAACCTCGACATCGCGAACGCATCTGCCGTCCCCCGGCAGCGGTTCGGAACTCTTCGGCTGCGGCGTGCCGGCCACGTCACGGGAGCGTGGCTCTTCGGAGCGCCATTCTTGTTATCCGGCCAGGCATCTGGGCGCACCTGGTCCTTAACAGTATGGAAGCTTGCCATTGCGCCCACTTCAGAATTGCACTCGAGCGACGCTTCACGTCCTGAAACCGACAGAGGGGCGTGCGGGCGGGTGAGATGGGCTCGCCGCTTGGCGCGTTGATCGTCCATTACGAGGGGAGAGGGTGTGATGTCCTGCCAACCGCCGGAGCGGGCGTGATGCTTCACGCGCTCCTGGAGGCACTCCTGCTTCCGCGGTTGGCGGGCCGGTCAGGCGTCGCGGTAGGTGCCTTTCTGCTTGGCCGCGTGGCTGGCCAGCGCATCCATCAGGGGCGGCGACAGGCAGTCATAGGGCTCCAGATGCAGCTCACGCAGGCGCTTGCGGATCGCCTGCATCTGCGAGGGTGGGGTGCCGCTCTCGATCAGCGAGGAGACGAAGGCGGCGAAGCCCGGCGCCGACCAGCCCTCCTGCGGGGAGAGTTCGGTATGCACGAAGTCCAAACCGTAGAAGGCATGCCCCTTGTTCTCGATGCGGCCGAACAGGTGCACGCCACACTGGCGGCAGGCGTGCCGCTGGATGACGGCGTTCTCGTCGACGATCTGCAGCTTCTCGGGGTGCGCCACCACGCTGACCTTGTCTCGCGGCACCACGGCTATCACGGCGAAGGTCGCCCCGGCGGGCTTCCAGCACTTGGTGCAGCCACAGGCATGGTTGTGCAGCGTCTGGGCGCCGACCGCGACTTCCACCTTGTCGGTTGCGCATAGACATTGCAGCGTGCCGCCGGCAAAGCCGGGCTTCTCCGGGCGGATGCCGTTGTCCACCGATGGATGAATGTGAATCGCGCTCATGTGATTGATCCTCCTCGCGTTCGGTCCGACAGGGAGGACGCAGCGCCATGCCGCGTCGGGAACCCTGTCCGTCGAAATGGATGACGGCGCGACTGAATGGGTCGATGTGCATCAGCTCGAAGGCCTTGTCGATGCCTTCGAGGCGCAGGTGGGGGAGAGGCGAGAGCGATCCTGTCGTTCTTCGTGTCGTCCACCGTGCCGGGAAGCTGGGTGCGCCGCCGACGGCCGAACCCTTCCCCCTACGGCCGTGGACTCATGGGAAGGGACGAGGGCGATCTTCGTACCGGTGTCGACGATAACGATCGACCGCCCTCAATCACGATAGGCGAGTTTTAAGCTGATGATGCCCCGCTTCCTGAGGCATCTGCGGCACTCAGCCCTGCGGCACCACGCGCGCGTCACTGCCGGTGCCTTCGATGTAGACCAGCATGCCCTGGTTCAGGCTTGCATTGACTGGTTGGGTCACGGACACCAGCACGCCGCTCTTCATGCGGACGATGATCTGCTGGGCTTCCTTGGGCTGGTCGTAGCGTTTCTTCTCCGCATAGTTGCCGGCCAGGGCTCCGCCCAGGACGCCTGCAACCATGGCGACGTCGCGCCCGGTGCCTTGGCCGATCAGGCTTCCCAGCGCAGCACCGCCCACCCCGCCAAGGACCGCGCCGATGCCGCTGTCATGGTTGGTCTGCATCTGCGTCATGGTGATCTGTTCGATGCGTCCTGTTCGAATTTCCATTTCGCCGGGCCCTCCATTGCCCGGGCCGACAGTTGCGCAAGCGGTCAGGGAGGCTGCGACGAAGAGAGCGGTGATCCACGAAGTTACGGCTTTCATCAATAGGTTCCTCAACAAGGGCTGTTGCACGGGCGATCACTCTTTGCAGAGTGTCGTGTGCGGGTTCCATGCCATCCGGATGCTTTTTCCTTGCAGATCCGGATACCTGCTCCGCGATAGTCCGGGCAGGTCGTTGGGGCGTAGCGATGCAAAGTTTGCATGACTAGTCCAATAGAGTGACGCGCGCTCTATTTCTTGCCGGAACATTCGAAAGCCGCGTTATCGGGATTCGGTTCATGGCGGGAAAGGGCGGGTTCGTTATTTCGCGCAACTTCGGATGATCGGATTCAGGACTCTCATGCGGACCTCAAGGTGCTCGATGGGGATTCACCAAATGCTCTGCGGTAGTCCATCGAGAAGTTGCCGAGGCAGATGGTTGAAGTCGCCCGGGTCATTAGCCATGAGCCGCTGCATCTGTCATCACTCCTCATCGATTCGTAGGCCGAACGATCTTGGTGCGGATGCCAAAGCGTCGAATCATCCGACACGGGGCCCTACCACCAGCAGCCCCGTGCTCCCTGCTGATTCAGGGACGCGCGCTTGGTGCTCAGCCCGTATAACGGGTCGCTGGCACACTCGACGACAGGTTCGGCAGCAGCTTCTGCCGTGCGGCTTCATAGGCATCCAGATCGGCGATGTCCGGCAGGGCCGGGATGGTGACGAACTCGCCCAGGTCGAGCCCGGCGAGGGCCGCATCCACCATGTCTTCAGCGTTCATGACGATCGCACTGGGCAACTGCTCGACAGGTTTGCCTGAGGCTGCCCAGAAATCGGTGGCCGTAGCGCCGGGAAGAACCACCTGGACCCGCACGTTGTGGTCCTTGAGTTCGCTGTGCAGCGACTGGCTGAAGGCGAGTACGAAGGCTTTCGAGGCGCCGTAGACGCCGTTCAGCAC